>JAWWCR010000186.1:0-9155 GCA_033720355.1 Gemmatimonadota bacterium
GGGTTCCTCGAGTACGCGCGGATGATGGAGATCGCCGGGAATCGTGTCTTCGGCTGGCTCGGGGCCCTGAGCGCTTTCCTGTACCCCTCGGTCGTGTACTTCGGCGGGTTCTGGGCGGGAGCCCTGTTCGGAGGCGCGTCTCTGATGGCGTTCGCCGGGCTCGCGATCGCGGAGATCCCGCTCGAGGAGCGCCCGGTGCTCTCGGCCGCCATCATGACGTTCGGGGTCCTCTATCTGGGCGGGCTCCTCAGCTTCGGCGTCCCGCTGCGCGAAGGGTGGATGTGGACCCCACCGCAGCAGGAGATGGCGGAAGCGCGGATCTCTCAGACCCTGTTCTTCTTCTTCCCGATCATCATCACGTGGATCGCCGACACGGCGGCGTACTTCGGAGGACGGACGTTCGGAAAGCGACCGCTGGCGCCGAAGATCAGCCCCAACAAGACGATCGAGGGCGCCGTGTCCGCGCTCGTCGCGGCGACGGTCGTGGCGCCGATCTATTCGCGCTGGGTGCTGCCGGGCGGGTGGGAGTTCGGGTGGATCGTCGCGATCGGGTTCGGGCTCGCCGTCGGCGTGTTCGCGATCGTGGGCGACCTCGTCGAGTCGGCGCTCAAGCGCGAGTGCGGCGTGAAGGACTCGGGCACGATCCTCCCGGGCCACGGCGGCGTGCTCGACCGTCTCGATTCGCTGCTGTGGTCGATCCCCACGGCCTTCTTCTGGATGGCGCTGTTCAAGTGAGCGCTCCGCGCGGAGTGGCGATCCTCGGCGCGACGGGGTCGATCGGGCAGTCGGCGCTCAACGTCATCCGGCGCCACCCGGAGCGATTCGTTGTTACCGCGATGACGGCGCACTCCAATATCGAGGCCCTGGACGAGCTGGCGGCCGAGTTCAATCCCCGGTTCGTGTGCGTGACCGGCGTCGACGACGGACCCGACGACCCCGAATGGCGGGGGGACTGGCGGATCGGGCGCGACGCCGCCCTCGAGGCGCTCGAGGCCGAGGGGACGTCGATCGTGCTCAACGCGCTGGTCGGGATCGCCGGTCTCGGTCCGACGATCCGGGCGCTCGAGCTCGGTCACCGCCTCGCACTCGCGAACAAGGAGTCCCTGGTGGCCGGTGGCCGCCTGGTGCTGGAGGCCCTCGAGCGGGGAGGCGGCGAGCTGCTGCCCGTGGACAGCGAGCACTCGGCGGTGCACCAGTGCATCGCCGAGCGACCGAGCGACGAGGTCGCTCAGATCACGTTGACGGCCTCCGGCGGGCCGTTTCGGGAGTGGTCCGTCGAGCGCCTGGCCGGCGTGCGGCCCGAGGATGCCCTGGCACATCCGACATGGGACATGGGGGCGAAGATCACGATCGATTCGGCGACGCTGGCGAACAAGGCCCTCGAGGTGATCGAGGCGTTCGTCCTGTTCGGGCTCGAGCCCGAGCAGGTCAGGGTGGTTGTCCACCCGACCTCGATCGTCCACTCTTTCGTGGAGTTCCGCGACGGTTCGTGTCTCGCCCAGCTCGGGCGCCCCACGATGGAGATTCCGATCCTGTACGCCCTCGGGTACCCCGACCGTCTCGAGGAGCCACGCGAGTCGGACGGGTTCGACCCGCTACGGGATGGGCCGCTCGAGTTCGAGCCGGTGCGGACCGATGCGTTTCCGCTCTTCGAGGCGGGGGTGGACGCGGGGCGGAGGGGAGGCGAGCTGCCGATCGCGTTCAATGCGGCGAACGAGGTGGCGGTCGCCGCGTTCCTGCAACACCGTATCGGGTTCATGGAACTCTCGGATGTGGTGTTGCGTACCCTGGAACGGTTCGGATCCGACCCCGTTGCGGACACGGAACGGATCTGGCGAGTCGATGCGCGAGCCAGGGAGCTGGCCGAGGAGGCGGTGCGCGGGATCGGTGGCGCGGATGCCGGTCATGCGAGAGTCTCGATTTCTGGAGAGAACTGAGTGCTTCTGACCATCGCAGTCACGATCCTCGTGCTCGGCGTGCTCATCTTCGTCCACGAGCTCGGCCACTTCGTCGCGGCCAAGAGCGTCGACATAGAGGTGCCCAGGTTCTCGATCGGCCTCGGCCCCAGGATGTTCGGGTTCCGGCGCGGCGAGACCGAGTACGTGATCTCGTGGATCCCGCTCGGCGGCTACGTGAAGATGGCCGGGATGGCGGACGAGGAGGTCACGTCGAAGCTCGAGGGTCCCGACTCGGGTCCGACGCGCGAGAGCGCGCCCCTCGGTCCGCGCGACTTCGACGCGAAGCCGCTGTGGGCCCGCACCCTGGTCATCACCGCCGGTGTGATCATGAACTGGGTGTTCGCGATCATCGCGTTCGCGGCGATCGCGATGGGCGAAGGCGTCGTCGAGCCGCGCATCACCCTGGTCGACGAGGGCTCGCCCGCCGAGGAAGCCGGGCTCATGGAGGGCGACCTGATCACGGAGATCGACGGCCAGAACGTCCGTGACCCGCTCCAGGTCATCCTCCTCGTCGAGCGCAAGCCGGGAGAGGAAGTCGAGCTGGTCGTGCGGCGCGACGGCGAGGAGCTCGAGATCCACGCGACCCCCGAAGGTCGCGAGCTCTTCAACGAGATGGCGCAGGAGTCACGTACCGTCGGGCGTGTCGGGATCCAGATCGGAACCGAGCAGACGACGGTGGGGCCGGTGCAGGCCCTCGTTCACGGCTGGGGAAGCACCGTCTACTGGAGTCGCGCGGTCGTACAGTTTCTCGCGGACTTCGCCACGCGGAAGGCCTCCCCTCGCGAGGTGGGCGGTCCGATCATGATCGGACAGATCTCGGGTCAGGCGGCGCGTGCCGGGTTCTGGAGACTGCTGAGCTTCATGGCGATCATCAGCATCAACCTGGCCGTGTTCAACCTCCTGCCGATCCCGGTCCTCGACGGCGGGCACCTCGTGTTCCTCGGCGTGGAAGCGATCCAGGGCCGGCCCGTGAGCGTCAACACGCGGCTGCGCTTCACCACCGTGGGGATGGTGTTCGTCGTGGGGCTGATGTTGTGGGCCGTGGGGAACGACCTGCTCAGGGTGCTCGGCATCTAGCCGTCTGCCCGCGTCAGCCCGTCGCTTCTCCGAAGAGCGACAGCTGCGGGCCGTCGCGCTGGGCCGCCGCGAGGCGCTCGACATCGAAACGCTCGCTCGGGTAGTCCTGGAGGGCGCTCGCGAGCACGCCGCCCCAACGTGTCGGCATCAGTCCCTCCGCGACCCGATCGGCCGCGAGATCGGGGTCGTTGCATTCGGCGCTCAGGTGGGCGAGCAGGATCCCTCCGAGCCCGGGGTGCACGAGCTCGCGGGCGAGCTGAGCGGCCAGCCGGTTCGACAGGTGGCCTCGACTTCCGCCGATCCGCTGTTTGACGCCCCACGGGTACGGACCGTCCCGCAGCAGCCGCTCGTCGTGGTTCGATTCGAGGACGAGGAAGGCGCAGCCCCTGAGCGCCTGCCGGACCGGAACCGTCGCCCGTCCCAGATCGGTCGCGATCCCGACCCGGAGCCCCGAACGGCGGTGCCGCACCACGATCGCGACCGGGTCGGCGGCGTCGTGGCACGTCGAGACGGGTTCGATGTCGAGCGGGCCGACTCGAAGCCCATCCGCCGGCAGCCCGGCGATCGACTCGCCGCCTCGCAGGAGGCCGTCGCAGGCCCTCCGGGTGGCCGGGTTCATCGCGAGCTCCCACCCCCAGCGCCGCGCCCCGACGCCGATGCCGGACGTGTGGTCCCGGTGCTCGTGCGTCACGACGACGAGATCGATCGACTCGGGCGCGACGTCCAGGGCTTCGAGGCGCCTTGCGAGCTGCGCCCCGCTGAACCCCGCGTCGACGAGGAGCCGTGTCTCGTCGGCCTCGACAAGGAAGGCGTTCCCGCGACTGCCGCTACCGAGCGACGCCACCGACAGGCTCACGCCGACTCGCCTCGCGCACGGTCCCACACGTCGCCGAGAAACGCCACGGCCTCGTCCACTGCCGGGATGTCGCGTCGCCCCAGCACCGTCGCCGCGGTGGAGAGGAAGGCGTCGCGCCGGTGCTCGTCGAGCTTCGCGCCCTGACCCCACGAGAAGGGCTCGACCCACTTTGGCGGCAGCTCGGCCCCCCAGATGTTCGACCCCGCTCCGATGACGGTGCCGGTGTTGAGCAGCACCCCGATCCCCGTCTTCACATGGTCTCCGACGAGACAGCCGAGCTTCGTCAGACCCGTGTCGACGACGCGGTCGGGAGGGCCGACCCGCACCGGCCCGTAGTTGTTCTTGAGGTCGCTGTTGGTCGTCATCGCGCCGAGGTTGACCCAGCGCCCGAGCACGGCGTGTCCGATAAACCCGTCGTGCGCCTTATTGGAGTATCCGAAGACGATGGTCTCCTCGACCTCGCCGCGCAGGTACGAGCGGGGACCGGCGGCGAGCGCCGAGATCGATCCGCCCAGGAGCCGCGAGTCGGGTCCCGCGAACACGGGTCCCTCGAGCCTCGCGCCCGCCCGCACCTCGACCCGCGGACCGAGGACGACCGGGGCGAGACGGGTGTCCACGAGGACGCCGGGCTCGACCGAAGCGCCCTCGCCGAGCACCAGGGGCGCCTCGCCGAGCCGGTGCACGCCGGGCGGCGTCGCATCGGCCGCGCCGGCGACGAACGCCTCGAGGTCGCGGGCGAGGCGGGTGGGACCGCGCCCGACCAGGTCCCAGGGGGCCTCGAGCCACTCGCCGGGCAGCTCGATGTCCGGGCTCCCGGGAAGGGGGGCCGGCTCCGCGATCCAGGCGGCGTCGGGCGTCGCCTCGCCCGCGTCGAGCACGACGCCGGCCAGCGCCCCCTCGACCCACAGGTTGGCTCGCGTTGCCGGCAGCTCGGCCGCTTCGGGCACCGCCCGGGAGCACCAGAGGATCCGCGGCGCCGCGGGCGGGATGTCCGCGAGCCCCACGACGGGCGGCGCTCCAGGTTCGACGAAACTGGCGAGCCAGGGTCTCGTCACGTGCCCCGCGACCTGGACACCGCAGGCCAGCTCGAGCCGCGCACGCGGCGTATGGGCCCCGTACAGGATCTCGCCGCACGGGCGCGTGAGCGCGAAGGGGTAGAACGCATCCGCCACCCGGTCGTCGAACATCCACGCGGCCGGCCGGGTCATGACCCGGCCGTCTCGGAGTCGTCGAACTCGTCCAGACGCGCGCGGATCTCGCGCAGCTCGGCCGCGCGGTCACGGGGCAGCACGAGGAGCTCGCCGTGCGCCTCGACCACCACGAGACCGGAGACGCCGATCACGCTTGCCCGCGTGTGCTCCGTCCACACGATGTTGTCGGTCGCGTCGAGGAGGCGCACACGGCCGACCGGTATGTTTCCGGCCGCATCGGACTCGCGGACACGCCCCAGCGCATCCCACACGCCCACGTCGTCCCATTCGAACCGGGCTTCGACCGTCGCGACCCGTTCGGCCCGCTCCATGACGGCGACGTCGATCGCGATCGGGACGCACTCGTCGAAGAATGTCTCGACGTCGCCCCGTTCGAGGGGCTCCAGCGGGATCTCGGGCGCGAGCTCGCGGATCGCGGCCAGGAGGTCGGACACGCGCCAGACGAATATCCCGGTGTTCCACAGGTATCGGCCGTCGGCCAGATACCCGGCCGCGGTCGCGGTATCGGGCTTCTCTACGAACGCCTCGACCGAGTGACCCCCGTCGCCCAGGTCCTCGGCGAGGCGGACGTATCCGTAGCCGGTCTCGGGGCGGTCGGGCCGCGCGCCGATGCACACGAGATACCCCTCGCGCGCGAGCTCCGCCGCCCGCACGACCGACTCGGCGAGCCCGGCGGCCGGTTCGATCCGGTGGTCGGCGTGCATCGAGATCATGACGGCGTCCGGATCGCGCGATGCGATCTGGTGGGCGGCCCATGCGAGGGCGGGACCGGTGCCGCGCGCGGTCGGCTCGGTGAGGACGGTCGTGTCTCTCAGCACACCCATGCGATCGAATGCCGTCGCGAGCGCGTTGGACGTCACGACCGCTACCCGGCCCGGCCCGAGGAGATGGTGGGCACGGTCGAGCGTCTCCTCGATGAGCGCTCGCGGACCGGCGAGAGGGAGGAGCTGTTTCGGGCGCTCCGGAGTCGACGCGGGCCAGAACCGGCTTCCGATGCCACCCGCGAGCACCACGGCGTGCGCGTCGAGCTGCGTCGTCATCGGTCATCCCCCCCTTCGTTCCGGCACGCCCTCGACCCGGCGCCGGGCCCGGTTCGGACGCAGGCAAGCTATGCCCGCTCCGGGGGTTCCGCCACGTGGCGGCACCGCCGCGATCCTCGGGGGTATGTGGCGTGAATCAAGGGTTTTCGGGCCATCGGATTTCTTGCCCACCAGCCACGAGAGCGACACTTTCCGCGCCATGAAGAGACACTTTTGCCGGCCGTCCAACATCCTCCTCGCGGGGCTGCTCGTCGTCGTCCTCGGGGCGTGCGACGATCCGTTCTCCGAGTTCCTGCTCGACGTCCCCGACAACCCGTCGGACGCCATGCTGTTCGACTTCGACAACGGGCGGCTCCAGGACCCGTCGGCCTTCGACGTGATCGGAAACACGGTCGCGCGGCCGGATCAGACGACCCAGTGGGACTTCGTCTTCCGTGTCGTGAACGGGGCGGGTCAGCTGTTTCCCTTCAGCCTCCTCGCCGACAGCGTCAGCGAGGCCGGGATCCACCGCTCGAGCCGTAGCTTCGAGAGCATCCTCGAGGCCCCCGAAGACGGATACGAGCAGGACAGCGCCCTTCTGATCGGCGTGGGAGACGTCTACGTCGTGCGGAGCCGTCGCGACCGTACGCAGATCCTGATCTGTAGCCAGTACATGAAGATGGAGATCCTCGACATCGATATCGAGGCGGGAACGGTCATGTTTCGCTATCTGCGCAACCCGAACTGCGGCGACAAGGTGCTCGAGCCCGGGACGCACGGCGAGCTGTGACACACCCCGACGACCGCGTCTGATGCTAGATTTGCGCCGGCTCCGGGAAGACACGGACACGGTCGTCGATCGCCTCTCGGTTCGCGGTGACGCGACGCTGCCCGATGCGGTGCGCGCGGTCGTCGCGGCCGACGAGACCCGTCGCCGACTGATCGGCGAGGTCGAGGCGCTCAAGGCCGAGCGGAACACCGCGTCGAAGGCGATCGGAGAGGCGAAGAAGAAGGGCGAGGACGCCTCGGAGGCGATCGCGGCGATGCAGGACGTCGCAGGCCGGATCAAGCGACTCGACGCCGAGCTGGCGGACGTCGAGGAGGGGATCGAGGCCGGTCTCCTCCTCATCCCGAACCTGCCCGACGAGCGGGTGCCACCGGGCGAAGAGGGTGAGGGCCCGGTGATCTCGGAGTGGGGCGAGCGGCGCCGTGACGAGGTGCCGCCGCACTGGGAGATCGGCGCGGCGTGCGGGCTTCCGTCGTCGTCGGTCGACCGCTACCCGGGCGGGCCGGCGCCGAGTCTCGATCTCGAGCGCGCCTCGAAGGTGGCCGGGTCGGGGTTTCCGCTGCTGGTCGGCGCGGGTGCGCGGCTGAGCCGGGCGCTCATCCAGTTCATGCTCGATCTGCACTCACGCGAGCACGGCTACCTCGAGATCGCGCCGCCGCTCATGGTCAATCGCGACTCGATGACCGCGACCGGCCACATCCCGAAGTTCGAGGAGGACGCCTACCGCACCGAGCCCGACGACCTGTTTCTCGTCCCGACGGCCGAGGTGCCCCTGACGAACCTGCACCGCGACGAGCTCCTCGCGGACGGCGACCTTCCGCTCGCGTACGTGGCCCACACGCCGTGCTTCCGACGCGAGGCCGGGGCGGCCGGGAAGGACACGCGAGGCCTCCTGCGCGTGCACCAGTTCGACAAGGTGGAGCTCGTCCGGCTGTGTCGGCCGGAGGACTCGGCGGAGGAGCTCGAGACCCTCACACGACACGCCGAGCGCGTCCTCGAGTTGCTGGAGATCCCGTATCGTCGGGTCCTCCTGCCGGGCGGCGATCTCGGATTCGCCAACGCGATGACATACGACCTCGAGATCTGGGCGCCCGGGGTCGGTGACTGGCTCGAGGTGTCGAGCTGCTCCTCGTATACCGACTACCAGGCGCGTCGGGGCAACATCCGGTTTCGGCCCGAGGCCGGCGCAAAGCCCGAGTTCGTCCACACGCTGAACGGTTCGGCGCTGGCCCTGGCCCGTCTCATCGTCGTGCTCCTGGAGAACGGATACCGGGAAGGCGGGAGCGTGGCCCTCCCCGAGGTGCTTCACTCCTACGTGGGGTTCGACCGCCTGGAAGCCCTTTGAGATCGGCGAATCCCGGGCGAAGGGCGCCGGCGCGAGAGGAGGGCGAGTGAGGCGCCGCGCCACTGCCATCGTCGTCGCAGTCCTGCTCACCGGCGTCCTGATCTCGTTCATCCTGTTCACCCGTCAGCAGGCGATGGATCTCCAGCGCGACGCCCGCGTCTTCGAGCAGGTGAACGCCCTGATGTACGCGATCAGCGCGACGGCCGATTTCGAGATGCAGGACAGTCTCGTGCTCCTCGCGCAGAGCCAGATGTTCAGCGAGCTGCAGCGGATGCGCATCCCGGTCGTGCTCACCGACACCCTCGGCCGGGTCCAGACAGCGGCCTTCCTACCGAGCCGTGTCGCCGAGGGCGGGCTGACGGCCAGCACACCCGAAGGGGTGGCCGAGATCGAGGCCTACGTCGAGGAGCTCGACCGCGAACGCGACCACCTGGACTTCGAGCACATGAACCTCCAGGTCCACTTCGGCGAGCCTCCCATCCTCAGGAGGCTGCGTTGGATCCCCTGGCTCCAGGCGGGCGCGCTCCTCACGATCGTGGGGGGCGGGTTCTGGCTCCTGTTCACCTCCTTCCGCAGCGAGCGCGAGCGCATCTGGAGCGCGATGGCGCGCGAGTCCGCGCACCAGATGGGGACTCCCCTGAGCTCGCTCGTCGGCTGGCTCGAGGTCCTCGAGACCCGTCAGCGGCCCGAAGCTGACGCCCCCGGCGCGCCGGATATCGTCGATGAGATGGCGTCCGATGTAGATCGACTGAAGAAGGTGTCGCGGAGGTTCGAGCTCATCGGGCACAAACCCGATCTCGAGCCCGTCTCGTTGCGCGAAACGCTCGAGAATCTGCGGCGCTACTTCCAGGCGCGGCTCCCATCACTCAGCGCCGACTCGTCGATCCAGATCGCCGTCGACA
>JAWWCR010000187.1:0-8936 GCA_033720355.1 Gemmatimonadota bacterium
GCCGACGCCGCCGACGCGGCGCGGGGTGCTGTCGCTGCTGAGTCCGCACCAGTCGTTGCGGAGGCAGCTGCGGAGGCAGCTCGAGGCCAATCGGCGGAAGCTCCGGCGGCGGGAGGAGCACCGGCGGCGGGAGGAGCACCGGTGGGAGGAGCGGCGGCGGGAGCAGCGGCGACCGCGGGAACCGCCGTGAGCGCCGGGGGCGCCGCCGGAGTCGAAGCCGTTGAGCACGGCCCGAGGCGCCGGCCGCGGGCGCTGCCGGGGGCGCCGGTCCTGAGCGCCGCCGGGGGCGCCGTCCCGAGTGCCGCCATGAGCGCGGTGCAGGCGGCGATCACTGTCGCCGGGCTGGCCAGCCAGGTTGGAGACGAGCCGATCGGATCGGGCGGCGAAACCGGAGTGGCGCAATGCTCGTTCGGGATTCATAGCCCGAAGTCTTCTCGCGACGGTTCATCCAGCCCAGGGACAGGACACCTCAATGCCGTACATTCAGGCCGAGATGGTCTTCGCCGTCATCATGACGCTGATCATCGGCGGGTTCATCGTGACGTTTCCGATCATGCGTCGACTCGGCCGTGTGATGGAGGAGACGCTTCGGGAGCGCCAGCAGGCGCGGCTCAGGGGCGAACAGACGGCGTTGCTCGAAGCGCAGATCTCCGAGTTGCGAGGCACGCTCGACCGCATCGAAGGACATGTGGGCCTGCTGGCCGAGCGTCAGGACTTCGTCGACAGTCTCCTGACGCATCGGGAGCAACAGAAGCTGAGAGGTGCCGAAGACTGGTGATCGAGTTGAGTCTGGCCGCCGGGATCGAGCGTCCGTAGCCGACGGGCGTGCGGCCGTCGGCTACGGACGTCCGGCGGTGGTGACGGACTTCTCCTCGGGGTGGACGGGGGATTTCTCCCACTCGTAGTCCTCCTCCAGCACCCAGCGGTAGAACCAGTCGAGCTCGACGTTCGCCTTGAAGAGACGTTGCTGGAGTTCTCGCCAGCCATGCCCCTGGCGCGGGGCCACGTACAGGTGGGTCGGCACACCGTTGTGCTTGAGGCCCTGATACAGCTCCACCGACTGCGGCATCGGGACACGGTCGTCGTTCTCGCCGACGAGGATGATGGTCGGGGTGGTCACGCGATGCAGGTCGAAGAGGGGCGAATCGGCCATGTACTGCTCGATGGGCGCGTCTTCGGACCAGGGGGTCCCGCCGAACCACGGGGTGCGGTAGATGCGGACGTCGCTCTGCGCGTACATCGACATCCAGTTTATGGCGCCGGCCCCGGACGAAGCGGCTTTGAACCGATCGGTGAAGGTGATGATCTTGTTGGTCATGTGACCGCCGGCGCTCCACCCCATCTTCGCCATGCGGTCGCCGTCGACGAGCCCGATGTCGATCAGGTGATCGACGCCCGCCATCACGTCCCGGTGTGCCTCGTCGAAGTAGTGTCCAACCATGTTTCGCAGGAAGGCGTCGCCGTAGCCAGTCGAGCCACGGTAGTTGGGCTTGAAGACGACGAACCCCCGCGCAGCGAGGACGGACTCGTAGTTGTGGGAGCGGGGGAAGCCGAACTTGTCCGACGCCGGGGGGCCGCCGTGGGTCTGGACGACGAGCGGATAGCGGGTCCCTTCCTCATAGTCCAGGGGATAGTAGACGAGACCCTCGACATCGACGCCGTCCTCCCCTTCCCAGCTCACGGCTTCGATCCGCGGGAGGAGGAACTGCTCGGCGAGGTAGTCGAAGACATGAGTGACCTGGACGGGAGATCCGCTCGTTCCGTCGAGCCGCCACAGGTCGCCCGCATTCGTGGGGCTGTTGATCGAGAAAACGAACCGGTCCGCCGCCGGCTGGTAATCCCACCCGGAGATGGCGTGGTCGCCCCGGGTGATCTCGACGGGGTCGCCTATAGCGGGATCCGCACCGGCGCCCCCGCCACCCTCGACCAGGGACGCTACGGACACCCAGAACACCTGCTGGCGAACGCCGGTATTGGCGCTGAAGAAGATCCGCGAACCGTTCGCCGACCACGCCGCGCTCGCTATGTCGAGATCGCCTCCGGGGACGATCGACACGGGCGCCCCCCCGTCGACGGGGACGACGAACAACCGCTGGTTGTAATAGAAGTCCTCGGCCGCATCGCTCGTGTTGGCGACGAAAAGGGCATGGGAGTTGTCCGGCGATAGACGGGCCCCGGTCTCGCCGATGCCGTTGTTGGTGATCTGGTTGCCGGCCCTGCCGTCCGCCGTCGTCATCCACAGCTCGGACGTCAGCAGGTCGTCGAACAGAGGGGTCGGAGAGAGGCTCAGCAGCAGGGTCGAGCCGTCCGGTGACACATCGTATCCCCGCACGTGCCGCACGCCGTCCGACACGCGGAAGGAATCGCCGGTCTCGACCTCCACCCGCCAGAGATCGGTCTTCTTCCTATCCTCTTCGTAGCGGTAGACGTTGTCGTTGATCTCTGCCCGCGCCTTCTCCGCCTCCGTCGGCGCCTGCTGGGCAAGGAAATAGATCCACCGACCGTCGGGCGACCAGGCGATCGACCCCGTCGCCGTCGGGTGGTCGGTCAGCGCCCGCGCCTCGCCACCCAGATTCGAGATCAGGTGGATCTGTCCGTGCTCTCCACCGCGCCGGGCGACGAACGCGATCGTCATCCCGTCGGGCGACCAGCGCGGGTTCGACTCGCCGGTCTCGCCGTTCGTGAGCTGAACGGACCCCGTTCCGTCCATCCCGACCCGCCAGATGTGGGTGACGGTTCCGTTCTCCTCCCAGTCGGCGTCGGTCCTGCTGTAGAGCAGCTGGGTACCGTCGGGCGAGATCTGTGGATCGCCGACCCCGGGGATCTCGATCAGATCCACGATCGTCATGGGACGGCGCTCCTGGGCGGACACGCCTGTCACACCGCAGGCGACGGTGACGAGCATGAGCGCGCCAAGACGTCGGAGGGACGCGGGCTGCGAGGCGAGAACGGCACGGCGCGACATGATCGACTCCCTGTCAGTGAAGGTCCGTGCGGATGTTGGCGTGCGCTCGCGGGGGCGACAAGGCTGCAACTTCGGCGCTTCGCGACCCGTTGTGGGACGCATGAGGCCGCTCACTCGAGCTAACGAGATCCGCCCCTGAGCCGCGCGCGCCCCCCGGGGACCGGACGGCCGAGCGCCTGGCCGGCCCCGCCCTAGCTGCCCGCCGAGGGAAAGACCTCGAAAGTCCCCGAGAAGGCCGGAAGCGACGATACCCGCTGACCGGCGGCGTCGAGAATCCAGACGTTCACGCGATAGTAACCCTGGAAGGCGATCGACGAGATCGGGACCGGCAGGACGAGAGTCTCGCCGGCCGGGATCTCCACCAGATTCGCGAGGATCTCGTCGGCGTCCACGTCCGACCCGCAACGCGCGGCTGGCGAGTAGGTGGTCTCGAACTCCGCCTCGCGACTTGTCTTCCCCACCACCTTGATCGAGCAGCCCCCGATGTACATGGGTGCGGCGGTGGAGTTCGCGAGCGATGCGCTCACCTCGTCCGCGGGTCTGTACTCGGTACGGTCGGCGCACACCTCGAGGCCCTGGCTCGTCGCACACAGACCGGCCGCCTCCGCACCCGTGGACGAGTCGCCGCACCCGGCGACGAGGACGCAGCCGATCAACAGAGTGGTGGTTCGCATCGCTACCCGTAGCTGGGGATCGAAGATCGCGTTTCCCTTCGGTAACGTCGAAAGCGGCCGACATGCTACAATCGTTCGGGTGGCGGTTGCCAGCGGCCGTCTCGTGCGAGAACGTACCCGGCCGATTCGCCCGCCGCGCGGCGTCGCGCGGCCGACGCACACCCGGGAGTCATGCTTGAGACCGATCCGCACGCGATTCCTGCACGGGTGCACTGTCGCCGTCCTGGCGACCGGCGGCATCACGGCCAATCCCGCCGCCACGACCGCGCAGGAGGGGACGAGCGGCGAATGGCCTCACTACGCGGGGGACGCCGGATCGACCCGATACTCCGCCCTCGATCTGATCGACGCGGAGAACGCCGCCGAGCTGGAGGTCGCCTGGAGGTGGACGACCCTCAACTACGGTCCGAACCCCGAGCCGTACATGCGGGTCACACCGATCTACGTGGACGGCGTCCTGTATACGACGGCCGGCAACCGACGCGCCGTCGCGGCGATCGATCCCGCGACGGGCGAGACGCTGTGGACCTACCGACTCGACGAGGGCGAGCGAGCGGCGAGCGCCCCCCGACGGAACTCGGGACGCGGTGTCTCCTACTGGACCGACGGGTCGGAGGCCCGGGTGATCCTCATCACCCCCGCCTACTTCCTGGTGTCGCTCGACGCGCGGACCGGGATCCCCGACCCGGCGTTCGGGGAGGATGGCGTGGTCGACCTGCGCGCCGACCTGGGTCGCGAGATCGACCGGATGAACGCCGAGATCGGATCGAGCTCGCCGGCGATGGTCGTCGGCGACGTCCTCGTCGTCGGCGCCGCGCTTCCGCAGGGCAACCGCCCCCCCTCGCCCGAGATGCCGCCCGGCCACGTGCGCGGCTACGACGCGCGCACCGGCGCGCTGCTCTGGACCTTTCACACGATCCCGCAACCCGGCGAGCCCTTCCACGACACGTGGGAAGACGGATCGTGGGAGTACACGGGGAACACTGCCGTCTGGACGCCGATGAGCGCCGACCTCGAGCGCGGTCTCGTCTATCTGCCGGTCGAGGCGGGGACGGGCGACTACTACGGAGGGCACCGGCCGGGCGACAACATCTACTCGCAGAGCCTCGTCGCCCTCGACGCCCGCACGGGCGAGCCCGTCTGGCACTTCCAGACCGTGCACCACGGCATCTGGGACTACGACCCGCCGGCCGCGCCGATCCTGCTCGATCTGGTGGTAGACGGGAGAGCGATCGAGGCGGTGGCGCTCGTCACCAAGCAGGGCTTCACGTACGTGTTCGACCGCGCGACCGGCGAGCCGGTGTGGCCGATCGAGGAGCGCCCGGTTCCGCAGTCGGACGTGCCGGGTGAGAAGACCGCGCCGACACAGCCCTTCCCCACCTTGCCCGAGCCCTTCGACAGGCAGGGGGTGAGCGAGGACGACCTGATCGACCTCACGCCCGAGCTGCGCGAGCTCGCGCTCGAGGCCGCGCGCAGCATGACGCTCGGACCGCTGTTCACCCCGCCCACGGTCATCGTCGAGGACGGCAACCAGGGGACGTTGATGCTCGGTGGCAGCCTGGGCGGCGCCAACTGGCCGGGCGCGGCGTGGGACCCCGAGACGCGGCGGCTGTTCGTCCCGTCGGCGACGTCCCCCAGCCTCGTCGGGCTGTCGGCCGATCCGGACGCGTCCGAGATGTCCTTCATCCAGGGCAGGTCGCGCGTCTCGACTCTGATCGGCCAGCCGGGGCTCCCGATGGTCAAGCCGCCGTGGGGTCGGATCACGGCGCTCGACATGGACACGGGGCGGGTGCTGTGGATGATCGCGAACGACGATACGCCGAAATACATCCGCGACCACCCGATGCTGGAGGGGGTCGAGGTTCCGCGCACGGGCCGGGCGACGCGGGCGGGCCTCCTGGCGACGAAGACCCTTCTCTTCGCTGGAACCGGCCAGGGCGGAGGAGGAGCCCCCGACGAAGGCGTCTTGCGCGCGCACGACAAGGGCACCGGCGAGATCGTCGCCGAGATCGCGCTCCCCGCTCACCAGACGGGCGTCCCCATGACCTATCTGCACGACGGAGAACAGTACATCGTCGTGGCGGTCGCGGGACGCGGGGTCCCGGGCGAGCTGGTCGCGCTTCGGCTCCCGCGGAGTCCCTGAGGACGCGGGAATGACGGGACGCCCCCGGGTATGACGAGCGACACGACACGCCGCGCCCTCCGTGAAACGCCCTTCCACGAGCGCACGGCCCCTCTCTGCGAGGCCAGCGACTGGCGCCGCTGGGGCGGGTGCATCGCGGCGAGCGCGTACGAGCTGACGCACGAGCACGAGTACGCGGCAATCCGGGGGACGGCGGGGCTGATCGACGTTTCGCCCCTCTTCAAGTACCGCGTTACGGGCCGCGACTCCACACGTCTGCTCGACCGTATGATCACCCGGGACGTCGCGCGCTGCGGGGTTGGCCAGGTGCTCTATACGCCGTGGTGCGACGGCCGCGGCAAGGTGCGGGATGACGGCACCGTACACCGGCTCGGCGAGGACGACTTCCGGCTCACCTCGGCCGAACCCAATCTCCTGTGGATGCACGACAACGCCGCCGGTCTCGATGTAGAGATCCGGGAGGAAACCGAGGATGTCGGCGCGCTCGCGCTCCAGGGGCCGGCATCCTGCGACATCCTGCGCGAGATCACCGACGCGGCGATCGAGGATCTCGGTTTCTTCCGCGTGATCGAGACCCGGGTCGAGGGTATCCCCGTGCAGATCTCGCGCACCGGGTACACGGGCGACCTCGGGTACGAGCTCTGGGTGGCGGCCGACCGTGCGATCCCGTTGTGGGACGCGCTCGTCCGGCGCGGCGAGACGTTCGGGATCGCCCCGGCCGGTCTCATCGCCCTCGACATGGTGCGCGTCGAGGCGGGGCTGATCCTGATCGATGTGGACTACGTGCCCGCGCACCGGGCCGTCATCGAGGACCGGAAGTCGTCCCCCTTCGAACTCGGTCTCGGCTGGACCGTCGCGCGCGGCAAGGGGCCGTACGTGGGCCGCGGTGCGCTCGAGGCCGAGCGCGAGCGCGGTCCGGAGTGGGAGCTTCGGGGGCTCGTGGTCGATTGGGAATCGCTCGAGCAGGCGTACGCCGAATTCGACCTCCCGCCGCAGCTGCCGGGCTCGACCGTGCGTCAGAGCGTGCCCGTATACGTCGGCGAGGCGCAGGTCGGCTACGCGACCTCGCGCTGCTGGTCTCCGGCACTCAAACGGTATCTGGCGCTCGCGCACCTCCGGGTCCCGCACGCGGCGGTCGGCACGACGCTCGAGATCGAGGTCACCGTCGAGCACCGCCGTCGCCGCGCCCGCGCGACGGTCGCCCGGACGCCGTTCTTCGACCCCGCGCGCAAGCGCGCCACGCCCGCACCGTCGCCGACGGGGGCGCACGCGGCCGGCGAGGCGGCCGCGCGATGAGCCCGGGCGCGTCCGGACACGCCGACTACGACGCGATCATCATCGGCGGCGGTCACAACGGGCTGATCGCGGCAGCCTACCTCGGTCGGGCCGGTCTCCGCACCCTCGTCATCGAGCGCCGTCACCTCGTCGGTGGGGCGGCCGTCACCGAGGAGATCCACCCGGGCTTCAAGTACTCGGTGGCGTCGTACGTGGTGAGCCTGCTGCGACCCGAGATCATCCGGGACCTCGATCTGCCCCGGCACGGGCTCGAGATCCTCCCGCTCGAGAGCACCGTCACGCCGCTTCCGGACGGCGACTACCTCGGGCGGTGGGCCGATCACGACCGCACGCGCCGCGAGCTATATCGCCATTCGCCACGCGACGCCGAGGCATACGACGACTTCGGCACCCTCATGTATCAGCTCGCCTGGGCGGTGAAGCCGATCCTCGGGATGGTACCGCCCGACCCGCTGTCGCTGAGCTTTGGTGACCTGAAGACCCTGCTGCGACTCGGCGGCCACGTGCGCGGACTCGGGGAGAAGCAGTTCCACGCCCTCTACAAGCTCATGACGATGAGCTCGGCCGACTTTCTCGACGAATGGTTCGAGTTCGAGCCGCTCAAGGCGACGATGTCTGCCAGCGGGATCATCGGCACGTTCCTCGGACCGCGGTCGCCCGGCACCGCGTACGTCCTCCTCCACCACTACATGGGCGAGATCGACGGCGTCTTTCGGGCCTGGGGGATGGCGAAGGGCGGCAACGGCGCCGTCTCCGAGTCGATCGCGTCGGCGGCGCGCGAGCACGGCGCCGACATCCGGCTCGAGACGACCGTCGAGCGTCTGATCGTGCGGGATGGGCGGGCCGTCGGCGTGGCGCTCGAGGGCGGCGACGAGATCCACGCGCGGCTGGTGGTCTCGGGCGTCGACCCGAAGCGGACGTTCCTCGGGCTGTGCGACCGGGCCGATCTCCCCGACGACTTCGTCGAGGCGATCGAACGATTCCGGATCCGAGGGTCGTCGGGCAAGGTGAACCTCTCGCTGTCGGAGCTCCCCGATTTCACCTGCCTCCCGGGTCGCGGAGACCACCACCGCGGCGCCTTCTCGATCAGCCCCGATGTCGCGTATCTGGAGCGGGCGTACGACGACGCCAAGTACGGCGAGTTCTCCAGACGGCCGTACATGGACATCATCCTCCCGTCCATGATCGACCCCGGGATGGCGCCGCCTGGACGTCACGTCATGTCGATCTTCGTCCAGTACGCCCCGTTCGACGTGAACGGTGGCTGGAACGACGAGCGGCGCGAGGCGTTCGGGGACGCCGTGGTGGACACCCTCTCGGAGTACGCACCCAACCTGAAGGGGTCGATCCTCCACCGTCAGGTGATGACGCCGCTGGACATGCAGGAGGTGATGGGTCTCACGGAGGGCAACATCTTCCACGGCGAGCTGTCGCTGCACCAGCTGTTCTTCTACCGCCCCGCCCCGGCGTGGTCCAACTACCGCACCCCGATCCGGGGCTACTACCAGTGCGGGTCGGGGACGCACCCCGGCGGCGGCGTGTGCGGCGCATCGGGCCGGCTCGCCGCCCTCGAGATCCTGAGAGACCTGCGTCGATGAGCGAACCGACCCACGGCGACGCGCGCCCCGGCGGCGCCCCGCAGCCCGGTGGCAGCACGCCGGGCAGCCACTACGACGCGATCGTCATCGGCGCCGGACACAACGGGCTCGTGACCGCCGCCATGCTCGCCCGCGCCGGACGTCGCACACTCGTGCTCGAGGCGCGCGACACGCCCGGAGGCTGCGCGGCGACCGAGGAGCTGTGGCCCGGGCACTTCGTCGACACCGGCGCCCACTCGCTCACGGCGCTCGACCCGCGC
>JAWWCR010000188.1:0-8925 GCA_033720355.1 Gemmatimonadota bacterium
CCGACGCGGTCGAGCGGCTGCGCCCGATCGACCACCCCGCCATCACCGAGACTCGCGGCTACGACATCGACTCGTGGGACATCGAGTACTCGACGAGCATCGTCGACTGGTTCAGTCTCGGCGGAAACGTCCGTTTCGGCGACCGGATCAACTTCAGCCCCCCGGTCGGGGAGGAGCCCGAGACGGGCGACTGGACCCAGCTCAACCTCGGGCTGAGCCTCCGTCCCGTGACGCGGCTCCGCATCGACAACTCGTTTCTGTGGACGTGGCTCGACGACCCGGAGAGCGCCGGGCGGATCTTCGACGACCGGATCGCCCGCACGCGGTGGAACTGGCAGTGGAACCGCGAGCTGTCGATACGCGCGATCGTTCAGTGGGAGGACACGGACACCGACCCTGCGCTCACGACCCTCACGGCGCGTGAGAACCTGAACGCCGACCTGCTCGTCACGTATCGCGTGAACCCATGGACGGCCGTGTACGCGGGGTTCAATACGAACGCGGCGAACCGCGACGTGTTCGACCTCGCCGACGGAACCCGCGAGCTCAGGACGACCGACGACCTGCGGCGCGACGCGAGCCAGTTCTTCCTCAAGATGTCGTACCTACTTCGGTTCTGACCGCGGGCTGTCCGGGCCCGGCGCGGCGCGGGTAGTTTCGGGGCCATGACACCCTCCTGGTTCCGCCGCTACCTCCTGCCCGGGGTTGTTTTCCAGTCCGCCGTGATCGCGGGCGGGTACGGGACGGGACGCGAGATCGTCGAGTTCTTTCTGTCGCTCGGCCCGCGATCGGGTCTCGCGGCGATGGCGGTGTCGACGGTGATCTGGAGCGCGGTGGCGGCGGCGACGTTCGAGTTCGCGCGGAAGTTCCGCACCTTCGAGTACCGGGGGTTCTTCAGGCGCCTTCTCGGGCCCGGGTGGGGGCTGTTCGAGGTCACGTACGTCCTCATGACGCTGCTCGTCCTCGCCGTCGTGGGCGCCGCGGCCGGGGCGATCGTCGAGGAGACGTTCGGGGGGTCGTACGCGCTGGGTGTCCTGGCCGCGATCGGGGCGGTGGCGGCGCTGCTCTTCTTCGGGAGCTCGGCGATCGAACGGGTCCTGGCCGGGTGGTCGTTCGTCCTCTACGCCGTCTACATCGTCCTCGTCGCCTGGTCGCTCTCGCGGTGGGGCGGCGAGATCTCGACGGCGTTCTCGGCGAGCGCGCTCGAGGGCTCGTGGCTGTTGAGCGGCATCCGGTACGCCGGCTACAACCTGTCGGCCGGCGCCGTCGTGCTGTTCACCGTCCGGCATATCCAGACCCGGCGAGAGGCCGTGAGCGCCGGGCTGCTGACGGGCGTGATCGGGATCCTCCCGGCGCTCTTTCTCTACCTCGCCATGGTCGCCCACTACCCCGAGATCACCGAGAGGGCGGTGCCGGCGAACTTCCTGCTGGAGGCGCTCGGATCGCGGTCCTTCCAGATCGCGTTTCAGGTCGTGCTGTTCGGCACGCTGATCGAGACGGGGAGCGGGATGATCCACGCCGTGAACGAGCGGATCGTGGCAACGCGGGCCGAGCGCGGCCACGAGACGCCCGCGTGGGTGCGGTCGGTGGTCGCGGTCGTTTTTCTCTCGGTCGCGCTCGCGCTGACGCCGCTCGGTCTGATCGATCTCATCGCGAGCGGCTACGGCACGATCACCTGGGGGTTCATCCTCTTCTACGTCGTCCCGGTGCTGACCATCGGTGTGTGGATGCTGCGGCGGGCCCCGCGTGACGCGGCGGACGCGTCGTGAGCCAGCTCGCGATCCTCGCCGGGCTCGGGCTCGGGCTCGCGCTCGGGGTCGTGGCGTCACTCACGGGCAACACGACGCTGATCGCGATCGCCGAGGCGTCCGAGCCCCTCGGGACCGCGTTCATCCGCGCGATCCAGATGGTCGTGATCCCCCTCGTCGGGGTGACCGTGTTCGTCGGGGTGGCGAAGATCGGGAACCCGCGGAAGCTCGGCCGCGTGGGCGGTTCGTCGGTCGCGTTCTTCTGGCTCACGACGATCCCGGCGATCCTCATCGGGATGCTCGTCATGCGCGTCGCGCTCGGGTTCGCCCGACCGGTCGTCCCGCCCGAAGCCGCCGGAGAGGTCGCGACCGAGCTGCCGGGGATGGTCTACTTTCTCGTCAACCTCATCCCGCGGAACCCGTTCGAGGCCGCGACGGCCGGGTCGCTGCTCCCGATCATCGTGTTCACCGTGCTGTTCGCCGCCGCGACGACGACCCTCCCCGCCGCAAAGCGCGACCCGCTGGTCTCGCTCGCCGACTCGGTGACCGACGCGCTCATCAAGCTCATGCACTGGATCCTGTGGACGGCGCCGGTCGGGGTGTTCGGGCTCGCGGCGCCGGTCGCGGCGCGGACGGGGATGGCGATGCTCCAGAACCTGGCCGTGTTCATCGTGGCCGTCGTCGTGGGGCTCTTCCTGTTCATGGCGGTCGTGTTCCTGCCCGCCATCCGGATCTTCGCGAACGTCGGGGTCGGACGGTTCGTGCGCGGCACGATCGGCACCTACTCGATGGGCTTCTCGACGACGAGCTCGGTCGCCACGCTGCCGGTCATGTTCGAGGAAGCGGAGGATCTCGGCCTGTCGAAGGAGACCTCGAACCTCGTCCTGCCGCTCGCCGCCTCGATAAACCGGCCCGGCAGCGCCCTCTTCCAGGGGGCCGCCGTGATCTTTCTCGCATCGGTCTACGACGTGTCGGTCGCGCCGGGCGCGGTCGCGGGCGCGGCGCTGGCCACCTTCCTGGCCGCGATGACGGTCGCCCCGGTCCCGAGCGCCAGCATCATGACGATGGCGCCCGCGCTCGATACGGTCGGCGTGCCGCTCAGCGCGCTCGGCATCATGCTCGGGATCGACCGTGTGCCCGACATGTTCCGCTCGGCGACGAACGTGGTGGGCCACGTCGCGGCGGCAGCCGTCGTGGACGGAGTTACGGCGTCGATCGACGGGGAGGGCTCGTCGAGCGGTATTGAGCCCTGATCGGCCATCGTTCTACCTTTTTCACATGAAGTACAGACAGGTGTCGGAGACAAGGCCGGCCCGAAACGGATCTCGACGACTCTTCTATTCCGGGCTGCTGCTGAGCGCGCTCAGCGGAGCATGTCTCCTCGACAGCGGGCTCGACCCGGTGACCGGCCTTCCCTCGGACGGGAATCGCACGGCCTTCAACTACTCGAGCGTCTCCGTCGGTGGGCAACGCAGCTGCCTGCTCACCTCGGGTGGTGGCGTGAGGTGCTGGGGTCCGGGCCGTCTCGGCGACGGCCTCGCGACCGGCTCTTTTGATCCGGTCCGTGTGGCGGGCGGCATCCCGTTTCTCGAGGTGCGGATCTCGTCGGTCCAGATGTGCGGAATCTCCACCAACGACCTCGCTTTCTGCTGGGGAAGCAATTCGCGTGGCGGACTCGGGGTCGGAACCACCGAACCCAGCGATGCCCCCATCCCGGTCGCTACGGATATCCGCTTCTCAATGATCGACACGAGAGGGCAGTCGGCTTGCGGGGTCGCCCTCGACGGCTTCGCTCATTGTTGGGGCGACAACCGGGCGGGAGAGCTGGGGATCGCCTCCGGCGACACCACGGTCCTCGTCCCCGCGGCCGTGGCGGGCGGACACCGATTCGCGGATCTGGCCCGCGCCCTCGACAACACGTGCGCGATTACGCTGGATGGGGAGCTGTATTGCTGGGGCAGCCGCTGGGCTCCGGAGCCCCAGCTCGTTACGACGGAGGCGTCCTTCGTCGCGGTGGACGGTGAGTCCCACACCTTCTGCGGGCTGACCGCGGAAGGCGAGGTCTGGTGTTGGGGCGAGAACGAGTACGGCATGTTCGCCAACGGAGAGGTCGACGAGGGGGGACAGGCCGTCTATCACCTCACGCCGACCCGCGCCACCACGGAGCTGCGCTTCTCCGCGATCGCGGTCGGGGGACGACATGTATGCGGGATCGCGGTCGAGCGCGAAGATGCCTTCTGCTGGGGTAGCGACGACACCGGCCAGCTGGGCGACGGGCCGCCGCGAAGCGGCGACGACGGCATCGCGACGACCCCGGCGCGGGTGAGACTCAGCCGGAGCTTCGTGTCCATCGGGGCCGGCCTGGCCCACGCCTGCGGCGTCACGACCGAGGCGAAGGCGTATTGTTGGGGCCACCTGCCGGGCGATGCGCCGGGAACGCAGGCCGATGCCCCCGCCGAGGTGGGCTGAGACGCGCTTCCGGCGGCGATCAGCTCCCGTTATACACGGTAGGGTCGGGGATGCCGGCCTCGCGAAACCCCCGCCGGCGCAGGATGCACGCGTCGCAATGCCCGCACGCCGCGCCGTTTCCGGCCGGATCGTAGCAGCTCGTGGTGAGCGCGTAGTCGACGCCCAGCTCGGTGCCCCACCGGATGATCTCGGCCTTCGTGAGCTCGATGAGCGGGGCGTGGATCCGGATGCCGCCGCCGGAGGCCGTGCCCAGCCGCGCGACCCGTTCGAACGCCTCGATGAACTCGGGGCGACAGTCGGGATAGCCGGAGTAGTCGAGCGCGTTGACGCCGATGAACACGTCGCGGGCTCCCAGGACCTCGGCCCACGCGGTGGCGAGCGACAGAAGCACCATGTTCCTGGCGGGGACGTAGGTCACGGGGACGCCGTCCTCCCCGGGCTCCCTGTCGCGGGGCACGGGGATCCTGGCATCGGTGAGTGCCGAGCCCCCGAACCGTCCGAGATCGACCGTGATCTCCTCGTGTCCCGCGGCTCCTAGCTCGGCGGCGATCCGCCGCGCGGCCGCGAGCTCGCCGGCGTGCCGCTGGCCGTAGCGGACGGTGAGCGCCCACACCTCGTGCCTCCGCGACCGTGCGAGGGCCAGAACCGTGCTCGAGTCGAGCCCGCCGCTCAACAGGACGACCGCGCGACCCGGCGGGTCGACGTCTCGCGTTGTAGGTTCGCTCATCGCCTTGGAAGCTAACCGAACCGCGAGGTCGGTACGATGACGGAACTGCCGGTGAGCGGCCCGCTTCCCCGTCCGAGCGGACCCGAAGAGGGCCGCCAGACGCTTCGGCAGGAAGCGATCCCCGCGTCGGATACGCAGCGGGTGATGCTCAGGGCGCTCGAGTTCACGGCGATGTGCCCGCGCACGGGTCAGCCCGACTTCGGACGCGTGACGATCGAGTACTCGCCCCGCGAGCTCCTCCTCGAGTCGAAGGCGCTCAAGTTCTATCTCTGGTCGTACCGGGACGAGGGGGCGTTCTGCGAGGATCTCGCGGCCCGGATCGCCGACGACGTGATGTTCGCGATCGAGCCCGTATGGGTGAGGGTGGACGTGCATCAGAACGTCCGCGGCGGGATCGAGATCCTCGCCCGGGCGGACCGCGGCGAGATCGGCCGGCGCGGGGCGTAGACCGGGTCCGGCGGGAACTCCGGATCGGCAGCGGCGCCCGAGCGACCTACCCGGCGCCCTCGTAGATGTCCGGCGGCTCGATCCCCATCACCCGGAGGAAGGTGACCGCCTGGCCGCGGTGGTGCAGGAGCTCGGAGTAGGCGATGGAGGTAGCCTGCAACCCGGTCGCCGAGAACCCGAAGAAGAAGTCGACCAACGCGTCCGCCGTCTCGGGCGTGACGGAATCGAGCGCCGCCGTCACCTCCGCCCGTGCGACCGCCGCCAACTCCATGAGCACCTGCCGCTCGGTCACCCCCTCGGGGTCGGGGATGCCCTCCATGTCGGCTTCGTCGAGATGACCGAGCCGCGATCCGCGGACGAGCGTCGCCACCGCCTGGTAGGTGTGACCGATCAGCGTCCCGACCGGCATCTGTCCCGCCACGACCTCCTCCGCGATCCTGTCGTCGGGCACGAGCGCCAGCACCCTGTCGAGAGGCCGTAGCGCCGCCAGAGTCATCTGGAGCTGAAAGCGAGCGATGCCCGCCCGGGCATCGGGGGGGAAGGTCTCGTCCGTCATGGAGGCGACTCGCGGGTCGGGGAAGCTCACGCCGCATCGGTCGGACGGCGCTCTCGAGTGTCACCCTACGGCGAGCCGCGCCCCTCCGCTACGCAGGCGGAAGCCCGTTGCGGAACTACGGCAGCTCCCCCGCGCCGATCATGAGGAATGACGTGGGCCATCACGGTGGTCGGTTACGTCGGCACGGCCGCGGTTCTTCAACAGGCTTCCAGCCCGTGCGCCACACAGCTCGTGCTGGCGGTCCGTCCGTCGTCGTACTTGATCTCGATCTTCCCCATCCCCCAGTCGGCGTCGGGGTCGATCGCCACGACGGTACCTGGCCGGCCCCACGACGTCCGAACCCGCTGGCCGACCCTGAAGGGCGGCGTCTTCGGCGGCCCGCTCTGCTCGACCTCGAGCGCCTCGTCGGGGGGCCGCGCGAAGCTCGCATGCGGGTCTTCGGGCTCCTGCCCCGCCCGTCCCCGCACCTCCGCCGCGTGGTCGGTGAGCGCGCCGAGAGCCGCCTCCAGCTCTTCGGTCCCCATCGCGTCGTCGAGGCCCCCGAGATCGGGCTGTCCGACGCCCTGGAAGGGCGCGGTGTCGGCGGGTTGTTCCGGGACCGCCTCGGCGGGGTCGACGCGGACGACCCGCCCGCGCTCGATCGCGTACAGCTCGCCGTCATCGCCCTGGACACGTCCCCCGAGGAGCCCCGCGAGCTCGATCAGCTTGCGAATGACAGAATGGTCAGGATCGCGTGAAAAAAGGTTCCCGTTCGCCCAGTCGATCAGGGGAGACGCGACCAGGGAGGGGCCCGCCCACCGGGCCAGGTCCGGCTGCGAGGGTGCGGACGCGAGGTCCGGATCGTTCTGGATCAGGGCGTGCCAATCTTCTTGTGGAATAGGCACTTGCGCGCCTTCCACATGGTGCGGCGCCCGTGTGATGTAGACTGCGTATCCCATCGTTCTCTTCCCGGCTCCGTCCCGGCGCTGCCTGCGCCCGTTCCGGAGGCCCCCGTTACACGGGCGCAAGCGCCGGGCCGGAATCGCGGGAACTCCGGATCAGCCTCCTCCCCGGGGGTGCCGGAGGGCGCGTCCGGGTCGGGCTCCGGTGGTGGCTCCGTCGGCCCACACGGGGACGCCTGCCACCCACACGGTCTCGATCCCGACGGAGGTGACCGCCGGGTCGGCGAACGTGCTGCGGTCGGCGACGATCGCCGGATCGAAGGCGACCAGGTCCGCCCGCGCGTCGACACGGATCACGCCCCGGTCGTCGAGCCCGAGACGGCGGGCCGGCATCGAGCTGGCGCGCTGGACCGCTCGCTCGAGTCCGATGACCCCCCGCTCGCGCACGTAGTGGCCGAGGACGCGCGGGAAGGTGCCGGCTCCGCGCGGGTGCGGGCTCCCGATTCCGCCGTCGCTCGACGTCATGACCCATCGGGACTCCATGAACTCGTCGACATCGGCCTCGCTCATCGTGTGCCCGATCACGCTCGAGCCCCCGCTCCTCATCAGCAGCATGTACGCGTCGACCTCTGAGAGGCCCTTCCGCTCGGCGATCTCGCTCAGCCGCATCCCGTTCAGGTCGGGCTCGGCACGATACCGCACGATCTGGAGCCGATCGCCTCCGCCGATCGCGGCGATCCCCGCCGCGACCGAGTCGGGATCCTGGAACATCCGCGACCGGACCACGATCGCCAGACCCGACTGCCACGCCGTATACGGATACTGGTCGGCCGTGACGTCGAGCCCGCCGGCGTTCGCCGCGGCGATCATCCCGAGCACTTCGCCGGCCTTCCCCCAGACGGAGGCGTTGCCGGCCTTGATGTGCGAGATCTGAACCGGCAGACCGGCCTCGCGTCCGATCTGTATCGCTTCGGCCACGGCTTCGATGAGGGTCTCCTCCTCGTCGCGCATGTGCGACATGTAGAACCCCCCGGCCGCGGCTGCCTCGCGCGCCAGCGCGATCAGCTCGCCCGTCGACGAGTAGAACCCGGGGTCGTACTCGAGCCCGCTCGACAAACCGAACGCTCCCTCCGACATCCCCCGAGCGACCCGCTCGGCCATGTCGGCGATCTCCGGATCGCTCGCCGTCCGGCGAAAGTCGTCGCCGAGCGCGGCGCGACGGACCGTGCCGTGACCGACGAGCGTGCCGACGTCAACGGCCGGTCGGGCCTCGTCGACCTCGTCGAGGTACTCGCCGACGGGCCATGGAGACGAGCCGTCCGCACCGACCATCAGGGTAGTGATCCCCTGCGACACCTGCGTCACCGCCGCGGGCTGGTCGAGGATGCCCCGCGTCGAGTGGTTGTGGAGATCGATGAACCCGGGTGCGAGCACCAGACCGGTCAGATCGACGCGCTCGGCCCCGGGCGGGAGCGGGATCGATCCGCTTTCTCCGACAGCGGCGATCCGTCCATCGCGTACCAGCACATCCCCATGAAACGAGGGCGCCCCCGTCCCGTCGATGACCGTGGCGCCGGCGAGGAGCGTCGTACCGGAAGAAGGCGCCTGCCAGGCCGACGCCCCGGGCGCGGTCGCCGCGTACGCGCCGACCATGAGCGCCACGCAACCGACGAGCCGGATCGCGGGCGTGTCGCCAGCGTTCATTCGAGCCTCACGTTGCAGTCGAGATCGCCGGAAACCCCGGCCCGGTGTACTCGCGCGAGGAGGATCGGGTCCCCGACCTCGCGAGGTCAAGCCGACTCACGCGGGCCTTTTCAGCCGCGCTCGAGCGGAGTAGCGTCCCAACCCGTCCCAAACCCCGCTCCACAGGCGTCGACCCGGGTGGGAACCTCGAAACCGGGAGGAGGCGGCCGGGTAGTCAACGCCGCCCTCGAAACGCCGGAGAACAACACGGGAGATGGATGGATGGACAGACATATCGTTCGAGACAGGAGCTTGCGCGGGGTGGCGGCGGGCGTCGCCGTTGCCGCGGTGTCGATCGCCGCGGCCGGGCCCGTCATCGCTCAGGACGCGCCCCTGAGGATCGCCGTCGTCGAC
>JAWWCR010000189.1:0-8788 GCA_033720355.1 Gemmatimonadota bacterium
GCAACTGGCCCGCCTGCTGGCGGAACGATCGATGAGGTTGGGTGACTTCGAGCTCGCGTCCGGCAGACGCAGCGACTACTACATCGACTGCCGGACTACGACGATGCACGCGCAGGGACAGGTTCTGATCGGCCGGGTGGGTCTCGAGGCCATCCAGACCGCGGGGCTGCGGCCCGACGCCGTCGGTGGTCTGACGATGGGCGCGGACCCGATCGCGTACGCGATCGCCGCCGAGAGCTGGCGCGAGAGCATGCCGATCCACGCGTTCTCGGTGCGGAAGCGCGCGAAGCGGCACGGTCGCGGCCAGCTGATCGAGGGGTGCTTCGAGCCGGGCGCCCGCGTCGTGATCGTGGAGGACGTGATCACGACCGGCGGATCGGCGCTCAAGGCGTGCGAGGCGGTCCACATGGCGCGCGGCGAGGTCATTGGCGTTCTCGGGCTCGTCGACCGCGAGGAGGGGGGTCGAGCGACGATCGAGGCCTCGGGGCTGCCGACGATCGTCCTCTATACGGCCGAGGAGCTCAAGGGTCTGCTCCAGACCGAGCTCGAGGGGGCGGATGCTCCGTAAGTCCCTGCTCTACCTGAGCGAGCGACAGGGGCTCAAGGACTGGTTGCTCAGGGTACCCGCGGCGCGGGCGACCGCGAGCCGTTTCGTGGCCGGTGAGGATCTCGATACGGCGATCGAGACCACCAGCGCCCTCGAAGCGGAGGGATTCCGGGTCACGCTCGACCTTCTCGGCGAGAGCGTCGGCGACGCGCATGAGGCCGAGCGCGCGGCGGAGACCTACGTCTCGAGCATCGAGCGGCGCGCCGAGAAGGGGTCGAACGCGACGACGAGTCTCAAGCTGACCCAGCTCGGGCTCGACATCTCGACCGATCTGTGCGTCGCCAACCTCGCCGGCGTCGTCGAGGCGGCGGCGCGCGCCGACTCGTTCGTGCGCATCGACATGGAGGGGTCGGAGCACACGCAGGCGACGCTCGACGTGTTCCGCCGGGTCCTCGCCGCGCACCGGAACGTCGGCATCGTCATCCAGTCCTACCTGCACCGCAGCGAACGCGACGTCGAGCAGCTGTGCGACGAGGGCGCGCACGTCCGTCTGTGCAAGGGGGCCTATCAGGAGCCCGCTTCGATCGCCTACCAGCGACGGGAGGACATCGACGCGAGCTTCCGCCACCTGACGCGCATGCTGCTCGAGTCGGCGGGGGAGAGGGAGGCCGTGGGAGGCGTCCCGCCGGTGGCGATCGCGACGCATGACGATGAGATGATCGAGGCGGCCCGCGGGTTCGCGGAGTCGCGCGCCGTCCCGATCGAGGCCTTCGAGTTCCAGATGCTGTACGGCGTCCGGCGCGACGTGCAGAAACAGTTGCTCGATGGAGGGTATAACGTCAGGATCTACGTCCCGTACGGGACCGAGTGGTACCCGTACTTCATGAGACGGATGGCGGAGCGCCCGGCGAACCTGTTGTTCGTGACCCGCGCGGTCCTGGGCCGCTGAACCGACCGCTCCGCAGAAGGGTGCGATACATGTCAGGCGAACAGGTGACGATCAGGTTCTCGGAGACCGCCGGGGAGCGGATCCGGACGTATCTGGAAGAGGACGACGCAACGGACCTGTCGGTCCGGGTGCGCGTACAGAACGCGAGCCCGATCGCGCCGCAGTACGAGATGGCGCTCATCGAGCCCGACGAGCGTCTCGATGGCGATATCGAGCTCGACGGCGGCGGGTTCGCCGTCGTGGTCGACCCGGAGAGCGCCAGGATCCTCGACGGGACCAGCATCGACTGGGTCGAGTCGCTCCACGGCTCGGGCTTCAAGTTCGAGAACCCGAACATCAAGCCGCTCGGGTCGGAGCCGCTCGAGGGCCCGCTCGCCGAGCGGGTGCAGCGAGTGATCGACGAGCGTGTGAACCCCGGCGTCGCGATGCACGGCGGACGCATCCGTCTGGTCGATATCCGCGACGACATCGTGTACGTGTCGATGGGGGGCGGGTGTCAGGGGTGCGGGATGGCAGGCGTGACGCTCACCCAGGGCATCAAGGAAATGATCCGCGAGGCCGCGCCCGAGATCGTCGACGTCCGCGACGTCACCGATCACTCGGCCGGCGAGAACCCCTACTACGAGTAATCGCTCGAGCGAACCGGGCCGCCGCCCGGCGCGCGTCAGTCCTCCTTGCGGTTCTTCCCCACGAACAGGTGGAGGATCGTCGCCACGATCGACATCACGATCGCGGCGATGATCGCGGTCAACCACCCGTCGATCGCGAACCCGGGCGACAGCTCCGCGGCCAGATAGATCATCCCGCCGTTCAGAACGAAGTAGAACAGCCCGAGCGTCAGGACCGTGATCGGCAACGTCACGAAGGCGAGCACGGGTCGGACGATCGCGTTCACCAGCCCGATCACCAGCGCGGCCAGGAAGAGCGCGCCGGTATCCTCCACCGACACGCCCGGAACCAGCTCGGCGGTCACCCAGAGCGCCGCCGCGTTCACCAGCCAGTTCGTGATCAGCTTCATGTCAGAACCCCGGCGTGAGGCTGAACTGCCATAGCCAGTCCTTCTCGGGACGGTCGAACGGGTGCACGAAGTCGAGCTCCATGATCATGAAGCCGAAGAGGTTCAGCCGCGAGAACACGCCGACGCTTCTCTTCCACGGGCGTTCGCCGAACCCGCACGTGTCGACGAGCTGGCAGTTGATGTCGTCGTCCGAGGTCCAGGCCTTGCCCATGTCGTAGAAGGCGCCGACCTCGATCGGCGGGACGCCGGGCGCCGGGATGACGCCGATGCCCCCGAGAAGTGGCAGACGCATCTCGATGTTGGCCACCAGCACCCGGCTTCCGATGAGCTCCTCGAACTCGGGGCACCCGAAGAAGCCGGTCGCCCCGCCCGGGCTGGTGCACTCGAACACGTCGAACGAGCCGTCGGAGTACCCCCGGACAAGCGACGGAACGCCGAGATAGAGACGCCCGAGCCTCGGGTCCTGGGCCCCATCGCCGTAGCGCCCGTAGTGCAGACCGCGCCCGGCGAGCGTGAACGGGGCGAACCGGAAGTACTTCCGTGCGTCGACAGTGGTGCTCACGTAGTTGAGCGTGCCGAAGGTCGGGTTCGCGTCTACCCGGAGCCGTTGCCCGAGGATCGGGCTGGTTCCGCCGAAGATCGAGCTGTCGTAGACGAACGCCGCGCCCACGCCGGCCTGCCAGATGGCACCGGGCACGCAGTTGAAGAACAGCTGCTCGTCATCGGCGCACCGCGGGAGATCCGTCTGCTCGTCGATCACGAGCTCGCCCGTGAACGAGTCGAACCCGAAGTCCTGGGTCTCGGCCGCGAAGTCGACCTGGCGTGCCGCCGCCGAGAACTCCACTCGAGAGGCCCGGTTGATCGGGTAGGCGATGATGGGCGTGATCTGCCGGTTGATCTCGAAGTACCGCTGCTCGCGGAACACGTCGACCCGCCGCCCCTGGAAATCGCCCGAAAAGAACGTGAAGGACCGGGTGACGAAGGGCACCTGCCCGGCGACGACGGCCCAGTTCCACCGCGATGAGAGATCCTCGTACCCCGCCAGAAGCGCCGTGCTCTTGAAGAAGTCACCGAACGCCGTGTTGACCGAGAGCACGGTCTGGAGGGTCTTGTCGCCCAGCAGGTCAGAGAAGAACAGGCTCGCGCCGCCGGCGAAGAACACGCCGTAGTCCGACGCGCCGAACGCCAGGGTCGGCTGCGACACGTAGTCGAGCGACAGCTTCGACCGGTACTCCTCGTTGTCGAAGGTGATCGGGTCGGCGAGCCCGAGCCGCGCGTTCTGCAAGAGCGCGAGATGGTCGGTCGAGACACGCTCGCGCGGCGGGATGATCGACGCGTCGACGTCGACGAGCATGTCGGGCGCGGGCACGCCAGCGAGCACCTGCGGATCGTCCGCGACGTAGATCTCGAAGTTGAACGGCCCGCCCTTGTTGACGCTGAAGGCCATGTCGCCCGTCGTGCGCGCGACGCTGATCGCGGGGCTGGTCGCCGTCAGACCGCTCACGCCGGTCCACAGGTCGGTGATCAGAAAACGCTCCCGCGTCTCCATGTCGAGCCGATACGCGTTGGCGATCCCGTCGTGATCCGACACGAAATACAGGTTGCGTCCGTCCGGCGACCACTGCGGGCCGATGTTGTGCCGCTGGTCATCGAAGCTCGGCAGCGGCTCGATCTCGCCCGTCTCGAAGTCGTACAGCGCGAGCTCGTAGCCCCCGCCGATCAGCTGCTGGAGGTTCGTCGTGTAACGATCGGTCGAGAACGCCAGATACCGCCCGTCCGGCGACCAGGCCGGCTGGAGGTCGGCGTACGGATCGTTGGTCAGACGTGTCAGCTGCTCGGTCTCCAGGTCGATGACGTACAGATCCGTGAACCCGCCCGTCATCGCCGAGAACGCTACCCGATTTCCGTCGGGTGACCAGGTGGGCGTGAACGCGTCACCGATGTTCTGGAGCTTCACCTCGCGGACGATGTCGCCCGACTCGGTGTCCATCACCGAGATGATCGAGCTGCCCTTGTTGACTCCGGCGATGACGAAGTGGCGCCCGTCCGGGTGCCATTCGCCCGACGAGTTGATCCACTGGAGGCTCTCGAAGTGCGGATCGACCGAGTTCTTCGTCAGCCGACGGATGACCTCGCCGCTGTTCGCGTCGGCCAGGAACATCTCGATGGCGAACAGGTCACGCTCGGACGTGTAGATGAGCTTCGACCCGTCGGGGCTGATCGACGGACCGAGGTTGAGCGAGCCCTCCCCCTCCTCGGCTTCGTAGATCACGCGCCGACCGTATTCGTCCGGGCTGTTGGTCTGTGCCCGCGCGCTCGCGAAGTACGTCTCCATGTCCGCCGCCCAGCGCTGGGACAGATCGTCGATCGGGACCTCGACCACGGCTTCGATCGCGCCCATCGCGCTCCCGGTCTGGCCGGCGAGCGTGAGGATGCGGCCGATCTTGTCGTCACCGAAGTTCCCACCGATGTAGGACCACAGGGCGTGACCGTACCGGTAGGGGAAGTATCGCGGGTTCCGCAGATCGGGGATCGTGGGGAACCCTTCCTCGAGATCGAGCGCGTCGCGCATCCACATCGTGGTAAACGGATCGATCGGGCCGAGAGACAGATACTCCGCCATCCCCTCGATGAACCACAGCGGCAGCCGGATGGCGCCGGGGATGTCGACGCCCGTGGCGCTCGGTCCCTGCCCCGTCATGTCGAACTGGAACGCGTGCACGAGCTCGTGCCCGAGGACGTGGTCGGACTCCGCGAGGGTGGCCGCGAGCGGCAGCACGACGCGCCGTTTGAGGATCTCCGTGAACCCTCCCGTCGACTCGTCGATCGTCTGGGGAGTCGCGTTCGTCTGCTCGAAGTCCGTGTGGTCGGCGTAGAGGATGATCGGCTGACGGTTCCGGAACTCGTGGTTCAGGACCCGTGAGAGACGCGCGTACCAGCGCTCCGACATCCGGGCCGCCATCTGGGCGGCTTCCGCTTCGGATTCGTAGTAGTAGATGTCGAAGTGCTCGGTCTTGAGCACCTGAAAATCGAAGGACCTGTAGACGACCTTGTTGCGGCCGAAGTAGCGGCCTGCCTGCCCCTCGGCGAGCTCGACCGCGGGGCCCAGCAGGGCTCCGAGCGAGAGGAGCCCGCCGACGATCATCCTTCTCCCTGCCATGTGTCCTCCACAAAAAACAACACCAGCCGATCGGTCCACCGATACGCGCGGAGCAGGCGATGACGCACGCGCCGTGGGGCCGGAAAAGCTACCGGCGGCCCATCGCGTCCGCCACCAATCCCATACTGTCAATGCTGCCGATCTCCGCGTGGTTCCTGCCGGTCCACCGATGAACGTGTAGCGCGCTCTCAACGAGACCACGAGCGGCGTGGAAGAAACGTCACGAGGCGGACGGCGGATCAGGTGGTACAGCGGCGGGCGAATCCCCCGAGCTCTTCGATCGCGTCGTGCGCATCCTCGGTGGTATGGAAGGGGCCGGCGACCGCCCTGAACCACCCGTCGGCGTCCTCGACGGTCGTACGGAAGCCCAGCATGCCCCCCTCGCGCGCGCGCTCGACCGCCGCCTCCTCATCTCGGTAGGAGGCGAACTGCACGACTACGCAGCCTCCGCGCACGGCCACTAGATCGCCCCCGGCCGTCACGATCGTGATGCGGATCCGGGCGGTCCCGGGGCCGATCATCTCGAGCGCGCGGGCCCCGGCTCGCGATACGTCGAGGATGCGGTTCTTCGCGAAAGGACCCCGGTCCGTGACGCGCAGACGCACCGTCCTGCCGTTGTCGAGATTGTCGACGTCGATCAGCGTGCCGAAGGGCAGGGTCTGGTGTGCGGCGGTCAGCTCGTCCATGTCGTAGACTTCGCCCGACGCGGTGCGGCGTCCGTGAAAGGGGTGGCCGTACCAGGACGCGACCCCGGTCTGCGTCCAACCCGCGGTCGGGGCATCGGGCGTCCCCCGCGTCGCATCGGATGGGTCGACATCGGCCGGCGGGGCGCGATCCACTCCGGCGCGATCCGTACCGGGGGTGGGCGGCTCGAACGGCGGTGCGGGCCGGGCCGAAGCGCACGCCGTGAACGTGAGGACCGCGACGAGCGGAGGCACAACGTGGCGCAACGACGACCGCGAGTGGTCGTGCTGGGGGCGGGGTTCGGCGGGCTCTGGGCATCGCGGGTGCTCCGCCGCACCGACGTCGACGTCACCCTGATCGATCGCAACAACTTCCACACCTTCCTCCCGCTCCTCTACCAGGTCGGCGCCGCCGAGCTGGAACCCTTCGCGATCGCGCGTCCGGTCCGCACCATCGTACGCGGACAGCGGAATCTGCGCTTCCTGAACGCGGCCGCCCGTCGTGTGGATCCGGACGGAAAGCTCGTGCACACGGACCGCGGTGTCCACGGCTACGACTACCTGATCGTCGCCCTCGGCACAGTGGCCTTCGACTTCGGCGTGCCGGGGGCGCGTGACCACGCCTTCCCTCTCAAGACGCTGGAAGACGGGATCACGTTGCGCTCGCACGTGCTGGCCCGTTTCGAGGAGGCCATGCACGAGCCCGACCGGGAGAAGCGCCGCGACATCCTGAGCTTCCTCGTGATCGGGGGGGGACCGACTGGCGTGGAGTACGCCGGCGCGCTGTCGGAGCTCGTGCGCGGACCGCTCGCCCGCGACTACCCCGCGGTGGCCGAGGAAGCGTCGATCACGCTGGTCGAGGCGGCGCCCCGGCTCCTCGGTGGGCTGCCGGCGGAGCTGGCGGCCTACACCGAACGGCGGCTGGAAGGCATGCCCGTGACGGTGCGAACCGGCGAGATCGTCGAGGAGGTCCGACGCGATGGCGTGCGCACGAGGCCCACGGATGGCGAGCCGCGCGAGCTTCGTGGGCGGACGGTCGCGTGGACCGCCGGTGTGCGGGGCGTGCCCGAGGCCGCCACGTGGGGGCTGCCGCTGACGCGGGACGGACGGATCGAGGTCCTTCCGACGCTGCAGGTCGACGGCAGACCCGAGGTCTTCGTGGTCGGCGACATGGCGAAGGTCGCCGACGCCGATGAGCCGCTCCCCCTTCTCTGTCAGACGGCGATGCAGGGCGGCGAACACGCCGCCCGCTCGATCGAGCGTCTGATGCGGGACGAAGGGCCCGAGCGCTTCCGCTACCGCGACAAGGGGATGATGGCCGTGATCGGACGAAACTCCGCCGTCGCGCTGGTGCGCGGTCGCGGGTTCACCGGGTTCCCCGCGTGGATCCTCTGGCTGGGGATCCACATCGTGTACCTCATCGGGTTCCGGAACCGGTTCGCGACGCTGCTCAACTGGGCCTGGGACTACGTCTTCTTCGAGCGGGTCGCGCGCATCCTCATCCCGCTGCGCGTTCGCGATCCACGATGGCCGGAAGCTCCATGAGACGGGGCTTCCCGCCGAGCCGTGTCATTTCTTACGAATCGTAGAGAACCGGATGGCGCCGCGGACATCCCCCTCCGTGGCGCGGCGGTCTTCGCTAGAGCGGGCCCTCTTCCCAGGGTCCCCGGATCGCGAACGTCATGCCGAGGTTTCCGGGGCCGAACGAGTCCAGATCGCCCTGGATGTTCACGAAGAGGATCCGACCGTCGGGGCTGAACGTGGCCCCCGCGAACTCGCGCCCGTTCAGGATATTGCGGGCGAACTCGAAGATCTCGCCGTCGACGGTGAGCCCGTGCAACCGGCTGCTGCCGGTCGCGTCCTCGCAGAGGATGAGACCGCCACGCGGGCTGACGGTGAGGTTGTCGGGCGCATCGAGCACCTCGGCGTCGGGCGACTCGAAGACGAGCACCAGCGCGTCCTGTTCGGGAACGTAGCGCCACACCTGCCCCGACTGTGCCTCGCCACCGTTCGTCGAATGGAAGTAGATGCTCCCGTCGCCGTACCAGCACCCCTCGAGCCGGCTCAACCGGGCGCCGCCCTTCCCGCGTCCCTCGTTGAAGACGGTCGACGCGTCGGCCTCGGCCCCCTCGGGATCGGGGTCCTCGATCGGGACCCAGTCGACGGGCAGCCAGGCACCGGTGCGCTGGCCACGGCGGAGGTCGGCTTCGGGCCGGCCCGCGATCGCGAGCATCTCGAGCGCCCCGCCATCGTTCAGCCGTCCGGGCGTACGCGGCGTGAAGCGGTAGAATCCGGCCCGCCGATTCACATCCTCGGTCTCGTATACGATGCCGGTCGCCGGATCCACGGCCACCGCCTCGTGGACGAAGCGGCCCATGTCGCGCAGCGGGACGGCCGGTGTCTGCTCGTCCGCGGCCGCCGGCACCTCGAA
>JAWWCR010000190.1:0-8761 GCA_033720355.1 Gemmatimonadota bacterium
ACCCGGGTCTCCGCCTCATCCGTCTCAGCGTGAACCGCAGATCGGCCGCGACCTCGCCGAAGTGCTCGCGGCGTCGCGCCCGCCGCCGCCGCTCGTGGCTGAGCGACCGCATTTCGCCGCTCACGTGCTTCACGTCGCCGAACATCCGGAGGGCCTCCTCCCGCGCGGCGTCCGGATTCCACCCCTGCGCAACCAGATCCTGGATCTGCATCTCGAGGTGGAAGCCCACCTCGTCCTCGACCGCCTCGTCGACACGGTCGCCGAGCGCGTCGCGCAACCGGTCTCGCGGATCCATGGTCACGCCGGAGCCTCCGTCGCATCGATCACCTTCCAGATCGCCTCGGAGAAGCGGCTCCAGGTCGAGATCTCGCGCTCCAGCTGGTGTCGGCCGCGGGGCGTCAGCCGATAGAACTTTGCGCGCCGGTTGTTCTCTGACCGGCCCCATTCGGCCTCGATCAGCTCGCGGTTCTGCAGTCGGTGCAGCGCGGGGTAGAGCGCGCCGTCGTCGATCTGGAACGCCCCGTCGGTCGTGCGCTTCAGCCACGTCACCACCGCGTACCCGTGGGCGGGGCCCCAGCGGAGCGACTTCAGGATCAACAGATCGAGCGTTCCCTTGAGCACCTGTACGTTGTCTGCCACCGCTCTCTCGCGTCTCGAGAACGACCCGTCGCGAACGCGGACCGTCCGCGGGTCTGTCCCCTAGTACTTATAGGGAACGTCCAGCGTAGCGCGCCTACCCCTATAACTGCAAGGGGAGTGATGGGCGGGCGCCGTCTTTGGTTGCAACCCGCCGACCCGGGGCCGAAGTCGTCTTGACTGGCCTGCGGGCCTTTCGGACTATGCCGGGTCCGATCGAACCCCCACCCGGAGTCGTCGCATGTCTGGCTCGATCCGCAGTCGCGTCCGTTCGCTCGCCGTCGCTTTCGCCTTCGCCGGAGGTCTCGCGGCCCCGGTTGTCGCTCAGGAAGGGGCCGACGCCTATCAGGTGCCCGCCGCCGAGCTCGTCGCGCTCGTCGATGCGCCCGCGACGCCCGGGGTGAGCCTGAGCCCCGACCGCTCGCTGATGCTCCTGAGCGAGCGTCCCGAGCTGCCCTCGCTCGCCGAGGTGTCGGCGCCCGAGCTGCGGATTGCCGGGATGCGGATCAACCCGAGGACGAACGGCCCCAGCCGGGCGAGACCCGCGACGGGGCTCACGATCCAGATGCTCGACGGGTCGGAGCGCGCCGTGACGGGTCTGCCCGCCAACGCGGCGATTCGGAACACGCGGTGGTCGCCGGATGGGCGCCACGTCGCGTTCACGCACGACACCGAGAGCAGCATCGAGCTGTGGGTGCTCGACGTCGAGGCGGCGACGGCCCGCCGTCTCGGGACGGCCGCGATCAACGACGCGTACGGCGCCGCGATCCGCTGGATGTCGAACGACGCGATCCTCGCGAACCTCGTCCCCGCCGGACGGGGCGCCGCGCCCGAAGCTCCGATGGTTCCGACGGCGCCGATCGTCCAGGAGAACACCGGCGAGGTGGCTCCGGCGCGGACGTACCAGGACCTGCTCGAGAACCAGCACGACGCGGATCTCTTCGAGTACTACGCGACGACGCAGCTCGCGGTCGTGACGCTCGACGGCGCCACGACGAACGTCGGCGAGCCGGGGATCATCCGGAGCGCCGAGCCGTCGCCGGATGGGGAGTACGTCCTCGTCCAGACGACGATGCGGCCGTTCTCCTACCTCGTCCCGGCGTACCGCTTCCCGACGCGGATCGAGGTGTGGGACGCCGCGGGCAACGCCGTCCACCTCGTCGCGGATCTCCCGCTCCAGGACAACGTCCCGACGTCCTTCGGGTCGGTCCCGACGGGCGTGCGGTCGATCGGGTGGCGGGCGGACGCCGACGCGACGCTGTACTGGGCCGAGGCGCAGGACGGCGGCGACGCGAAGGCCGAGGCGGACATCCGCGACGCGATCATGATGCAGGCGGCGCCGTTCGACGCGGAGCCGACGCGCATCGCGGAGCTCCCCCTGCGGTATGGCGGCATCTTCTGGTCCGAGGACGGGTTCGCCCTGATCAACGAGTCGTGGATGACGACCCGCCAGCGGCGCACCTACCGGTTCGAGCCGGACTCGCCAGGCGCGCTCGACCTCGTGTTCGACGTGTCGATGGAGGACCGGTACAATGACCCCGGCTTCCCGGTATTCCGCGAGACCGAACGGGGCACGGGCGTCCTCCACACGGCCGATGGCGGACGGTCGATCTACCTCGCCGGTTCGGGCGCGTCGCCCGAAGGGATGCGGCCGTTTCTGAGGAAGATGGATCTCGAGACCGGCGAGACCGAGGAGCTCTTCCGCTCGGAGGCGCCGTACTACGAGGGGTTCGTGTCGCTGCTCGATGACGGCGACATGATCATCCGCCGCGAGTCGGTCGACGAGCCGCCGAACTACTACCGGCGCGACTCGTCGGGGTCGCTCACGGCGATCACGAGCTTCCCGCACCCCTACCCGCAGTTCGCGGGGATCCGGAAGGAGGCGATCCAGTACGAGCGCGAGGACGGTGTGCCCCTCTCGGCGACGCTCTATCTGCCCGCTGACTACGACCAGGAACGTGACGGACCGCTGCCGACGTTCGTGTGGGCGTACCCGACCGAGTTCAAGAGCGCGGATGCCGCCGGTCAGCGTCGTGACTCGCCGTACCAGTTCACGCGGATCTCCTACTCGGGTGCCGTGCCGTGGGTGACTCGCGGCTACGCCGTGCTCGACAACGCCTCGATGCCGGTGATCGGCGAGGGCGAGGAAGAGCCGAACGACACCTTCCGAGAGCAGCTCGTGGCGAACGCGCAGGCGGCGATCGACGAGGGCGTGCGGCGCGGCGTGGTCGACCCCGACCGCGTGGGTGTGGGCGGCCACTCCTACGGTGCGTTCATGACGGGCAACCTGCTCGCCCACTCGGACCTCTTCCGGGCGGGCGTCGCGAGAAGCGGCGCGTACAACCGGACGCTCACGCCGTTCGGGTTCCAGCGCGAGGAGCGCCTCTTCTGGGAGGATCCCGATCTGTACTTCGAGATGTCGCCGTTCATGCACGCCGAGAAGGTGAACGAGCCGATCCTCCTCATCCACGGCGAGGCGGACAACAACTCGGGCACGTTCCCGATCCAGTCGATCAGGTTCTACAACGCGCTCAAGGGTCTCGGAGCCACGGCGCGCCTGGTCATGCTGCCGGCGGAGAGCCACGGCTATGCGGCGCGCGAGTCCGTCCTCCACATGATGTGGGAGGTGGATCGGTGGCTCGACATGTACGTGAAGAACGCGAAGGCCCGCACGGCGACGACGACCGACGACGCGGGGCGCTGAGCGCGAACCGGGCGACCGAAGGCCGGAGGGGGCGGAGCGCGTGGCCGCCCCCTCGTCGGCGCCGACGTGTCCATCGCCGTGACCTTCGCGGCCCATGACCGATAGCCCCGTACTCGTCGAGACGGAGGGTCGGATCCGGACCTTCCGTCTCAACCGTCCCGACCGCCTGAACGCGGTCAGCCTGTTTCTGTACCGCGCGCTCGAGACGGGTCTCGCCGAGACCGCATCCGACCCCGACATCCGCGTCGTCGTCCTCACGGGCGAGGGCCGCGCGTTCTGCGCCGGCGCCGATCTGAAGGCGCACCGCGACACCCCGCAGACCCCCGACGAGCGAGCCGAGTACATCGCCACCGGACAGCGCGTGTACCGGGCGATCCAGACCCTTCCCCAGCCGGTCGTCGCCGCGGTCAACGGCCACGCGGTGGGCGCCGGGATCGAGCTCGCGCTGTCGTGCGACCTCGTCGTGGTCGCCGAAGACGCGAAGCTCCGGCTCCCCGAGGTCGCGCTCGGGACTTTCATCGGCGGCGGCACCGCCTACACGCTCAGGCGCCGGGTCGGCTACGCGAAGGCGGCCGAGCTCATCCTTCTGGGCGACTTCTTTTCGGGACGCGAGGCGTTCGAGATGGGTCTGGCGAACCGGGTGGCCGCCGCGGGGGACGTGCCCGACGTTGCCCGCGACCTGGCCGCGCAGCTCGCGCGGAACGCGCCGATCTCGATGCGACTCTCGAAGCGGATCCTCGACCGGGCCGAGCGGCTCGGCCCCGACGAGGCCATGCGTGCCGAGGCGGAGGCGCTGGAGGAGTGCATGTCGTCGGAGGACTGGCGGGAGGGCGTACGGGCCTTCGCCGAGGGACGGGATCCCGAGTACAGGGGGCGATGAGCGAACACCCGCTTCGCCCGATCTTCGAGCCCCGGTCGGTCGGCGTGGTCGGGGCGTCGGCCGACCCCGCCAAACGCGGTCACCAGGTCGTCGCGGCCCTCCGGCGCTCGGGCTTCGCCGGTTCGATCCACCCCATCAACCCGCGTGGCGGCGAGATCCTGGGACTTCCCGTTGCGACATCGGTCGCCGAGCTCGCCGAGCCGCCCGAGCTGGTCTACGTGGCGACGCCGGCCACTGCCGTCCCCGACGTCGTCGCCGAATGCGGCGCCGCCGGTGTGTGCGGCGCGATCGTCCCGGCCGTGGGGTTCGGCGAGTCGGGCGAGCCGGGCCGCGATCTCGAGCGACGGCTCGTGGATGCCGCTCGCACGACGGGCATCCGGGTCGTCGGTCCGAACACCTCCGGTCTGCTGAACACTCACATCGGACTCCACATGGTCGGCGGCGAGCCCCTCGAGCCGGGCCGCCTCGGCATCGTCTCGCAGTCGGGGAACGTCGCGCTCGACCTCATGACGACCGCGGCCCGCCGCCCGGTCGGCGTGTCGATCTATGTCGGTCCGGGGAACGAGATCGACGTGGGATTCCACGAGATCATCGACTTCCTCGCCTCCCACGCGCCGACGCGGGCGATCGTGGTGTACATCGAGGGAGTCAAGCAGGGCCGTGCGCTTTACGACATCGTAAAGCGGATCGCGACCGAGAAGCCCGTGGTCGTGCTCAAGGGGGGCAAGTCAGACGACGGCGTCAGGGCGGCACGCTCGCACACCGGCGCCGTGGCCGGTTCGTACGCGGTTTTCCGCGCGGCGGCGACCCAGGCCGGCATGGTCGAGGTCGACGCGTCCGATGAGCTGTTCGCGGTTGGAGAGGCGCTCGCCCTCCAGCCGCGGCCGAGGGTCGCCACCACGACCGCCGAGGGTACCCCGATCGATGCGCCCGCGTCGTCGCCGTCGTCGAAGTCGCCCCCCCGCGAAGACGCCGGGTTCGTCGTGATCTCCGACGGAGGCGGACACGGTACGATCGCGGCCGATCGCTTCGCCGCGCTCGGCGTGCCGCTGGCAAGGTTGGCGGCCGAGACGAAGTCGCGACTTCGCGAGATCCTCGGCCCGGCGTCGAGCGTCGAGAACCCCATCGACGCCGCCGGGGCGCCCGACGCCGCGCCGTCGGTGCTGACACGCGCCGTCGAGGCGGCCGTCTCCGACCCGGCGTGTGCCGGGATCCTCGTGATCGGGCTCCTCGGGGGATACGCGATCCGGTTCTCCGAATCCCTCGCCGGGGAGGAGCTCGAAGCGGCATCCGGGCTCGCCCGCGCCGCCGGGCTCGCCCGCGTGCCGCTGGTCGTGCACTCGCTCTACGAGCGGCGCTCGCCACCGCCGCTTCGGGTGCTGCTCGAGGCCGACGTGCCGGTACACGGCTCGCTCGAGCGCGCGGCCCTGTGCTGCGCCGCGTTGTGGCGGCGCCGAGCCCCGGGTTCGCGGCTCGTCGGCCGGCCCGCCCGCCCGTCCGCTCCTCCCGATGTGTCCGTGCCCGACGAGCCGGGCCGCTGGCTGAGCGAGGTCGAGGCCCGATCGCTGGTGGAGGCAGCCGGTGTCAGCGTGGTCGAGGGCATCTTCTGTCGGGGGGCGGAGGACGTGGCGGCCGCCGCGTGGAGACTGGATGGACCGTGGGCCATCAAGGCTGTCTCGGCCGCGCTGCCCCACAAGAGCGAGGCCGGCGCCGTGCGGCTCGGGATCGACACCCCGGATCAGCTCGAGCGCGCCTTCGACGATGTCACCGGCTCGGCCCGCGAGTACCTGCGGTTTCGGGGCGCGCCGACCGACGGCGACGACCCGGTGGACGGGGCGCTGGTCACCCGCATGCTGGCGCCACCCACCGCCGAGCTTCTGATCGGGGCGCGGCGAGACGAGTCGTTCGGCCCGATCCTGACGGTCGGCTTCGGCGGGGTGGATGTCGAGCTGTCCCCGGACGTGGCGATACGGCTCCTACCGGTTGCGGAGGACGAGATCCGCGGGATGTGGACCGGGCTCCGACGCGCGCCGATCCTGCTCGGGCACCGCGGGGCGCCCGCCGCGGACCTCGACTCCCTGGTCCGGATCGCATCGGCCGTCGCGGATTGTCTTCTCGACGACCCGACGCTCGTCGACCTCGAGCTGAACCCCGTCTTCGCCCATGCGAACGGCGCCGTCGCGATCGACGCGATGGCGCGCCGGTCGGCCCCTGAATCCGCCCCGGAGGGGCGCGTCTACGAATCGTAATGATCGAGACGGCCGGCTCGGGTGCCCGACCGCCCCGGTTCGATGCATGGCGCCCGTCAAGCCGGGCGCCCCGGATCAGGCGACGTCCTTCTTCGCCTCGGTCCCGGTGCTCGACTCCGCAGTCCGCTCGGTCGACGGCCGCTGCGCGGCCTTCGACGTGCCACCCATGTCGACCCGACCGTTGAGCGTCGCCCCGTCGTCGAGCTGAAGCCGCGGGCTGCTGACGTCCGCCTTGACCTTGCACCCCGACGAGAGCCGGGCGCTGTCGGTCGCCGCGAGCGAGCCGTTCACCTTGCCGGCCACCACCAGCCGCGCCGCCGTGACTTCGCCGTCCACGACGCCGGTGCTCGTGATGTTCACCTCGCCCTCGGCGGTGACGTCGCCCTTGATGGTGCCCTCGATCCGCACGTCCCCCTGCGAGCTCACGGTTCCCTCGATCGTGAGACCGGAGCCGAGGACCGAGACCGTCTGGTTCTCGTCGCGGCGCCGGCGACGGGCGCGGTCCTCATCCGCGGTGTCGTTCTGCTGTCGGATGCCCGGCCCCGTGGCGGGGGATCCGTCGTCATCCGCGTCCTGGCGGAACAGGCTGGGGGACATGGCGCTTCTCCTTCTCTCGAGTGTGACCGTCCGGACGGGCGCTCGCCGTGCAAGTTCCGGACGCGCACGGGATTGCGCGCTCGAAGCAGTCATGCGGGGGAGGGGTAGGGGAGGCGGAGTTCGGCCCCGGGGGTCCGGAAGACCTCGCCAATTCGAGCGATCCGGGGACTCCTCGGATCGGGGTGGTCACGCCGGGCGCGGTGAGCCCGGAGCCCTCGGCCGCGTTGCCCGGCCCGGCCGGGTCGCCGGCGGTCCGCAACTTCTTCCGTCGTCCTGCAAGAACTCGTGCCGTTCACACCCCCTTTCTTGCCGCCCGTCGCGCCACCGGGCTATCCTTCGAACTCCTTACGGAGCCGCCCGGGCGGCTCCGTTTTTTCGCCCCCATACACCCGCGCCCGACATGTCAGACCACGATTCCGGACACCCGCCCGATCTGATGAACAAGCTCGTGTCGCTGGCCAAGCGACGCGGGTTCATCTTCCAGTCTTCGGAGATCTACGGCGGCGTCGGATCGGTCTACGACTACGGCCCGCTCGGTGTGGAGCTCAAGAACCGGATCCAGCAGGACTGGTGGCGGGAGATGGTGTACCGCCACGACAACATCGTGGGGATCGACGCGGGCATCCTGATGAATCCCGAGGTGTGGGTGGCGAGCGGCCACGTCGGCGCGTTCTCCGACCCGCTGGTCGAGTGCACGAACTGCCACCGCCGTTTCCGCGCCGACGAGCTCGAGCAGATCGAGGCCGGCAACCCCGATCAGCAGCAATGTCCGTCGTGCGGGACGACGGGGAACTGGACCGAGCCGCGTCAGTTCGACCTCATGTTCCAGACCTTCATGGGCGTCGTCCAGGACGACAAGTCGGTGGTCTACCTGCGACCCGAGACGGCGCAGGGGATCTTCGTCAACTTCAGGAATGTCCAGGACAGCGCGCGGCAGAAGATCCCGTTCGGGATCGCCCAGGTCGGGAAGGCGTTCCGCAACGAGATCACGCCCGGCAACTTCATCTTCCGGACGCGCGAGTTCGAACAGATGGAGATGCAGTACTTCGTGGAGCCGGGCACCGAGGACGAGCACTTCGAGGCCTGGATGGAGCGGCGGATGGCGTGGGTGAAGTCGCTCGGGATCCGCGAGGACCGTCTCCGCTTTCACGAGCACGGGCCCGACGAGCTCGCCCACTACTGCAAGCGCGCGTTCGACATCGAGTACCGCTTCCCGTTCGGCTGGCAGGAGTTCGAGGGTATCCACAACCGCACGAACTACGACCTCGGGAACCACCAGGAGCACTCGGGGAAGAAGCTCGAGTACTTCGACCCGCAGACACAGGAGCGGTACGTGCCCTACGTCGTCGAGACGTCGTCGGGGCTCAGCCGGACCCTGCTCGTGGTCCTCGCCGACGCCTACGACGAGGAGGAGCTGGAGAACGAGACGCGGACGGTGTTGCGTCTGTCGCCGAAGCTGGCGCCCGTCACGGCGGCGGTCTTCCCGCTCGTCAAGAAGGACGGGATGCCCGAGCGCGCGCACGCGATCTTCGACGACATCAAGGCGGAGTTCCGCTGCCAGTTCGACCAGGCCGGATCCATCGGGAAGCGCTACGCGCGCCTCGACGAGATCGGCACGCCCTGGTGCGTGACCGTCGACAGCGACACGCTGCAGGACGGGACCGTGACCGTGCGCCACCGCGACTCGCTCGCGCA
>JAWWCR010000191.1:0-8679 GCA_033720355.1 Gemmatimonadota bacterium
ACCGCCTCGGCCACCGCCCACGCGGTCCCGCCCATCGAGCGTCTCTACCTGGTGTTCGAGGAGGAGAGCCTGATCATCGAAGAGGAGGGGTATCGGGCCACGATCGACTACACCGACCCCGCCGGCGTCGAGAACTACTACCTGTGGGAGCAGGTGGTGGACGGCCAGATCGCGCTGCTCCCAGACCCGGGCAACGCGTTCAACCTGATCAGCGAGGACCGCTTCTATGACGGCCAGGCGGTTCGCGCGTACCAGCCGAACGACGAGATCGCGCTACAGCCCGGGCAGACCGTCGAGATCCGACAGATCGCGCTCGCCCGCGACACCTACGACTACTCCGTGGCGCTGCTCGAGCAGAACGCGCTCGGGTCGGGCGATCCGTTCTCGATCCCGCCGGCCAACGTGCGCGGCAACGTGAGGAACGTCACCGACCCCGCGAACCCCGCGCTCGGCTACTTCGAGGCGGCGGAGGTGAGCGTGGCTTCCACCCTCGTCACCGACTCGAACTGACCCCGGTTTCCCGCGCCGTACGGGAGTTTACGATTCGTAAGGATCCATACGGCGGCGGATGGGATGCTCCGCTACCGCCATTCGTCGCAGGGGATCGTGGCGTCCGGATCACGGTGCCACGTGTACTCGCGGCGCGGGGCCCAGACGTCGCCGTCGCGGTTGACGCTGCGAGAGATACGGGTGTCGTCGCCGTCCCAGGTCTCGAAGTGGCCCGCGCGGAACGCCGTGCCGCCGGGGCCGCTGAAGTCCTGGACGAGCTCGGGCTCGCCTTCGACCTGCTGGAAGTGCCCGAAGCCGACCATGCCTCCGGCGGAAGACTGATAGAGCATCCCTGTCTGGCGAACGGGGTCCCACGCCTGGAAGAAACGCCACTGGATGGCGGTCGTCTCGTCGGCGTGGATGCTCCAGAGACACCCGGTGGCGGAGAGTCCCCCGGGCTGGAGGCGCATCGCCGTGGCGTACGCGACGGCGGGCTCAGTCTCGGAGCGGTATGCGTCGTTCGACGTGATCCAGGCGTCGCCGGCGATCCGGGCGAGGTCGGCCTTCCACTCGTCGGGCGTGATCGCCCCGTCGAGGGTGATCGCAGGCATCGCCCCGGGGTTCTGCGTGGGCGTCTCCGCGGAGACGCTGTGAGCCATCTCGCCTGTCGCGGCGGTGGTGCGGGTGGTCGCGGCCTGTCCCTCGGGGCCGGCGCATGCGGCGAACAGCAGCGCTCCGGCAGCGAGGTGGGGCGGCAGCCGCCGCGCAGCGAGGCCTCTCGTCATCGCATTCCTCATCGGGATCCGTCCTCCTGCGTTCTCCGACCGATCGTCGCGCGGCCGGGACGTATGGTTCGTGCGGCGGACCACTGATTGGACGATGAGTTGGGGACGCGTTTTGACGCAGTGAGCGCAGGCGCCGGCTTCAGCCCGCGAGGATCTCGATCATCCGCCGCCGCTCCGCCTCGTCGGGCAGGCGGCCGCGCCCGGCGCCGAGGTTGTCGAGCACGTGCTCGGGGTCGTCGGTGCCGGGGATGACGCAGGTCACCTCGGGCGCACCGAGCAGGTATTTGAGGAAGAACTGGCCCCAGCTCGCGCACCCGAGATCGGCGGCGAGGGGCGGGAGGTCGCGGCCCCGGACGGCGCGGAAGAGCGAGCCGCCCTCGTAGGGACGGTTCACGAGAACGGCAGTCCCGTGGTCGGCGGCGACGCCCAACAGCCTCCGCTCGGCGTCCGGGGTGGCCATCGAGTAGTTGAGCTGGACGAAGTCGAGGTCGTGGGACCGGATCAGCTCCTCGAGCCGGTGGAACGCGCGCACCTGGTAGTGCGTGATCCCCACGTACCGGACGATTCCCTCGGCCTTCCACTCGCGGATAGTCGCGAGGTGGGTCTCGACGTCGACGAGGTTGTGGACCTGCATGAGGTCCATCGGGCGGGCGCGCATGAGCCGCATCGACGTCTCCATCTGGTCGACGCCGGCCTGCCGCCCCTCGGTCCACACCTTTGTGGCCATGAACAGGTCGCCGGCGACACCGAGCTCGCCGGCGAGGTCGCCCACGACGCGCTCGGCCCGCCCGTACATGGGCGAGGCGTCGACGACCCGGCCGCCCCCTTCGGCAAAGCGCCGCAGCGTCTCGCGCTGGTTGGTCCGGTCGGCCGGCGACGGGCCGACGTCGAAGGCCTGCCAGGTGCCGAGCCCCACGATCGGGATGTTCTCGCCGCTGGAGGGGATGGGTCGCTCGAGCATGGGGGCCGCCTGTGGTCGAAGTCGCCGACGGGGTTCGGGCCGGACAGTCGCCGCGAGCGGGACCGCGCCCGTGAGAGGGAGCGAGGCCGCTACACCGGTCCGCACGAATCGTCGGCGGGACCAGTCGTCACTGATCTGTCGGGGCCGAGGGTGTGTCCCGGGCGAGTCGTTCGAGTCCATACGGAATGGTAGGGGAGGGTCGTCCGGGGCGCTCGTCCGGAAAGCCTCAAGGGTCGCGTTGCAACCTTGCGGCGTCTTCTCGTATCGAATATCTGTACGAGAGTCGTATAGAAACGCTATAGGAGCTCAGACGTGGCCGGACAGACCGACATCGTTCGAGGGACCCTCGACATGCTCATCCTGAAGACCCTGTCGCTCCAGCGCCTGCACGGGCTCGGGATCTCGCGCCGCATGGAGCAGATCACCGAGGGCACGTTTCAGGTGAAGCCGGGCTCGCTCTTCCCGGCGCTCCACCGGCTCGAGCAGGAAGGGTGGATCGAGGGCGCGTGGGGCGAATCGGAGAACAACCGGAAGGCGAAGTTCTACGAGCTCACCCCCGCGGGTCGTCGCCGGCTGGGTGAAGAGCGCGAGAACTGGGCGCAGGCGCTTCAGGCGATCACGCGGATCCTCGAGGCGACCTGAGGTAGGGCCGGCGAACGGCCAGGCAAGAGGCTGGATCATGCTGCTACATAGACTGCGGAGCCTGTTCCGGACGTTGTTCCGGAAGGACGATCTGAACGCCGAGCTCGACGCCGAGCTGGCGAGCTACCTCGACATGCTGGTCGCCGAGAAGATGGAGCGCGGGCTCGGCGAGGCCGAGGCGCGCCGCGAGGCCCGGCTCGAGCTGGGCGGCGCCTCGCAGGTGAAGACGCAGGTGGCAGAGCGCCGGATCGGCGCGGGGTTCGAGACGCTGGGCCAGGACATCCGGTTCGCCTGTCGGCAGTTCGCGCGGAATCCGGGGTTCGCGCTCGTGGCGGCGATCACGCTCGCGCTCGGGATCGGCGCCAACACGGCCGTGTTCTCGGTGGTGAACGAGATCCTCCTGCGGCCGCTCCCGTACGGCGACGAGGACGGACTCGTCACGGTGTGGAACCTGACCTCCGAGGGCGAACTGGGCGTCTCGGAGAACGAGATTCTCGCCTATCGAGAGCTCCCGCAGCTCGAGGTCGTCGGCGGGTACGTCTTCGGCAGCTGGACGCTGTCGGGAGACGGCGAGGCCGAGCAGCTCCCGGCCGCGTTCGTAGAGACGGACGCGATGCAGGCACTCGGCGTCGCCCCGGTCACCGGGCGGATCTTCGGCGTCGACGAGGAAACCCCGGGCGGTCCCTTCGTCGTGCTCCTGAGCGAGGCGGCGTGGGAGAACCGGTTCGGACGCGACCCGGGGGTCCTCGGGCGCGACCTGATGCTCGGCGGCACCCCGCGAACCGTGATCGGCATCCTGCCCGCGGGCTTTCGTCTGCCGGGCGGGTTCACGGGACCCGCGCCGGAAATCGTCGCGCCGCTCAGGCTCGACCGCGGCGCCCCCGACTCGCGGAACATCCACTACATGAACGCGGTCGGCCGGCTCGTCGATGGCGCGACGCTCGGCCAGACCCGGACCGCGCTCGACGCCGCGGCCACACGGCTGATCGACGAGCTCGGGACGCTGCCGGACGACTTCTCGGCCACCGCGGTCCCCGTGCGCGAGGACATCGTCGGGGACGTGCGCCCGGCCCTCCTCATCCTGCTGGGCGCCGTCGGGCTCGTGCTGCTCGTGGCGTGCGTGAACATCGCGAACCTGCTGCTCGCGCGGTCCGACACGCGGCTTCGCGAGATGGCGGTCCGGGTGTCGCTCGGCGCCGCACGCTCGCGGCTGATCCGGCAGCTCGCCACCGAGACCGGCGTGCTCGCGCTGATCGGGGGCATCGCGGGTCTCGTCGTGGGCATCGCCGGCGCCCGCGCCCTCGTCGCCCTCGCCCCGCCCGGGCTCCCGCGGCTCGATGCGGTGACCGTCGACCCGCGGATGTTCGCCTTCTGTCTCGCGGCGACCGTCGCGACAGGCCTCGTGATCGGGATGTTCCCCGCGCTCCGGCTGTCCCGCGAAGAGCCCGTCGCCGCGCTCAAGGGCAGCGGGATCCGAGGCGGCAGCCGCGCGGGCGGCCGCACGCGCCGGGGGCTCGTGACCGCGCAGGTCGCGCTCGCCGCCGTGCTCGCGATCGGCGCCGGGCTGCTCATGCGCTCGCTCGCCGAGCTGCGCTCCGTGAACCCGGGCTTCGACGAGACGGGCGTGATGACGTTCCGCGTCTCGTTGCCGGTGGGGGACTACCCGGACCACCAGACGACCCGCGGCTACTTCGAGCGGCTTCAAGCCTCCGTCGCCGCGCTGCCGGGCGTCGAGCGAGTCGGTGGCACGACGAACCTGCCGCTCGCGCATGCGGTGGGGGATTGGGGGATCCGCATCCGCGGCCGTGGGCCCGAGGGCCTCGGCGAGCGCGGGATCGCGGCCGACTGGATCGTCGTCACGCCCGGCTACTTCGACGCCATGGAGATCCCCATCGCCGAAGGCCGTGCGTTCGACCGCACCGACATGACCGACGGCTTCCAGACCGTCGTCATCAGCCGCGAGTTCGCCGGCCGCAACTGGCCCGACGGCGACGCGATGGGCGCGCAGATCCGGATGTCCACGAACATCGACACGCTGTGGCGCACCGTCGTCGGGATCGCCGCGGACGTCCACCAGCGGTCGCTCGCCGAACCGCCCACGCCGGCGATCTACCTGCCGCACGCGCAGTTCCCCTCGACCACCGACGAGTGGGTGCGGCGGAGCGTCACCCTGGCGGTCCGAACGTCGCTCGACGACGCCGCGGCCGTGACCGCTGGAGTCCGCGCGGCCGCGAGCGACCTCGATCCGAACGTCCCCGTCGCCGAGCTCCAGACCCTCGAGGAGGTGACCGCCTCCGCGACCGCCACGGAGACCTTCCAGGGCGTCATCTTCGGCGGCTTCGCCTTCCTCGCGCTGGTGCTCGTCGTCGTCGGCGTGTACGGCGTGACCGCCTACCTCGTGGCCAGGCGCACGCGCGAGATCGGGATCCGGATCGCGCTCGGCGCCTCGCCGGGCGGGGTGCGGTCACTGGTGCTGCGGGAAGGGATTCTCGTGACCGGCGCCGGGCTCGCGATCGGGCTCGTCGGCGCGTGGATGCTGTCGCGGCTGCTCTCGGGGCTTCTCTACGGGGTCACCGCGCGCGACCCGGTGACCTTCATCGCCGTGCCGGTCCTGCTCGGGATCACGGCGCTCCTCTCGGCGGCCATCCCGGCCGCGCGCGCCGCGCGGGTCGACCCGCCGGAGGCGCGTCGGTACGACTAGCGCGTCCGGGAGCCGGCGCCCGCGACCCTGAGAATGAGCTTCCATCCAGGCCGTTTTCGTGGTGGGTTCCGTATTGGAACCGTTATGAAACCAACGCGGTGTCGGTCCCGATGAACCTGACGCTCAAGAGCATCCCCGAGCCGGTCTACCGCCGTCTCAAGCAGCTCGCCGCGCGGAACCGGCGAAGCCTGAACAGCGAGGTGATCTATCGGCTCGAGCGCTCCATCGGCGCCGCGCCGGTCGACGCCAACGCCTTGCTGGCGCGGGCCCGGGTCGTGCGCGAGCGAGCCGAGGTGCCGTACCTGACCGACGAGATGCTTCGCGAAGCGAGGGACGAGGGCCGCGCGTGATCGTCGTGGACGTCAACGTCCTGGCGTACCTGTTGATCGAAGGTGAGCGCACCCGCGGGTCGGAATCCGTCCTCGCAGCTGATGCCGAATGGGCCGCGCCCCTCCTGTGGCGTAGCGAGTGGCGAAACGTACTCGCGGGGCATCTGTGGCGTGGCGAGCTCGACCGAGCCGCGGTCCTCGAGCGTCTCGACGCCGCCGAGGAGCTCTATCGCGGACGCGAGTATCTGGTCGATGGCGCACGGGTCCTGGATCTTGTCGCCGCGTCACCGTGCTCGGCCTACGACTGCGAGTACGTCGCGCTGGCCGAGACCCTGGACGTTCCGCTGGTGACGAACGACGGCCCGGTGCTCGCCGCGTTTCCGGACCGGGCGCTCAAGCCTGAGGCGTTCGTCGTCGGCGAAGGCGGCCCGGCGTAGCGCCCCCGATCGCGAAACGCAACCTGTCGTCTCATCGTCAAACAGACGGGGACCGCGCGGACACGGAGACGGCGATGGCGACGCGCTTCAGGGAGATGGTGGACAACCTCCGCCAGGATCGACTGCTCTTCGGCGTCGGTCTGCTCGGGCTTATCCTCGGGGCGGGGCTCCTGATCTTCATCGCGGTCCGCGGGAGCGCGCTCATGGCTCCCGAGGGCCAGCTCCGGAAGGCCGCGACGTTCGACATCGCGCTCGGGATCTTCATCCTCACGATGATCCTGATGGAGCGCGCCGCGCCGATGTCGCGCCGCGGCCGCCGCGTGTGGAGCGGGCTGCTCGCCTTCCTCGTGCTCTACGCCTACGCGATGGAGAACGTCCAGATCCTGCGCGGGCTCGACCCGCGGTTCTCGAACGTGGCGGGTCCGACGGATCAGATCCTCGGCGGCGTGTTCTTCCTCTCGGCCGTCGCAATCATGCTCCTTTTCGTCGCGCTCGCCGTTCGGTTCTTCCGCCGATCGACGGCCGGCCCCGACGGGCCGCTCCTCCTCGCGCTGCGATACGGGTCGGTCGCCGCGCTCATCGGGTTCACGGTCGGGATCGTGATCTCCGCGAACGGGACCGCCGAGGCGGGGGCCGCGGGGAACTGGCTGCCGCTCCACGCCCTCGGCTTCCACGGCGTGCAGGCGGTGCCGCTCGTCGCGCTCATGCTCGGCTGGGCCGGCGCGTCAGCGCCGGACGCCCGACGGGCCGTCCATTTCGCGGGCGCTGCATGGCTCGCGACCTGTCTCGCCGTGGGGTGGCAGACGCTCGCGGGCGGGGGGGTCCTGTCGCCCTCGCTCCCGATCGTGGTGGCGGCGCTCGCGTTCGCCCTGTGGGGCGCGACGTTCGCGCGCGCGGCCCTCGCGAGTCGGTCTGCGACCGCCTGAGTCCCCGACCGCCCCGGTCTTGCCATCCTGAACGAACGTGCGATCGTTGGTTCAGCTTGTCGTATAAACTGAACTAAGAGGAGGGGCGCGTTCAGGATGCGTGGCGAGACGATCAGCCGCACATGGGAGTGGAGCCCGGCGCTGTACGCCCCGGCGCGGTACCGGCGTGCGTGCAGGTACGAGGCGTTCGTCCCGTACCCGATCGCGAACGAGCCGATCGAGCTCGAGGGCCGTGTGGCGGGTGTCGTGTCGGACGCCGAGCACGCCATCGGCGCGATCGACGCCGACGCACGGCCGGCCCTGGCGCCCCTCGCGCGGCTTCTGCTTCGGACCGAATCGATCGCTTCCTCGCGGATCGAGGGCCTCCAGGTCGGGATCCGGCAGCTCGCCCTGGCCGAGGCGCGCGCCGGGACGGGACGCCGCGTGGGGCCCACCGTGCTCGAGGTGCTGGGGAACATCGACGCCATGGAGCTCGCCGTCGATCGGGCCGCCTCGTCGAGTGCGATCACGGTCGATCAGATCCGCGAGATCCACCGGAAGCTCATGGCCGCCTCGCCGAACCCCGCCATCGCGGGCGTCGTGCGAGCCGAGCAGAACTGGATCGGCGGCAACGACTACAACCCGTGTGGGGCCGACTACGTGCCGCCGCCTCCCGAGCACGTCCACGGTCTGCTCGAGGACCTGTGCGAGGCGATGGCCGACGAGTCGCTTCCCCCGCTCGTCCAGGCCGCGATCGTGCATGCCCAGTTCGAGACCATCCACCAGTTCGCGGATGGGAACGGTCGCGCCGGCCGCGCCCTCATCCATGTGGTCCTCCGGCGTCGGGGCATCGCACGTCGATACGTGCCTCCGATCAGCATGATTCTGGCCTCCGAGCTGGACGCCTATATCGCCGGTCTCGAGGACTTTCGCGAGGGGCGCGTCGGGTCGTGGATCGAGCACTTCGCGACGGCGGGCGCGCGGGCCGCCGGGCTCGCCTCCGCCTATCTCGACGCCGTCGACCGGCTGCTCGACGACTGGCGGGTCCGCCTCTCGGACGGCGCGTCACCGCGCGCCGACGCAGCGGCGTGGGCGATCATCGACGTCCTCCCCGGTCACCCGATTATCACGGCGCCCGTCGCCGCAGCGGCCACGGGCCGGTCGAAGGCCGCGATCCACCAGGCGTTGATCCAGCTCATCGAATGTGGCGTCCTGGAGCCGGTATCGGCGGGGAAGCGAAATCGCTCGTGGGAGGCCGCAGGGCTTCTCGATCTGCTGGAGCGGTTGGAAGGAGGACTGCGGTAGCCCTCCTGCGATGCCACGACCGGGATGGGGAGGAGGATCCTCGAGGGGCTAAGTGTGAAATCCTCAGTCGAACTGAGGATTTTCACGGATCAGCCCCATCCCCTCCTCGTCAGCCGGCCTCGCCC
>JAWWCR010000192.1:0-8422 GCA_033720355.1 Gemmatimonadota bacterium
CGAGGCGCCGATGTCGCCCGAGCGCTTCAGGATCCCGGCGCTCATCTTCGGTCCCGGGGTGCCGGAGGGGCGTGTCGACGACCAGGTCGCGAGCCACCTCGATCTCCTCCCCACTGTCATCGATCTCGCAGGGTGGCCGGTCTCGCACTCGAGCTTCGGCGAGTCGCTGCTCCGTGACCGCGAGCAGCGCGCGCTCCTCAAGGCGGGGCACCTCGTGATGCGGATCGGCGAGAACGGCTGGGTGATGCACAGCCTGCGCGAGCGCGTGGACGGGGAGGGGGCCGCCGCCGTGCAGGACACGCTGGAGGCGAAGCTACTCGCCGAGGCACGCGTGCTGATCGACCTGTTCCATGCCGACCGGGTGTACCGGCCGCCGCCTCCGCCCGAGCCGGATCCCGCGACGGGGGGACCGTAGCCGGCCGGCCGGCCGGCCGACGAGACTCAGTTCTTGCCTTCCAACACGCGGTTCTCCCGGACGAGGCGTTCGAGCAGCCCGATCTCGGCCTCGAGAAGCCGCTCGAGCCGGGCCCGCGCTGCCGGGGAGCCCCCGCCGCCCACGCTCTCCACGAGCGAGTGCACGATCCAGGCGCTCGAGTCGGCGCGCAATACCAGATCGCCGACCTTGACCAGCGCCCCCGGCGTGCGCTCGTCGAGCAGCGACTGGCCGAAGCTCGCGTGCGGCGTGGTCCAGCCGGCCGCGTCGATGATGGTCGGCATGACGTCGAGCTGGCTCGCCAGACGGGAGTCCACGCTGTCGCGCGGGATACCGGGGCCGACGATGAGGGTCGGCACCGCGAAGCGGTCGGGCGAGAGTCGGGGGTCGGTGAGCCGGCTCGCCTGATCGGAGGTGATCACCCAGAGCGTCTCGTCCGCGTAGCCGGCCTCTTCCGCGAGCGACATGAACTCGCCGAGCGCCCAGTCGACGTAGTGGACGGCGTTCAGGTAGCGGCTGCGCTCGTCCTCGCCGGGGAAGATCCGCCACTCGTCTCCCGGCAGCTGGTAGGGCGGGTGCGAGCTCGACCCGAAGAAAAGCGCGAGGAATGGGCCGTCCGTCTCGACGATCCGCTCGTGGAGGAAGCGCAGCGTGTCGAGGTCCCACGCGCCCCACACCCCGAACGGGCGGTCCGAATGCGACTCGATGGCTTCGGTGATGTCCTCTCGGCCCGCGTACAGGTCGAAGCCGGCGAGCGCGGCGAACGACTCGAGCCTGAACGACTCACGGTGCGCGCTCCGCACGAAGTATGTGGAGTACCCCTCCGACTTCGCCGCCGAGCCGAGGTACTGCATGCGAGTCTGCTCGAGACCGTCCTCGAACATCGGGAGGCCCGGGATGCTGGGGAAGCTCGCGAGCAGGGCGCCGAGCCCCTCGATGCTGAGCTGGCCGTGACCGAGGAGGTTCGTGAAGAGGATCCCCTCGCGAGCCAGGCGGTCGAGGTTGGGCGTGGCCCCGAGCTCGGGGAGTCCGGCGAGACGGCGGTAGGTGTCGAGCACCCAGGTATCGAGTCCCTCGAACACGAGGATCGCGACGTGCGGATCCGGCTTCGGTGGGTCGGCGGCGTGCCCGTTCGACCCGTCGGGGGGCCGTGGGAGACGCCTCCGTTGGAGCGGATACTCGTCTCCGCGCCACGTCTCGTCGGACGGGCCGGCGAAGCGTTCGAGCGCCAGTCGCTCGTCCTCCCTGACCTGCTCGGGGCCCCTCGTCCCCGCCATGCGGCGCGTCGAGCCGCTCGAGTAGAAGATCGAGAAGGGGCCGTTCAGCGTGAGATACCCCGACTCGACCGACTGCCCCCGGAACGCGTCTACGAGCGCGATCGGCATCTCCTGGAGCCCGCCCCGCGCGCCGATCACGAAGGCGGGCATCCACGCGATCGCCAGGGCCCAGGCCAGACCGCGGTTGCCGAGCGGAGGGACCGGGCGGCGGAGCCAGGCGCGCCACCCGACGACGATCGCGATCGCCAGAGCGAAGAAGACGATCCAGGGAAGGGGATACTCGAGACCGTTACGGAGCACGGCGCCGAGGTTCCCCGAGAGGCCAACGTAGAAGTCGTGTCCGATGTGGCGGTCGACGAGCGAGAAGTAGGTGAGGTCGCTCAACGTCAGGAAGAGCATGACGACGATGAGCGCGCAGGTGACCCAGCCGAGCGTCGTCTGCCACCGGCGGCGTCGCGCGAACCCGGCGGGCCACAACAGAAGCCAGACGGGGAGTCCGAGCACCCAGAACGCGGTCGAGACGTCGAAGCGGAGTCCCCGCACGAAGGCGCCGAGGACCTCCGGCGCGTCGAGGCTCGCGAAGTGCTCCGGGTAGATCGCCCATAGGGCCATCCGGCTCGCGGCGAGCAGCCCGAGCAACGCGGCCATGTAGAGAAACGGACGGGCGTAGAGCGCGGACGGCGCAACGTCGGTCCCGGCGGGCTGTCGGCGCGTCGCCATCCCCGGTCTCCCCCTTTACGATCTCTTCACGAACGGTGTAACCGGAGGAGAATCTAACGCGGCGACGGGCCGGATTGCCGTGGCGCCGAGGCGTGGAGGAGTGGCCCCGGCGGAGGCCGTGTCACGTCCGCCGGGGCGTGGGCTCGTGGGGTGTCAGACCCGCTCGACCGTCAGCTCGACGTTCGTGCCGCTCGTGAGCGTGTGAAACACCGGCGAGTAGAGGGCGAGTCGACGCAGCATCTCCGGGTCGGCGTTCGGCGCCTTCACGTGGAACCGGACCCGCATGTCGGTGAACCCGCGCGGCACCTGGCTCGACAGCCCGAGGAAGCCATTCAGGTCGATGTCGCCCTCCACTTCGGAGGTGACCTCCTCGATATCGATGCCCCGCACGGCCGCGTGGGCCACGAGGCTCGTCGTCAGGCACGAGACGAGCGAGTTCAGCAGATGCTCGACAGGGTTGGGCGCACTGTCGCTCCCGGCGAGGAGGGGGGGCTCGTCGGCCTCCAGCTCGAAGACCTGTCCGTGCTCATGCTCCTGCCCGGCGGCGCGGAAGCCGAGGATCGTCGTCCGGTTGCGTGCTCCACCGATCCAGGTGTTGCTGACTCTGAACTGGCTGCGCGCGAGGTCCGGGTCGGCCTTGATCGCTTCGATCGTCCCGGTCAGGGAGTCCACTTCGATCCCGTTGACGAACGTCGTTTCAGGGGCGCTCTGCGGTGGTGGCATCGTGGTCCTGGGCATCTTCGGCTCTCACTGTCAGACCCGCATCGTGGCGCCGGGGGTCGGTCGCGCACGTCTCCGACAGACGCTGTCGGCAGCGGGGCTGGATCATTTCTAACAGAGCTGTTAGAATCGCACAAGTCCCCAAGAACATTGCCCCTTCATGGAGATTCGTGTGCCCCGGCCGAAGTCGTTCGACCCCGATGAGAAGCTCGGAGAGGCGATGACCGTCTTTCAGCGGAACGGCTTCGGGAACACCTCGATCCCGCTGCTGGAGCGCGAGCTCGGGATCAACCGATTCAGCTTGTATGACACGTACGGCCCGAAGCGCAAGCTGTTTATCAAAGCTCTCGAGCGTTTCCGCGACATCGCGTCGGGAGACCTCGAGCAGCTCGAGAGCGGGACAGGTGGTCGGGCCGATCTGCGGCGCTTCTTCCGCGAGTTCCGCCGCCGGTTCGTCGAGGAACAGTCGGAGGGGTGTCTCCTCAATAATACGGGGGTCGAGCTGGGGAGCCACGATCGGCGGATCTCGCGTCTGATCGAGGACTACTTCGTGCGACTCGAGCGCGCCATCCTCGCCGCACTTCTTCGCGCCCGGAAGCTCGGTGAGATCGACGCGAGCTCGTCCGATCTGAGAGACCGCGCGGCGGGTGCGCGTTCGGGCCTCCAGGGCGTGCTCGTCACCCGCCGTCTGTCAAACGAGCCCGGACCGGCCGACCGAACGCTCAGCGCGGTCGAGGCGTGCTGCCTTCAGGGCATCGGAGCGTCCTGACTCACCCTGCGTCAGAGTGAAGGGGGGACCGCGTCCTACGGCGACACCGCGTGGAGCCCCACCCCCGGAGCGTCCTCGGCCGCGCGGCGCAGCGAGTACTCGCTCTCGAAGAGGATCATCGGGTGACCCCGGTGGTCGAACGCGGGCGCCCGGTCGTACGCCGACGCGAGCTTCCGGATCTCCTTCTCGTCACCGACGGCCCAGCGCGCCGCGCGGTAGGAGAGCGCTTCGAGTCGCGCCTCGACGCCGTACTCGTTCTCGAGACGGTGAAGGAGGATCTCGAACTGGAGCGGGCCCACGACGCCCACCATGGGCCTCGGGTCCCTGCCGGCTTCCGGAAAGAGCACCTGGACCGCCCCCTCCTCGGACAGCTGCCGGAGACCCGTGTCGAGGTGCTTCCTGCGGAGCGGATCGCCCGACCTCAGCCGCGCGAAGCGCTCGGGCGAGAAGCGGGGGATGTCGTCGAACGCCGGTCCTCCCGCCGTCGAGAGCGTGTCGCCGATCCACAGGTTGCCGCGGTCGTGGATCCCGATCACGTCGCCGGCGACGGCCTCTTCGGTATGCTCGCGATCCTGCGCCAGGAACCGTCGCGCCGAGCCCAGACCGATATCCTCACCGGTCCGCAGGTTCTCCGCCCGCATCCCCGACTCGTACCGCCCGGAGACGATCCGCACGAACGCGATCCGGTCACGATGCTTCGGGTCCATGTTCGCCTGGATCTTGAACACGAACCCGCGAAAGGAGTCGTCTTCCGGGCGGACGACGGTCTCTCCCGCGCGTCGCGTGGCGGGTGGCGGCGCGCGATCGAGGAAATACCGTAGGAAGGGGTCGACGCCGAGGTTGAGCAGCGCGCTCCCAAAGAACGTCGGCGTCACCTCCTCGCTCGCGATCGCATCGTCGGACAGCTCGGCCCCGGCTACATCGAGCAGGTCCGCCTCTTCGCGTGCCCGGTCGAGCGCGGCCGCCGGATAGATACCGGCGGCCTCGTCCGAGTCGAGCGGAACGGCCTCATCCGGCCCCTTCGTGGCTCCGCGATCCGCGGTTCGGCGGAAGTGGTGGAGGAGACGCGTCCCCCGATCGAGGAGGGCCACACAGTCCCATCCATCGAAGACGGGCCACGTGACGGGCGCGCACCGGATGCCGAGGTCGGCCTCGATCCCGTCGAGGAGGGCGAGCGGCTCGACGCCGACCCGGTCGCACTTGTTGACGAACGTGAAGATCGGGAGCCGGCGCATCCGGCAGACGTCGAAGAGCTTTCGGGTCTGCTCCTCCACGCCCTTCCGGTTGTCGAGAAGCATCACCGCGCTGTCGGCGGCGAGCAGCGCCCGATAGGTGTCCTCCGAGAAGTCCTGGTGCCCCGGGGTGTCCAGGAGGTTGATATACCGTCCGCGGTACTCGAACTGGAGCACGCTCGAGCTCACCGAGATCCCGCGCTCGCGCTCGACCGCCATCCAGTCCGACGTGGCGTGTCGCGCTGCCCGCCGCGCCTTCACCGAGCCGGCGAGGTGGATCGCCCCGCCGTAGAGGAGGAGCTTCTCGGTGAGCGTGGTCTTCCCGGCGTCGGGGTGGCTGATGATGGCGAACGTGCGCCGGCGGCGGATCTCGGCGGCTCGGCCCTTCGCGGCGCCCTCGGGGCCGCTCACCGCAACGTCTTCCGTCATTCTCCTCCTTCGTATCGTCCGGCTACCGAATCCGCGCCCCCGATCCCGCGGGTCCGTATACTGCCGGGACGCGGACGGCGGGCGCCCGGATCGGCCCCGCCCCCGTGTCGTGCCGCAATCACGGAGAGCCCATGGACGGGTCGGCCCACCCCCTCTCCGCCGAGCAGCTCGATGAGCTCCGCGGGGAGATCCTGAGACAGCTCGAACGGCTCGAGCGCAGCATGCTCGTCACCGACGAGCGGCTGCGTCCCGTCGAGCTCGATCCGACCGCGGTCGGCCGTCTCTCACGGATCGACGAGCTCCAGAACCAGGCCCTCGCGCACAACCTGAGGGAGCGGGAGCAGATCAAGCTGGCCGGTCTCGTGGACGCGCTCCGGAGTCTGGAGGCGGGAACGTACGGTGCGTGCACGGAGTGCGGTACCGGAATCCCCTTCGATCGACTGCTGGTCTTCCCGGAGAGCCCGACCTGCGTCGACTGCTCCGCCTGACGGGGTGCGTGGGGGGACATGCACCGGCGCCGGGCTCCCGGGACCGGGCGGTCGGGTCTCAACGACCACCGAGCCGGTCCCGCCGATACTCGATCGCTCGGCGAAGCTTTCGCAGTATCCCTTCGTCGAACGGAAGGGAGTCGATCTCGTCCAGCCAGAGGCCGACTCGCTCTCGCAGCTCGTCGAGGACCCGCGTCACCGCCGGCGCTCGCACGCCGACCGCCTGGCCCAGCCCGAGAAAGTCCACCCTTCTGATATCCTCCCGCCGCTTGCCGTTGACCGTGAGAGCGAGCGTATGGTCGTCGTATACGTACGAGGTCGGCACGTCGTAGACGGGCGTCACTCTCCATTCGTCCGACGTGCGCACGACCGAGTAGTTCTTCGCATGCGCGTCACCGTTGCAGATCAGGTAGGAGAACGCGAGCTGCTTGAGCAGGGCGAGCGCCGCGACCGGGCGAGCGCGACAGACGCCGGCCAGCCCGGCGATCACCTGTTCGGTGGTCAGGCGGTATTTGTCGGCGGGGTACCTGGCGAGCACCTGGCAGCCGTCTTCCTGGGCCAGCATGGCTACCCCCCCCTCCGGCTTCGGCACGCGGTCGAACCGCTTCACGAGCAGCCCGGGTGTGTCGTCCGCGTCACGGACGATCTCGGCGTCGGGAGCCTCGAGCCCCGATCGCCGCGCCGCCTCGATAAAGAACGCTTCGTTCATCACCAGGTGCGGGAACTCGGGAGGATCGAGCTTGAGCATGAAGCGGCTGTCCGCACGGGCCACCGGCACGTTGATCATCCTCGCGGAGACCTTTTCCTGGACGCCCGGTAGCGCGACCCGGTCGACTCGCGAATCTCCGATCGAGGCGGACAGCAGCTCGGCGAATCGCACCTCGCCCCACTCGGAGACGGTCACCCGGGGGGTGGGGGAGACCCAATCCTCCGCCTTCGGCACGATCTGTACGTCGCCCACCGTGTCCCCGCCTACCGCGAGCAAGAGGGTCAGCTCGTCGTCCGCCGACGTCTTCACGGCCATCCTGAGTGCGGAGAGTCGACGTCCCTCGGGGAGGAGGCCCGAGAAGAACGGGGGAAGGGCGCCGGGCGCGTGTGTCGTGACCGGGTCCGAGCTTACCGGCAACGTCGTCGCCACGGGCGGTCCTCCGGCCGCCACGTAGTCATCATCGTATTCGAAGACCACGGCGTCCGTGCGTCGCTGGAGGCTCGCGGCCGGCACGCCCTGCTTGAGGACCATGGCTCGCTCGACCGATCGAAGCTCGTCGAGGGGCGTCATCGTGCTCCCTCGGCGGGTGGGTCATCAAGAACACCGACCCGGCCGTGACCCGGGACGAGCGCGAGCCCGAGGCCCAAGACCTCGAGGACATCGAGAACCTTGTCGAGGCGCAAGCTGGTCTTGCCGCCCTCGATCGTGTGCACGAAGCGCTGGGAGCAGCCGGCCAGCTCGGCCAGCTCGGCCTGCCGCAAGCCGAGTTCTCGCCGACGCCGGCGCACTTCTTCACCCAGTCGCGCGACGCGTGTGGTGTCCGGGTAATCGGACGCGCTGTCTCGCCGGGGCATGCTTGTCCTCCACGTCGGTGAACGATCGTGCATCCATGTGGAAGATGGGAGGCTGCATGCACCCCGCGCAAGGGAATGATGAGCGATCGATCATTTCAACGTGATATGCGAGGCCCGACCCCTACCGATGGACTGGAATGTGTACGATCGTGCACTACGGGGGGCGCTCCTGGAGGCGAGAGTCGCGCGACCCGCTCACGGCCACCCGACGGCGACGTCCACCAGCAGCCGCAGTCCGTCGACGAGGAAGATCATCAGCCGGTCCGACGCGTGAAGGAAGTACCGGTCGGTGCGGGTCGGACGCGGGACGTGGGTCTCGAAGGCGTAGTAGTCTCCGTACCGGTAGACGGAGAAGTACGCGGGGTCCAGGTCGAGGCAGTCGACGCCCTCGGGCGGTATCAAGTGCTCGCAGAAGGCGGCCGCCACCGTGCGGCAGATGGCCGGGTCCGTGACGACCTCGACCGGATCGTCGGGTCTGAGCACGAGCCCGAATTCCTCCTGGATCCAGCCAAAAGGATCGTCGCCGACGAACACCTCCCGGTGCTCGACCAGGTGTTGGTCGGCGTCCTCCCTCGCTCCGCACGGTTGGGCGAGAAGCGGCGACGGAATGCTCGCGAACACCGCGAGACCGATCGAGACGCGGCCCGGGATCGACATGCGGGTCAACTCCGCACCCGAAGCGCGCAGAACTCGCCACCCACGTGGAGGGGCTCGCCGGTTATCCGCACGGCCTGTGCGATCCCGTAGTCCGGGGTCCAGCGTCCGCTGAATCCGCGAGCGGAGAAGCGCTC
>JAWWCR010000193.1:0-8177 GCA_033720355.1 Gemmatimonadota bacterium
CCTTCACGCCGGACCCGCGAGTTCATGTGGTCGCCGGTTCGAGACTGGTCGCGCGCTTCGCGTGACGCCCGTCCCCAACGAGTCGGGGGGCGGGCGTTTGGCTCCATGCCCGTTCCCCTCGCGTCCTCGAGGGCGGCTCGCTCACCCCCCCGGTGTCGGGAGTAGCGTCTGGAGCTGCACGCGGAGCTGCCAGTCGGGTCCGTTGTCGGGCTTGACCACGTTCGCGTACGCGCCGACCTGCGCGTTGATCGGGACCCGGCCGAGGAAGAACAGGTTGCCGACGCCCGCGCCGAACGGGACGATCCAGCCGTCCTCGCTCGCCTCCCAGTTCACGGTGAGGATCGGGGCGCTGTTGACGTACCATCCTCTGCCGAGCTGTCGGACCACGAAGTACTGCAGCAGCCCGCGGTTCACGTCCTCACGCGAGTCGTCGCCGGCGATCGAGAACACGTTGTTCACCAGCACCCCAAGCGTCCACGGTCCGGGTTGCGCGAGGAGCACGGCAGAGGGGCCGATGCTCCACTTCTCGCCGCCCCGGCTCGCGCCGCCCGTGGGGAACTCGACGATCGGTCCGACGCCCCACATCACCGAGCCTCCCGGGGGCACGTAGAAGACCGAGAGGTTCATGTCGGCCAGCCCGCTGGACAGGGTTCCGGTCTCGGACGACGCGTCGGGGATCCACACGAAGGGGAGGATCGTCCGGGTGATGACCCGTCCGCCCGCGAGCGGAATCACGGGCTGGATGTTGAGCACGTTGCGCGCACGGTCGAAGTCGCCGAGCCCGAAGTCGGTGTTGTTCTGGAGCGGGATGCTCATCAGGTCCGCGATCGGGTTCGCGGCCTTCTGGGCGAGCTCGTCCGCTGTCTGGGCGTGCAGCGCGGATCCGGCGCCGGTAAGAGCGAGCAGGACGCTCGCGAACGCGGTTCTCATCCAGGATCTACCGTCGTCATCGCATCCTCCAGGTCAGCGGGTCGGCACGATGGCCGGGAAGCTCCAGCGGCCCTCAAGGATCTCCTCCCGCGGCTCGTACATCCGGATGAGGTAGTTCCAGCCGGGGTGGTTCGACCGGATCACGGCCTGGGTCTCCGGGGTCGTCGTCTCGCGACCGTGCGCGAGTCGACCGACGTCGAAGCCCCCATTCGCCATGTTCGCGCGGATCATGTGATCCGACTCGGCCCGGACGAAGGTCTCGACGGTGACTTCCTGGCCCAGGGCGAGGCTCGGCGTGAGGAGGGCGAGGAGCAGCAGCTTCCTCATGGGTGACTCCATGTTCTCTGGAGTGGAGTGGCGGGGCTGCGGTGGCCTTCGTCGGCCCGGCGTTCCGAGGTCGGTCCGGACCTTACCCGCCGGCCCTCCCCGTCGCCACCATCGGTGGCGGGCTCCAGGCACCGGTCAGGGCCGCCTCCTCGGGGCCGAACAGGCGGCGTATGACGCGGTGCCCGACCTGGCGGCGGGCTCGGACCGGTCCTCCTCTATCGAGCAGATGCTGCATGGATCCTCTCAAGATCGGGAAAAGCGACTGCAAGGCCCCGGGTTCGGGCCCGCACCGATAGAGGCGAATGATCCCCGACGCGCTTGATCCGCTCGATCGGCGGGTCGATCTTCCCCGCGCGCCCGAGGGCATCTACCCGCTGCGGATCCCATGGCCGATCTGAACCGACTGGTACGCGAGGTCCACCGCCGCTCGTTGTGGCAGGTGCTCGTGGTCTATGTGGGGAGCGGGTGGCTCGTCCTGCAGTTCGTCGACACGCTGGCCGATGCGCTCAACCTGCCCGACTGGGCCACCCCGCTCGCGTTCTTCCTGCTGGTCGTGGGGCTGCCGGTCGTCCTCGCGACGGCGTTCGTCCAGGCGCCCCGTTCTCCCGATGCGGACGCACGGGCCGGCTCCCCGGACGCCTCGCCGGGCTCGACGGACACACCGGACGAGGGCGGGGGGCCCGACGCGCTCGCCGGGCTGCGGGCTCGCCTGACCTGGCCGCGAGCGCTCCTCGCGGGAGCGGTCGCGTTCTCGCTCCTGTTCGGCGTCGCGGGCCTGTTCGTCATCCTCGGGGACGACGACGCCTCGGCACCACCGGCCGACTCGACGGTCGTGGCCGATCCCGCCGTGGCGGTGCTCCCCTTCACGGTGCGGGGTCTGGATCCGGAGACGTGGAACGACGGAATGGCCGTGCTCCTCCCGACCACGGTCGAGAGCGCCCCGGGCGTTCGTGCGATCCCGAGTCGAACCGTGAGCGCCCGGTGGTCCACGAGCGTGGGCGAATCCGAGACGGATCTGGACTCGGCGCTGGGTGTCGCCCGTGAGCTGGAAGCCCGGTTCGCGCTCCTGGGCTCGGCCGTCGCGAGCGGGTCCACCACGCGGGTGGATCTCGAGCTCTACGATTCGTACAGCGGCGAACGTCTCGACCGGGCGAGCCTCGACGACGCCTCTCGCGATCTTCTGGATTTCACCGATTGGGCCGCCACCGCGACCGCCCGGATGGTCCTCGAAGCCCAGGGGATGATTCCGGACGTCGAGCACGAGCCGTTGACCGACGCGCCGGAGGCCGAGCTCGCGTTCCTCGAGGGAGAGGTGGCGTTCAGGGACTATCGTCTCCTCGAAGCCCGCGAGGCGTACGGGCGCGCCGTCGAGATCGACACGGCCTTCGCCTTCGCGCACCTCCGACTGGCCGAGGTCGCGCAATGGGGCGCGACGGTCTCGATGCCGTTGGCGGCGGAGCACCGGGACGCGGCGTCGCGACACATCGATCGCCTGACCGAGCGGTCGGCGGTCCGGGTCCGCGCCTACCGGGCCGCAGGCGCCGAAGCACTGTCCATCCTCCGTGAGGCAGTCGCCCGCTTCCCCGACGACGCGATCCTGTGGTACGAGCTCGGAGAAGAGTTGATCCACGGCTCGGCGGGCTTCCCGGGGCTCGAGGAGATCGAGACGGCCTTCCGTCGCTCGCTCGATCTCGACCCCGGCCGGGGCGCGACGTACCCCCACGTCATACATCTCGCGTTCATGGAGAGCGCCGACACCGCGGAAGCGCGGAGGCTGGTCGATCGGTTCGCGGAGATCGCGTCCGACGTCGAGGGGCCCTACACGGCGGACGCCGATCCGCGCATCGGTCCCTACGGGTTCGACCTCGTGTTCGGAAGCACTGCCCAACGCGCCGCGGCATGGGCCGCGGTCGACACGGCGCCGCCCACCTTCCTTCTCGCCCTTACGAGGTACGTGTTCAGCCCGCGCCATTGGGAGGTCTACGAGCGCGTGAGCCTGGCGGCCGCCCGCCACCCCGGGGCGGCGAGTGCCCCCGGGTACTTCGGCGCTGTCCGCGGCACCGCGAACCGTCAGCTGGTCATCGGATACGGGCTGTGGCGCGGACAACCGGCTCGCGGTCTCGAGTTCGCCGAGGGTGAGCAGATGGCGTTCGGCCCGGCCTCGTCCGAGTCGCGGGCGCTCCTCTACTTTCTCCACGCGCTCGACGTCCCGATCCCCGACGACGTCCTCGACGAGGAGTTCGGTTCCGCGACGATCGACTCCGCGAGCCACCCCCAGACGGTCTTCGCCGCCGGCGCGCTCGCGGTCGACCGCGGTCGGTGGCAGGAGTACGAGGAGGTGCTCGCCGAGTTGCGTCGTCGCGGCTCGGAGGACGCCAGAATCGAGATTCTCGAGGCATACGCCGGCTGGGGACGGGGCGATGTCGAGTCGGCGATTCCGGTATTCGAGCGCTTCCACCCGGGCAATCGCCTGATTCAGTGGTGGCTCGGAGACGCGTACATCGACGCCGGACGGTTCGATGACGCCGAGCGGGTGTTCGCGAGTTACGCCTGGAACCAGTGGTTCGAGCCGTTCAGCCGCGAGCCGCTCGCACAGCTTCGTCTGGGTCTGATCTACGAGGAGCTCGGCCGCCCCGACGACGCCATCGCGGCGTACGGGTACTTCGTCGAGCAGTGGGAAGACGCCGAGCCGGCCCTGCAGCCGATCGTCGACGACGCGCGCGCGCGACTCGGAGAGCTCCTGGCAGCCCGGGGCTGACAGGCCGGGACACGTCGAGCCGTATTGTGGCGAGGTGCTCCCGGGATGATCTTCCGCCTGACGGGGGTTCGCCTCGAGAGGTGGCATGAACCCGATCCCCCCGAGAAAGCGTTCCAGCGTGACCGATGTAGATGTTGACGTAGACGTAGACGCAGCCGAGACGGTCGAGGAGCGTCGGTGCCGTGGATGCGCCCGGGTGCTGGCCCGAGCCACGTGGCGCGGCTCTGAGATGAGGGACGTCGCGAGGTACCCCGAGACCGCCCCGTCGCACCTGTCGCTGATCGGCTACGAGCTCTTCCTGGTCTGTGAGACCTGCGCCGCCCGCAACCCGACCGAGGCGACCCGCTGGACCGAGGAGGATCTGCGGACGGTACGCCGGGTCACCCTCCCCCGGTTGCCGTAACCCCGTCCGCGTCGTCGGACGAACCCTCGGGGCGGAGCTCGAAGCGCACGATATAGGGGACGTCCAGCTCGTCGAACGCCATCCCCCACGCCGCGAGCACCCCGCCGGTGCGTATGAAGAAGCGATCCGGCAGCTCGACCACCCCGTGGGGATCGCCGTCGGGGCGTACGAGCAGCCACCGCGTCGTCAGCGAGTCGCGATCCGCGAGCGAGAGAAAGATCGTTCCATCCTCACCGGTGACCACCCGATCCACGGGGGGCAGGTAAGGGGGCACGAAGAGGTTCGTCCGAACTTCCTCCTCCACCTGACGCGCGGACGTGGCGAGCCCGTTCCGGACAGCGATGTCCGCCATCTGCCTGGCGAACGTATCGATCGCGGCGGGGTCGATCGCGACCGGCTCGAAGCCGTACTCCCTGCTCCACAGGGTATCGTGGGGCACGGCGATCTTCGTGACCCGGAATCGCGGGGGATCCGGACCGATCTCCCGGTTCACCAGAACGATCTCGGACCGCCGCGCCGCGATGTCGTAGATGGGATCGGCACCGAAGAGCTGGCCCGTGAAGACCGGCTCTCCGATCCCATAGTCCAGGATCAGGCGGCTGTACTCCAGCGGTCGTACGAGGAGGGTGTCGAGGATCGACCCGTCCGCACCCAGCCTCGATACCAGCGATGCGGAGATCTCCTCTGCTCCGGGCAGCGAGGACGGTCGCCACGATCCGAAGAACGTCCCGTCCGGAAACACCCCGTCGGCCCGGCGGGTGGCCCAACGGCGATCACGGGGGCTGACCGGTCGGTAGGTGGCCTCGTCGATCAGGTTGCCATCGAGATCGAAGTAGCTGGCCCGCGAGGTGCGCCAGTCGAAGACGACGAGCCGGCGACCGAACCGCTCGAGCATGAACGGCTCGAGAAACTCTCCCGGTCCCTCCCCCTCGCCGCCGAAGCTCCCGATCGGCGATCCGTCGGCCGACCAGATGCGGACCCGGTGCTCTCGCTCGTGCATCGAGTAGATCCGACCGTCGGGCCCGATCGCCAGCGCGCGAAACCTGGTCAGATCCGTCTCGGGCGTATCCACGCTGCCGATCCGGAGGTCTTCCGTCGCCGTGAGGATGGTGTAGGCGGCCGTGCCGTCTGCGAGGCTCGACGATTCGCCGGTGCATGAAACCATCGTGACGGCCATCGCCAACGCCACGCCGGGCAGGGGGGTGGAGCCCGACCGCGTCCGCATCATGTCCACACCTCGAGTCGAGTTTCGACCCGCCGAGACGACCCGGACGGGTTCATCCGCCCGGAGGCGATGGCGGGTCCACTCCGAGCTCGTCGTACACCAGTCCGAAGACCCGGCACGGGGCCTCCTGTGCGGAAGCCGGACGGGACATCCCGGCCGAAAGGGTCGTCAGCAACGCCGTCGCGAGCGTCAGTCCGCGTGCCGACATGCCATCTCCTTCTCCTCTCAAGCGTTCAGAGAAGAGGACGGCTCGGCAACCCCCGATAGTCGCGTCCCACCTTCGACACTGTCCGGGCCGGGACTATACTATCGACCCATGAAGCTGTTCCGCGTCGGAATCGTCACTGTCCTGCTCCCACTTCAAGTGGCCTGTGGTCTCGAGGACGACGGCGCCCCGTCCGATCGCGCGTCGGAGGTCATCCGCCTCGCGCCGGCGACGGTCATCGGACGGATCGAGGGGGATCCGGACTATCTGTTCGGCGACGTCACGGCGCTCGCGGTAGATGCGCAGGACAGGGTTGTTGTCGGTGACCGGATCGGAGCGACGGTGCGGGCCTACGATCCGGATGGCGGGTTCCTCGGCGAGATTGCGCACGAGGGCGAGGGGCCGGGAGAGATCCAGGGGTGGCCGGCGCACCTGGAGTTCGGTCCCGATGGACGCCTCTATGTCCGAGACGCGCTCCAGGTGATCGTGTTCGCTCCGCGTGCTCCCGGCGGTCTCGCGGACTCGCTGGTGGCGACCTGGAGAGCCTCCGGGTACGGGAACCTCACGGGAGACCGGAGCCGGGTGACCGACGACGGTGCCTATTTCTACCCCGAGGGTGCGATCCGTCCCGGCGAGCCGCGGATCTTCTACTACGTCATGCGGGGCGGGGAGATGACGGCCGACACGCTCGACGTGCCGCCGTACGCCGGGCTCGGAGCGACTCTCACCGCCTTCTACGCGGTGGGGCAGGGGTCGGGCCGCATGGTGGACGGACTCAACCGGGTGCCGTTCGCGCCGGAAGCTTCGTGGCATGTGACCCGTCGGGGAACGCTGCTCAGCACCGACGGCGAGACGCCGCAGCTGCTGGAGACGAATCTGGATGGGGACACGGTTCGCGTGATACCGCTTGCGCACGCCCGCCGGTCGCCCGTCTCGGACGCGGAGCGAGCCGACAGCCTCGCGGCGCTCGAGGCGCGGATCGACTCCCTCCCGGTACCTCTCGATGACGTGATGAACCTCGGGGAAGGTGTGGCGGAGCGCCGGCTGCCCGCCGCTCTGCCCCTGGTGCTCCGGGTCCACCTGGCCGAGGACGAGAGCATCTGGCTCGAGCGGTGGCCACCGGCGGGCGGCCGGACGAGACTGTTCGACGCTCTGGATGGCGACGGCCGGTATCTGCGAAGCGTCGAGCTCCAGGCGGCATGGGCTCGGGAGCCGATCCCGTACTTCGGCGAGCGTTCGGCCGTGGGGGCCATCGTCGACGCGGAGACGGGGGTTCAGCGAGTCGTCCGCTTCGAGCTTCCGGACGGCAACTGAGACAGTGAGCCGGACGGGTCAGCCGGTCACTTCCCACAGCCCGGTGGACACGTAGCGCTCACCGGTGTCGGGCAGGATCGTCGCGATGCGTCGCGCCACGCCGCTCGCGGCCAGCTCGAGCGCCACGTGTACGTTCGCGCCCGACGACGGGCCGACGAAGAAGCCCAGCCGTGCGAGCTCGGCGCACCGTCGCGCGGCGTCCTCGCTCGTCACCGTGTCTCGGTCGTCGATGAGCGTCTCGTCGAGCAGCTCGGGGACGTGGTCTTCGGGCAGCCCGAGGGGTTTGAGGCCCTCGATCCCGGGGAAGCGCTCGGGGATGACGGCGACGATGCGGGTCTGGGGGTCCGCCTCGCGGAAGCGTCGGGCGACGCCCGTCAGGGTGCCCCCGGTTCCGATCCCCGACACGAAGGCATCGGGGCCCGTTCCCGCCGACCCGCGGACGACCGGCGTCTCGTCGGAGTCGTCGCCCGAAGTCGCGGCTCCGGCCTCTCGCCACTGCTCGAGGATCTCGGCGCCCGTGCCGTGGTAGTGCGCCAGCCAGTTTTCGGGGTTCGCGTACTGGTTCGCGTACCAGTAGCGGTCGGGGTGTCGACGGGCGAGCGCGCGGGCGCGCGAGATCGTCGCATCGTACCCGTCGAAGGGGTCGGTCAGGATGAGCTCGGCCCCGTGCGCACGGATCCGCGCCAGACGCTCGGGGCTCGCGTTGGCCGGCACGACGAGCGTCACGGCGACCCCTCTCGCCGCGCCGATCTGCGCGTAGGCGATCCCGGCGTTCCCAGAGGTGGAGTCGAGCAGCCGACGACCGTCGAACGCCCCCTCGGCGAGCGCGCGGTCGATCATGCGTGCGACGGAACGGTCCTTCACCGACCCGCCGGGGTGGACGGATTCGAGCTTCGCCCGAAGCGTGACCCCGCCCGGCAGCTCGGGGTGCCGAATGTCGACGAGCGGGGTCTCCGCCGGTGCGCGCACCGGCCCGGCCCGTCGAATGTCGCCCGGCGCTACCCCGGCAGGGGCC
>JAWWCR010000194.1:0-8126 GCA_033720355.1 Gemmatimonadota bacterium
CACGATGTCCAGGTCGCCGTCCCCGTCCAGGTCGCGTACCAGGACCTGGTGCGGACGCTCGCCCACGGGAAGAGAGGGCCCCGGGACGAGGTCGCCGGCCCCGCGGTTCTCGAGGATGATGATGCGGTTGGCGGAGTAGTCCGCGATCACCGCGTCCAGGTCGCCGTCCCCGTCGAGGTCGCCCGTGTCCGCCGCCCACGGGGTCTCGGGCGCCGGAATCGCCGACGTGACGGCGAATCCCGCCGACCCGTCGTTCTCGACGAACGCCACCTCGGCCGTCTCGGCACTCACCAGCAGAAGATCCACGTCGCCGTCGCCATCGAGGTCGCCGCGCGCCCCGATGTGGTGCCCCCGCCCGAACGGGATGGAGGCGGCGCGCACGAGCGTCCCGCGCTCGTTCAGGAAGACCACGGCCTCGGCGCCCATGTAGGTCGGGATGGCCACGTCCGCGTCCCCGTCTCCGTCGAAGTCGCCGACGAGCCCCCGCTCCGACCCGGGAGCGGCGGGCTCCTCCGACACCGGCCCGGCGCCGGCGTTCGCGGCGATCGTCACCGTTCCGCCGTTGAAGTTGGATATCACGAGATCGAGGTCGCCAGCGCCGTCGAGGTCGAGGGCGACGAGGGCGTGCGGTCGATCGCCGGCCGCGATCGTGGCGCCCGCCGTGAAATCGCCCGCGCCGTCGTTCAGGAGCACGCCGGCCGTCGACGCACCGGCGCTCGTGAATGCGACGTCCGCGTCGCCGTCGCCGTCGAGGTCCGCCGCGACCACGGCCTCGGGGTTCGCGAGACCCGACGCGATATCGCGCTCTTCGAACGCGCCGTCCGCCCGGTTCAGAAAGATCGACACCGAGCCGGCCGTCTGACTGGTCGCGACGATGTCGAGCCGTCCATCCCCATCGAAGTCGGCCGCATCGAGGTTGTAGGGCGCCGCACGCGTCTCCACGTCGGAGCGCACGAAGTCGGGGAGCGCGGGGTCGCCCACGAGCACGCCCGCGGCGGTCCAGAGGACCATCATGATCGTGCCTCCGCAGACTCCGGGAAGGACGTCCGCGAGCTCTCCCGCCGTGCGCCCGAGGGCCCTCGTCATCGCGTGGTGCATGCCGCTCTCCTTCGTATCGCTCGATTCCGCGCGCCGGAGACCCGCCGACGACACGGTCAACGTCGCCTGGCGAGAGGCCCGATGAAACCGCGCAGCGGGTCTTGCCGGCCTCGCTCGCGATCGGTACGCGTGTGGGAGCCGGCCTTCGCCGATTGGTAGACGACGCACCCCCCGGGGAGGTTTCCATGTCACCTTTATCATCCCGACGACCGTCCCGACGCGCCCGCCCGACGACCCGCGCCCTGGCCGCGCTCGTCGCCGCGGTCACCCTCTCCCCCGCCTGCGCCGAGTCCGGCGACGGCACCGTCACCTCGTACGAGGGGGCCCGCGTCATCGTCGGCGACGGATCCGTGATCGAGGACGCGGTGTTCCACGTCGCCGATGGGCGCATCACCGCGGTCGGGTCGGCGGCCGAGGTGGGCGTCCCCCCGACGGCCGTGCGCGTCGATCTGACGGGCAGGACGGTCATGCCGGCGATCGTCAATGCGCACGTGCACGTGTCGCCCGAGCGGGCCGAGCGCACGAGCCAGCTCCGCCACATGGCGTACTGGGGCGCCGGCACGGTCGTGAGCCTCGGGCTCGACGATGGCGACGTCCCGTTCGCGATGCGCGGGGAGACGGTCCCCGACGCGGCCCGCGCGCTCACGGCCGGCCGGGGCATCACCGCGCCCGAGCCCGGACGCTCCGAGGTTCCGTTCTGGGTCACGACGGAGGAGGAGGCGCGCGCCGCCGTCCGCGAGCTTGCGGCCCGGTCCGTCGACATCGTGAAGATCTGGGTGGACGACCGGGGCGGCCAATACGAGAAGCTGAGCCCCGAGCTGTACGGCGCCGTGATCGACGAGGCCCACGCGCACGGGCTGCTCGTGACCGCGCACGTCTTCACGCTCGAGGATGCGAAGGGACTCCTCCGGGCCGGCGTCGACGCGTTCGCCCACGGGATCCGGGACCGCGACATCGACGACGAGCTGGTCGCCCTGTGGCTCGAGCGACCGGGCGTCGTCCTCGTCCCGAACCTGCCGGGCCCCGGTGTCCCCGAGGACCTGGGCTGGCTCGCGGCGACCGTCCCCGCCGACCGGCTCGCCGAGATGCAGGCCGCGTCGGTAGAGCGCCCCGAGGCGCAGGAGGCGTTCGGGATCCAGGCCCGCAACCTCGCGCGTCTCGACCGCGCGGGCGTCCGCATCGCGTTCGGCACCGATGGCAGCACCGCATGGGCGCCGCACCAGGAGATGGCGGACATGGTGCGGGCGGGGATGACGCCGGCGGAGGTCATCGTCGCGGCCACGGCGACCTCGGCCGATCTGATGCGGCTCGATGATGTCGGGACCATCGAGGTGGGGAAGCGGGCCGATTTCATCGTGCTCGATGCGAACCCGCTCGACGATATCGCGAACACGCGGCGGATCTCGGCCGTCCACCTGAACGGTGCGACGATCGATCGGTCGGCGATCGCCGCCGTCCTCCTCGGCACGGCTCCCTGAGCGACGGACCGCCGGGCAAGCCCCGGCACGTCACCTCGCAGGTCATGTCGGGCGCGCCCGAGCTCCTGGCGTACGGCACGGCGGTCAAGATCGTCCGTCAGCTCTGAGCGCCGGGCGGTAAGGAACCGCCCGGACCGCGCATCCAACCGGTCGTCATGCACGACCGGAGGACTCGCGTGTCCGGGCACCCCAGGGAACAGCCGCTCGTCTCCTACCTCACCCTGAGGCGGGTGGTCGGGTTGCTCGGGATCGGTCTCCCCGTCGTGCTCGCCGTCCTCGGGTTCGCCCTGTGCGGGTGCGACGAGATCCGTCCCTCGATCAGCGACTACTACGGTCTCAGGACGCGCGACGTCTTCGTGGGCGTTCTGTTCACGATCGCGTGGTTCCTGTTCACCTACCGCGGGTACGACGCCAGGGACGACCTCGCGGGCAACCTCGCCTGCATCCTCGCCCTCGCCGTGGCCCTGTTCCCGAGCACCGCGGCCGGGTGGGAGCGCACCGTCCACTTCGTCTCGGCGGCAGGCTTCTTTCTCGTCCTCGCCTGCTTCAGCCTCTTCCTGTTCACCAGATCCGGCGCCGACCCGACGCCGATGAAGCTCGTCCGCAACCGCCTGTACCGGACGTGCGGGTGGATCATCGTCGGCGCCATCGCCCTCGCCGGGGCCTACGCCCTGCTGCCCGACGACACCCCGCTCGCCCGGTGGAAGCCCGTGTTCTGGCTCGAGACGCTCGCGCTCTGGGCCTTCGGCGCGTCGTGGGCCGTGAAGGGCGAGACCCTGCTGACCGATCGGTAGCGGATCACCGTCCGACACGTCTCAGCTGTCCGGTAACAACTCGAGACTCCTTATCACGACCGGGCTGATCACGTTGAAGTCCGTGCCCCCGACGACGTCGTTGAAGTAGAGCGTGCCTCCGTCAGGGCTCACCGCGATGTCGTTCGTGAGCGACAGCCGCGACGTGAGCGCGGCCCCGTCGGTCCGCCCGCGCTCGCCCGTGCCCGCGAGCAGGGTGAGCGTGCCGTCGAGCTCGAGCCGGTAGATCTGGTTCGCGGCCCGCGCGACGACGTACAGCACGCCGTTCGCGAACGTGATGTGCCCGTTGTTGCCGCCGGGGACGACGGCGAACTGCGACATCGCGCCGTCGGGCGCGATACGGATGACGTTGCCGTTTCCGAAATTCGCGACGTAGAGATTGCCGTCCGACGCCAGGGCGATCCCGTTCGGACAGTTCAGCATGGGCCCGCCGGCGAAGTGGGTGGACGTGCCCCCGCTCGTCACGTGCCGGATGGTGTTGTCGCCGCAGTTGGCGACGTAGAGGTCGTCGTTCTCGTCGATCGCGATCCCGACCGGGTTCGAGATCCCCTCGGTCACGAAGGTCGTCACCGTGCCGTCGGGGTCGATCCGGCTCACGCGATCGGCGCCGATGTTCGACTGGAAGAGGTTGCCGTTCGAGTCGAAGGCGTTGCCCGAGGCCCCGACGAGCCCGGTCGCGAACACGGTCACCTCGCCCGTGGGCGTGATCCGGTAGACCTCCGTGCCCGGGGGGCCGCTCAGCGACGCACCGAAGTCGGCCGAGTAGATGTTGCCCTGGGCGTCCACGGCCATCCCTCCCGACCCGGCGTCGATCGGCTCGGTGAGCGTGCGGACGAGGTCGGTCTGCGCGAGCGTGATCGATGACGAGGGCGCGGAGAGCGACCCGTCCACCCCGGCAACCGAGGACACGGCGTGCACGAGGACGACGTAGGGCGTCCCCTCGCCGATCGGCTCGCCCCCCGTATCGAGCGACCCGCTGTCGAGCCGGATCGTCTGGTCCGTGCCGGTCGGCGACACCGACGTCACCCGGTCGACCGCGAGGGCCGCGGCGGCGGCCAGGTCGAGACCGGCCGCGGCGTTCTCCGGCGCCACCAGGACCCGGTACTCCGCGACCCGGCTCTCGTCGTTCACGCGCCCGAACTCCACGCTGAGATCGCGTCCGTCGGCGAAGTTCTCGACATCGAGCACCTCGCGGACAGCCACGCTCGGCAGCGCCCCGGGCGGCGGTGGTGGCGGCGGTGGCGGCGTGGGTCCGGTCGAGCCTCCTCCTCCGCACGCGAGCAGGCACAGGCCGCCGGCCGCGAGAATCGAGCGACGTTCGGTCACGCGTCGTGTCATGGGATTAGCCCCCTCTCCAGAGTCGTTCCGGTATACATAGAATGTCTATGGATCGGGATTTGTGACTCCGCCGTGCCAGGCACTTCGTCACACCGTGGGAGAGTCGGCTACACGACCCCGAGGTAGAGCTCGGTCCGGTAGGCGAAGGTGACGCGGCCTGCCCGCTCGTGGCGGGCGAACAGAGCATCGAGCTCGCCGAGCATCCCGGTGTGGCGGGGGTCACCGGGCCGGGGCGCGTAGCTCGACGACTCGAGCCGCCCCCTCAGACCCTCGAGATCGAGTTCCTGCGCGTTGTCGAACTCCAGGTAGCGAGGCGGCTCGGCGAAAAAGCTCTCGACCGGCTCGCCGGCCCCGCGCCGGCACCTGAGATACCGGTCATCGGTCGCATACCTCTCGATCAGCGCCTCGTAGTCGGCGTTGAACGCGGTGTCGGTCCTGCGGCTGTTCCAGAACAGCGCCACCCTACCGCCGGGTCGGAGGATCCGCCGCATCTCGCCGCGCGTCGCGGCACGGTCGAACCAGTGAAACGCCTGCGCGGCGACGACGAGATCCGCGCAGGCCCCGGGCAGCGTCGTCCGCTCGGCCCGGCCGGCGACGCTGTGGAAACCCGGCTCGTCCCCCAGCCGATCTTCGGCGACCCGGCGCATCCCGGCGTTCGGCTCGACGGCGTGGACCGTGCACCCCAGCGCGAGGAGGGGCTCCGCGGAGAGACCCGTCCCGGAGCCGAGATCCACGACGACGGTCGAGGGGCCGATCGCCAGCTCGTTCGCCAGGGCGTCGAACAATGCCCGGGGATACCGGGGACGATGTCTGTCGTAGTCGTGGGCGCGCCCGTCGAAGCGGACGATCGAATCTTCGGTGGTCATCCCGGAGGATACTGCCGGCGATCCCCGGGCGACAAAGAACAGACCCCGCCCGATCCCGAGGGACCGGGGCGGGGCTCCAGCGTCGCGCGGGAGGAGGGGCCGCGGACGCGTGTTGGGGGTTGTCGGAGCTCAGTTCGGGAGAAGCACGGTGTCGATCACGTGGATCACGCCGTTCGACGCCTCGATATCGGTCGCGACGATCGCCGAATCGTTCACCTTCGGCGTCCCGCCGTCCAGGCTCACCGCGAGCGTCTGCCCCTGGACGGTCGTGAGGGTCGTCGAGTTCAGGACGTCACCGGCGAGCAGTCGGCCCGGCACGACGTGGTAGGTGAGGATCGAGATCAGCTGATCCCGGTTCTCGGGCAGCAGCAGGTTGTCGACCGTCCCGGCGGGGAGCCTGGCGAACGCCTCGTCGCTCGGCGCGAACACTGTGAACGGCCCGGGTCCCTGAAGCGTCTCGACGAGACCCGCGGCCTGGACGGCGGTGACCAGGGTCTCGAACGAGCCCGCATCGATCGCGGTCTCGACGATGTCGGGCTGCTGCTCGGGCGCCACCGGATCGTCGTCGTCACACGCCGAGGCGACCAGACCGATGCCGATGACGACGAGCGCGACGCGAAGCAAAGAGGGGTGCAACATGGCTTTATCTCCTTGAGAGGGGTACAGCGTCTAACTTATGTCGAGGAATATGGTCGACTGGAGATGGGTTGTCAAGGTTGTGTAGAGAAGAATACTTGTACATTATCTTGACGGCGGTACATTCGGTGCTCGCCGACTGACCTGTCCCACACGGGAGTGACCTGTGACCGAGAACGACCGGCTCGAGCCCCGCCACCCGATGGCGGTCGTCACGCAGCGGACCGGGCTGACCAGTCACGCGCTGCGCGCGTGGGAGCGCCGGTACGGCGTGGTGTCTCCGGCTCGCTCGTCCGGCGGCCACAGGCTCTATTCGGACCGGGACGTCGAGCGGCTTCGCATGCTGCACCGGCTCAAGCTGGGCGGACGGCAGATCGGCCAGATCGCCGATCTCTCCGACGACGAGCTGGCGGAGCTTCTGGTCGAGGACGAGCGAGCGGTGGACGCCGCGCCGGCGCCCCCGGAGGAGGCCGCCGAGGTGGTGGCCGCGAGTCTCGAGGAGGCCCTGCCGGCCGTGGCGCGCATGGACGGCGATGCCCTCGACGCGATCCTCCGCCGCGCGGCGATCACCCTCGACACCACGACCTACCTGGACCACCTCGTGGGCCCGCTTCTGGGGGCGATCGGGGAGGCGTGGTCGCACAACGACATCTCGACGGCGCACGAGCACCTCGCGTCGGCGGTGATCCGGCGCGTGAGCGACTGGCTGCTCGACCACCTCGAGGCGAAGACCGACGCGGGCGTCATCGTCGTCGCCACGGTACAGGGCCACCGGCACGAGCTGGGCGCATTCTCGGCGGCGATCACGGCGGCGGCGGCGGGGCGGCGCGTACGCTACCTGGGCGCAGACCTCCCCGCGGAGGACATCGCGGGGGCGGCGTTCGACGCCGATGCCGAAGCGGTCGCGATCAGCCTGGTCTATCCGTTCGGGGACCGCGGAATCGCGCGCGAGCTGCGGACCCTGAGAGAGCGGCTTCCGCGGGCGCTGCCGATCGTGGTCGGGGGCGCGGCGACGTCATCCTACGACGACGTGCTCGCCGAGATCGGCGCGATCCGCTTCAGCTCCTTCCAGGAGCTGCGCGGCTGGCTACGGGGGTGAGCGCGGCGCCGCGCTCCGCCCGCGAGACGACCTCGCGCAGCATCCCGCGGAAGATCATGGAGTGGAGCGGATACAGCCCGTACCAGTAGAGCCGTCCGAAGACGCCGATGGGGTCGAAGACGGCGGTCTGCCTCACCTCGCTGCCGGAGTCGCGATCCTCGACTTCGAATTGCAGCCACGCGCGGCCCGGTAGCCGCATCTCGGCTCGCAGGGTGAGCGAGCGCGCCGGGTCGATCGCCTCGACACGCCAGAAGTCGATGGGGTCGCCGACACGGATGTGGTCGGGGTGCGGACGACCCCGGCGGAACCCGGGCCCGCCGAGGAGGAGATCGATCGCGCCGCGGAGGCGCCACAGCCAGGTCGCGTAGTACCAGCCGGCACGACCGCCCAGCCGGCGAATCGGAGCCCATACGTCGGGCGGCTCGGCCGACGTGCGGGCAGTCCGCGAGTCCACGATGCGGTTGCCGAACGAGACACCGCCCCAGCCACGCGGCTGACCGACCGCGGACACGGCGTCGGACCAACGCGTCTCGGCGACCTCCCTGTCCTCGTTCGCGAGCGCGCGCCGCATCGCGTCCCGGACGCCGAGGGGCTCGACGCCGAAGCGCCGCGCCGGCCCGGGGTCGCCGACCACCGTCTCGTTGCGCAGACCCTCGATCAGCTTCTTCCCGATCCTCGAGAACACCGGCGTCACGAGCCCGAGCCACAGGCTCGACAGACGCGGCGTGAGGACGGGGACCGGGATCATCAGACGTCTCAGACCGCGAAGCGAAGCGTACTCGCTCATCAGATCGCCGTA
>JAWWCR010000195.1:0-8083 GCA_033720355.1 Gemmatimonadota bacterium
CCGCCGCCGGTCCCCGAGACCCCGACGGTCACCTGGGTTCCCCGGTTGGCGATCATGAACTCCTCGGCCATCGCCTGGCTGATCGGGAACACCGTGCTCGATCCGTCGATCGCGACCGAGCCCGAGAGACCGCCCTCGCCTTCGTCGCCGCCTCCGCACGCCACGAACGAGATCGTGGTGCCGGCCAGTAGCAGCGTCTGAATCCGATCCTTCATCATCTCGGTCTCCTGTATCGCGCCTGAGCTAGTAGTAGAACTGGTACTGCACCCTGAACGAGTTCTCGCCGCGGCGGTCGCCCGAGAGCGAGACCAGATCCCAGTTGATCGCCACCTTGTTGCGGGCGTCGAAGAACAGCTGCACGCCGGGCGTGTAGCCCCACACCGTGTCGCCGTCGAGATCGCCGTTCGGGTCGGCCATCATGATCCGGAAGACCGGCTCGACCGCTTCGAGGAAGAAGTTGCCCTCCAGCTCGAGCTTCCAGCCGCCGATCGCCTGCCATGTGAACATGCTCGCGAAGTCGTCGCCGGCGACGAGATCGGGGAGATCGCCCGCCGGCGTCTGCAGCACGTTCTTCCCGCTGACGAACCCGGCCATGAGGTGGGGTCCGCTCCCGAAGTCACCGAGCTCGGCGAACACCTCGTACGCGCCGTGCGACTTGCTCGCGAGACTGCCGTCATCGTTCTCGAACCCGCGGTCGGCGATCGTCCCCGCGACCGCGAGCGCGAGCGGCATGTCTCCGGCGGTGAGGTTCACCTGCGCGCGTCCCACGAGCTGCTTGCCGTTGTTGTCGTCGCGGTTCGCGAACGCGATGTTCCCGTTGAACAGCCCCAGCCAGTAGTGGAACAGGTCACTCGCGACGCCCCCGTCGATCATCACCCCGATATCGCGTTCCGAGAGCGAGCTCGTGACGCTGAGCGTGCCGTACGAAGGCACCAGGAGACCCGGAATGAGCAGCGCGCGCTCGATCGTCAGGATCTGTGTCGAGCTGTGCAGCTGGAACCCGTCGAACGGCCGCTTGAAGTGGCCGATCGTGATCCGGGCGTGCGTGGTCTCCGCGTCGGGGTTGAGGTTCAGCCGCCCGTACGCGTCGGCCACGCGGAACTCGTCGAGCCTCGCGAAGTCCGGCTGAAAGCGCGCGCTGATCCAGCGGTTGAACTCGACGTCGACGCGGAGACGCAACCGCCGCATGAACAGGTCGGCCGTCGGGACATCCTGGAAGCAAGCGGAGTCCGGGTTGCCGTCGATCGTGTAATCCGAGCAGGAGCTCGTCGCCCCCTGCACCTGCACGCGACCCCCCAGCTCGACACGTAGCGCATCGGACTCCACGGTCTGGGCCCCGGCCCCGGCCGTCCCCCCGAGGAAGAACAGGGCCGGCAACGCCGCCGTCGAGACGGAACGCAGCCATCGGTTCAAGAGCACCCTCCCTGACGTTCGTTCGTGGCGAACGCGCGACGTGGCGTAGCCCCGCGCGCGCCTCCGATCCGGCGTGTGTAACCGGAAACGTCAAGAAACTCCGGGTGTTCTGTAACAAACGTGTATTCGCTCGGTAACGTTACGGAATAGGTTGTTGCAGGGAATCGGCGAACGTAAGGACGGTGGCGGTCGCCGATCACCGGGACGCGACGGCCTCGTATCCGTCAGGTAACAGACGTCGAGTGTGCGAGCGACTCGCTCGACACGGGGAGGGTGAACCACGCGGTCGTTCCGCGAGAGACCTCGCTCTCGATGCCCACATCGCCCCCGTGCGCGACCACCAGATGCTTCACGATCGCGAGCCCGAGCCCCGTCCCCCCCTCCTCGCGCGAGCGTCCGGGGTCGACGCGGTAGAAGCGCTCGAAGACGCGCCCGAGGTGGGCGGAGGGGATCCCCGGTCCGGCGTCGATCACTTCGGTCCGCACGAAGGCTCCGGCGGGACGCACCCTGATCGCGATGGCGCTGTCCGCCGGCGCGTATCGGAGCGCGTTGCCCACGAGGTTCTGGAGGATCTGACGGACGGCCCGGGCGTCGGCCTGGACGACCGAGACGTCGGGGTCGTCGACGTCGAGCTCGACATCGCGGACCTCGGGTCCGCTCGAGAGCTCGTCCCAGACCTCGTGGGCGAACCGGCCGATCGGGACGGGCTCGAGCGACGGGCTCCAGCTGCCCGACTCGATGAGCGAGAGATCGAGCAGATCGTCGACGAGCCGTCGCATCCGCGTGGCGTTGGCGAGGATCCGGGTGGCGAAATCGTCCGCGGTCTCCGCGGGGAGCTCTCCACCCGATATCGCCTCCGCGAACCCCACGATGCTGGTGAGCGGCGTCTTGAGCTCGTGCGACACGTTCGCCACGAAGTCGCGCCGCACGCCCTCGAGCCGTCGCAGGTTGGTCAGGTCGCGGAGGATCAGGAGCGCCCCGCCGCGGTGCGGACGCGCGGACATCAGGAGCGTGCGTTCTCCGAGACGGATCTCCTCCGTCGTGGAGGTTCCCTGTTGAGCGGTCTCCACGGCCGAAAGGATCTCGGGCGACCGGAAGACCGCGCTCATCCGTGCGCCCCGCTCGAGCCCGCGGCCCGCCCAGCGCTCGAACGCGGAGTTTCTGATCTGGAGAAGGCCTTCGGGGTTCACGAAGGCGACCCCATCGTCGAGGCTGTCGAACATCGTCCGGAGGTCGCCCGTATGCTCGTCGGACCGGCCCACACGCTCTTCCAGCGTGTCGGCGAGACGGTCCACCGCCTGCCCGAGCGCGGCGACGCGGTCGCCGCCCGGCAGTCTCGTGCGTCCTGTGAAATCCCCGGCCGCGAGCCCGCTCACGGTGGCCTGGACGGCGTCGAGGCGGCCGGCCGTGCGTCTGGTCACCAGGTGGGTCGCGGGATATCCGAGGATCAGCCCAATGAACAGGGCGACGAGCATCATCTGGCGCATCCTCACGACCGCCGACTCGACGCCCTCGAGTCGTGCGGAGAGACGGAGCGCGCCGTTCGGCGAGGGAACCGCCGCGTAGACCTGTCGCTGGGCGATCGTCTCGCTCGCTCTCGATGCCGTGCCGGGGGAGCCGTCGAGCGCGGCACGCACTTCGGGCCGGCCGCCATGGTTCTCGACGGATGGCAGGCGCGTCGCCGGCACCTCGGAGTCGCCGAGGACGGTGCCGTCAGGGCCGATCAGGGTGACGCGGAGACCCTGCGCGGCGCCCAGCGAATCGGCGAGCGGGTCGTCGAAGGGGCGGTCGGCGAGCAGGCGCGACGTCATGAGCGCGCCCTGCTCGAGGATGCGCGCCGTCTCGGTCTCGCCGGAGCGCCTGATCGTGCGGGCTCCGATGTCCTGGAGAACGACGAACGCGGCCACCAGAGAGACCGCCAGAAGGACGTAGTACCGTGTGGCGAGCTTCACGTCAGTCGCTCCGATCCGTCCACGGAATCGGCGCGCCCGGGAGGGGCTACCTGTCCACCGCCTTGAAGCGGTAGCCGACGCCGCGCACGGTCTCGATCAGCGGAGCCGACTCGCCGAGCTTCGTCCGCAACCTCGCGACGTGCATGTCGACGGTCCGCGTCTCGATCGCGGCGTTGGTGTCCCAAACGGCCTGCAACAGCTGACGCCGCGTCTGGACCCGGCCCCGCCGCTCGAGCAACACTTCGAGGAGACGGTACTCGAGAGGCGTGAGCTCGACCTCGCTCCCCTCCGAGAACGCCCGGTGTGCCTCGCGGTCCAGCTCGACCGGTCCGACCGAGATCCGCCGTCCGGTCGAAACCGGCTCGGCCTTCGACCGTCGCAGCAGAGCCTCGACACGCAGTGCGAGCTCCCTCGCGCTGAACGGCTTCGTGATGTAGTCGTCCGCGCCGACCTCGAAGCCCTTCACCCGCTCCTCTTCCTCGCGACGCGCCGTGAGGAGGATGATGGGAATCGCCTGGGTCCGCTCGTCGCGCCGCAGCCGCTGTAGCACCTCGTAACCGTCCATGCCCGGGAGCATGAGATCGAGGATGATCAGGTCCGGCCGGTCCGTCTCCGCCGTCGCCAGCGCCCCCTGCCCGTTCACCGCGGTGGTCACCCGGTATCCCTCGCGGCTCAGGTGGTACACGAGCACGCTCAGGATGTCGGGTTCGTCGTCGACGACCAGGATCTGTGCGTCAATCTTCATCGATTCCGTCTGTTTTGCGGTCGGCGCCTCGAAGCGAGACGCTCCCGTCCGCCTCCCGAAGACCGGATGGCACACCGCGGTGATCCTGGGTCACGCCTGTCAATACTGCGGTAACATATATGTAACGATTCTGTCACGCAGTCCTCCGCGGCGCCGCGACCCCGTTACCCGGGGCCTCATCTCTCGGGTCCTGATCACGACATCACGTCGGAGCGCCCTTCACACCGTCACCGACCCGCTTCGAGGTCGTGACCACATCGTGACGAATCCCCTCCTTGGCCGTTACGCACGGCGCCTATCCTCCGCACCCGGTAGCGGGCCCACGCAGCAGCAGGACTCTCCTGGAGGAACGGCTTCATGGTGTCATTTCGTGGTTTGCGAGGGGCGCGACCCGCGCTCCCGATCGCGATCGTGCTCTCCATTGCGGCACTCGCGGCGGCAAGCCCCGCGCGTGCCCAGGACGTCGGCCGGGTCTCCGGCCGCCTCCTGGACGAGGAGACCGCGCGACCGCTCGCGCTCGCGCAGGTGACGATCGCGTCGCTCAGCACGGGCGTGGTCACCGACGTCGACGGGCGATTCAGCCTGAACGACATCCCGGCAGGGACCTACGACCTGCAGATCCGTCTGATCGGTTACGCGCAGAAGACGGTGACGAGCGTGGTCGTGACCGCCGGGCAGGTCACCGTCGTCGACGTGTCGCTCCCCCCGCAGGCGGTCGAGATGCGGGAGCTCACGGTCTCGGTCGCGGATGAGCGGGGGACGACGACCGCGCTCCTCGAGAACCGACGCACGGCGGCCGCCGTGACCGACGCGATCGGTCGCGAGCAGATCTCGAGGTCGCCGGACGGAGATGCCGCCGCCGCGATGACGCGTGTGCCGGGCGTCTCGGTCGTCGGCGACCGTTTCGTCTACGTCCGCGGTCTCGGCGAGCGGTACGGCAACACCACGATCGACGGCGCGGTGATGCCGTCGCCGGTCCCCGACCGGAAGGCCGTCCCGCTCGACCTGGTTCCGGCGAGCTTCATCGAGAGCGTCTCGACGTCCAAGAGCTATCTGCCGAGCAAGCCCGGCGACTACGCCGGCGGTCTCGTGGAGATCACGACCCGAAAGGTGCCCGGCCAGAACTTCTTCACGGTCGCCGGATCCCTCGGGTACGACACGCAGAGCACCTTCGAGACGGGTCTCGACTACGCGGGCGGCGGGTTCGACTTCCTGGGGTTCGACGACGGATACCGCGAGCTGCCCGGCACGATACCGGCGAATATCCCGCTCAACGAGTCGAACTTCACCCCCGAAGAGCTCGAGTTCATCGGCGAGCAGTTCTCGCCGGGCTGGTCGGGCATCGCGAAGGACCTGCCGGTCAACTCGAGCATCGACATGGCGGTCGCTACCGAGATCCCCATCGGCCGGAAGTCACTGGGGATCTTCATCACCGGCGACTACTCGAACGACTGGGGCCGCCGCCAGGACTACTACGAGCGCGTCTTCGCCGCGTCGGGGATTCTCGACCCCGAGGTCGACTACACCGGTCAGGCGACTACCCGCGAGGTGTCGCTCGGAGGGATGCTGAACGCCGACATCGCGGTCAGCCCGTCGAGCACGATCACGTTCTCGGGTCTCCTGAACCGCCTCACCCAGGATGAGTCGAGGGTCCTCGAAGGCTTCAACCTCGACTCGAACACGGATCAGCTGAGCACCCGCGTCCGCTACATCGAGAACACGCTGTGGCAGACGAGGCTCGACGGGAAGCACCTCCTCTCGTCGATCCTCGGGGGCACCACGCTTCAGTGGCGCGGCGCCTTCGCGCGCACGGGGCGCTACGAGCCGAACACCCGCGAGGTCCTGTACCGCCAGACGGAGGGCGGACAGTTCCTGTTCGACACGTTCATCCAGAGCGGCAGCATTTTCCACCAGGATCTCGGGGAGAACGCCTACAACGGGTCCCTCGATCTCCAGATCCCGGTTCGGGTGAGCGGTACCCCGGAACGATCGAGGTCGGCGGCGCGGCGTTCCGCCGGGTTCGCGACGTGTACACCAGGCGCTTCCGGTTCCTCCCGCAGGGTGTCCTCGGTGACGACGTCCGGGCGCTTCCCCCCGACGAGCTGTTCGCCCCCGAGCACATCTCGCCCGACAGCCTCCAGGTGCAGGAAGCGACCTTCCGACCCGACAACTACGACGCGGACCTCACGACCCTGGCGGGCTACGTGGTGGCCGACATCGAGCTGCTTCCGCGTCTGCGGTTCGCGGGCGGACTGCGGATCGAGAGCACGCAACAGAACGTGGACCCGGTCGACATCTTCCAGTCCAGCCTCGACCCGCTCACGGGCGCCGCGCTCGACGACACCGACCTTCTGCCCGGCGCCACGCTGACGTGGGGACTGAACGAGGCGATGAACCTCCGCTTCGCCGGCTCGCGCACGCTCGCGCGACCCGAGTTCCGCGAGCTCGCGCCGTTCTCGTTCGCCGACTTCGCCGGCGGGTATCTGCGCGTCGGCAACCCCACGCTGATGCGCTCGCGGATCACCAACCTCGACGCGCGCTGGGAATGGTTCCCCTCTCCCGGCGCCGTCTTCGCCGTCAGCGCGTTCTACAAGAACTTCACCGACCCGATCGAAGAGGTCGTGTACCCCAGCACCGAGTTCATCGCGAGCTGGACCAACGCCGACGGCGCGGAGAACATCGGCACCGAGCTCGAGGTGCGGTCGGCCCTCGGCTTCCTGACCGAGAGCCTCGAGAACCTCGCGGTCAACGTGAACCTCACGCTTGTCGATTCGGAGGTGGATACGGGGACCGAGGCGACCGTGTGGGTCCCCGGGGTGGGCGCGGTCCCGATCGAGATCGTCCCGCGGCTTCGACGACTCCAGGGCCAGTCGCCCTACGTCATCAACGCCGGGGTCAACTGGTTCGTCCCATCGACGAATACCGCCCTGACGATTCTCTACAACCGGTTCGGCGACCGCATCGCGCAGGTGGGGACGCAGTTCCTGCCCGATGTGATCGAGGAGCCTCGCGACCAGCTCGATGTCGTCCTCCAGCAGCCGATCACCGACCGGGTCGATGTGAAGGTCGCGGCCGAGGATATCCTCGCCAGCCGCGTCGAGTTCACCCAGGGCGGCGACCCCCTCCGGGGCTGGACCCCGGGGCGTGTGTTCAAGCTCCAGCTCTCGTGGCAGCCGACAGGCCAGCCGCAGCGGTGAGATCCGACCCGAACCTCAGGAACGTCGGCGGCCCGGACGGGCCCGCCGCCTGCCGCGCGCGACCCGCGCTCCGGTCGCGCGCGATTCATGGACGAAACGGGGCGATAGGAGATTCGACATGAAGTTTCTCACTCGGAATAGCCGGCTCGGCCTCGCGCTGGCGGTGCTGTTCGGCTTTATGGCGGCGTGTAGCGACGACGACCCGACCGGGCCGGTGTCGCCCCCGCCGCCCCCGTCGGCGGACAACATCCTCTCGGGGACGATCACGGGGAACGTCACGCTCGACTCGAGCATCGACTACCTGATCCAGGGTACCGTGATCGTCGAGGACGGGGGCGTGCTCAACATCCCCGCCGGGACCACTCTCAGAGGTGACGTCGACTTCACGGGGTCGGCGCTCATCGTCCGGCAGGGCGGCCGACTCGAGGCCGCCGGGACCGCGACGGACCCGATCGTGTTCACGAGCTCCGCGCCGGTCGGCTCGCGTGACCGTGGCGACTGGGGCGGCGTCGTCCTCAACGGGCGCTCGATCTGCAACTTCCCGTCCGACGACTGCATCGGTGAGGGGAACTCGGGCCCGTACGGCGGCACGGTCCTCGACGACGACAGCGGCCGGCTCAGCTACGTCCGGATCGAGTATGCGGGCTACGAGGTGAGCTTCGGCAACGAGCTCAACGGCCTCACGCTGAACGGCGTCGGCTCGGGCACGCAGCTCGACCACATCCAGTCCCACATGGGTCTCGACGACGGGATCGAGTTCTTCGGCGGCACGGTCG
>JAWWCR010000196.1:0-7949 GCA_033720355.1 Gemmatimonadota bacterium
CACAACTCCGCCCGATTATACCCTGGACAAGCGGGCCGTTCGCTCCCCATTGGTGCCCGGGGGGGGGGGCTTGTCTTCGCCCCCGACCGATAAAAGGGGGGGGGGTGTGGTTTTGGTACACGGGGCCGCCGGGGCGGCGGCCCGGCCGCGCTTCTAGATCCAGTCCTTCGAGCGGAAGTCTCTGAGCGTCTCGGCGAACCGGGCCATGTCATCGGGCATGCCCATCGACAGACGGCTCCAGTCGAGCATCGGCGGGAACGGCCGCCCCACAGCGAACCCGGCGTCCATCATCCGGTTGTTGTAGGTGAGCAGCTCACCCCGGATCCGGTGCATGATGAAGTTCGTCTGGCTCGGCAGGTGCTCGATGCCCAGGTCGTCGAGACAGTCGGTGACGAGCGTCCGCGCCTCGTCGTTCACGGCGATGCTGCGGCCGATCAGCTCGGGGTCGGCGAGCGACGCGACGGCGGCCACGCCCGCGAGGTGGTTCGGGTTGTTGCGGGTCGTGAAGGGAGCGATCCGGCGTACGGTCGCGGGGTGCGCGACGCCGTACCCGAGCCGCATCCCGGCCATCGCGAAGATCTTCGAGAAGGTGCGGACGACGATCACGTTCGGCATGTCGCTCACGAACGGGATGGCGGTGCGGTAGCGCGCGTCGTCGACGAGCTCGAAGTACGCCTCGTCGATGAGGAAGAGGGTCTGCTCGCCCGCCTCCCGCATCCACGCCTCGATCGGCGCGGTCGGCGTGATCCCGCCCGTCGGGTTGTTGGGGTTGCACACGTAGACGATCGTCGGGCCGCTCGCCTTCTCGGCTTCCTCGCGCATCCGCGGGAGGTCGTGCTCGTAGCCCGAGGTGAGCGGCACGGTGACATGCTCGAACGGGAACGGCTTCGCATACCCCGGCACGTCCTCGAACGTCGGCTGAGCGTAGATCAGCCGCGCCCCGGGACCCGCCCACGCCTGGACCGACACGCGGAGGATCTCGGTCGAGCCGGCACCGAGGAAGATGTGGTCGGCCGGTACCCCCAGGTGCTCGGACAGCGCGGCGAACACCTGCTCGCCGGTCGCGCCGGGGTAGCGGTTCGCCTCGTCGAGCCCGCCCACGACCGCCTCGCGCGCCGAGGGAGCGACCCCCAGCGGGTTCTCGTTCGAGTTCAGCTTGACGACGCCATCGGCCGCGGCGCGGGGGTTGAAGAGAGGCGCGAACGCCCTGCCTCGTACGGTCGCCCCGAGGGGGCTGGCGGTGAGTCCCGCGACGCCGAATCCGGCGAGACCCGTGCGCAGAAACGAACGGCGTTCCATCCCGACCTCCTGTGTGGGGCGTGCCTGGTCGGCCGGACAACGGATCAGGGAGATCGACGCGCCGCCGACCCCCTACAGTGCGGAGATTCGGCGCGCCCGTCCAGACGGCCGCTGCCGGGATCCGGTCAGCGGCCTCCGCCGGTGTCGCGCGCGGCCGCCGCTTCGGCCGCCGTGATCGCGCGCGTCACATTGCCCGAGGTGATGATCCGTACGTGCGAGAGGGTGGCGGCCAGGGTCGAGTCGAGCTTCAGAATGAGCTCTTCGCGGGAGGCGTCGTCGAGGTCGCCGAGCAGCGCTTCGCCCTGCGCGAGTACACCCGACTGCTCGAGCCACCGCATCGCGCGCTCCTTGTGCGCCTCGGCGACGATAGCCTGTCGCTCGGCGCGCGCGCGCTCCGCCGCGAGCAGGGCCTCGCGCTCGTCGGGAGAGAGCTCCGCCCAGTCGACGTCCTCGCTCCACGTCTCCCACCGGTACTCCCAGTCGGGGTCGTCGAAGTCGATGTCGTCGATGTCGTCGACCTCCGCCAGCGCCTCGAGGTCGACGTCCTCCGGAATCTCGGGAGGCCGCCCCCGGGCGCCGCCGCCGGCAAGCCGGATCGCGGGGAGCATGAAGGTCGTGTCCTTCTCCGCGGCGCGCAGGAAGTACTCGTCCGCTTCGTCTCGCCGCCCGGCACGCTCCGACGCGATCCCCTGCTGGAACATCCCGAGCGCCTCGAGGTCGCGCGTGCCGAACTGGCTGATCGCCATCCGTGGCGGCCCGCGTCGCCCGCCCGTCACCTCGCGCGTGAGCCGCGCCGTGAGCGAATCGACCATCACGAACACGTCGCTGCCGCGCACCCGCTCGCCCGCGAGCACGGTCCCGTTCTCGAGCTCGATGAGCTGCGCATCGATCACGAGGTCGTCGGGCGTCCCCGAGATCGTCCCCCACAACATCAGGTGCGCCCCCGCGGCGCGGGCGACGGTCGACGCGAGCGCGTCGGGGATCTCCTCGTTCTCGGTCCGTCCCTCCTCGGTCAGGAGGTCGTACAGCGTCTGACGACCGACGACCCTGAGCGCCTCGACCTGCGCGAAGTTCGTCGTCAGGAGGTCCGCGAGTCCGGGCCCCAGCCAGGCGAGCTCCTCATCGCTCACGTTGTTCCTGAACGGCAGGACCGCGAGCGATCGGTCGCCCAGGTCGGCCCCGGCGTTCGGGGCGTTGGCGAGCGAGCGGCCGTCCCCCGGCTGCGTCACCTGGTCATCCGTCGATGCCGGGCCGCCGGTCTCCTCGCCGGTCGCGATCCGGTACGTGCCGATGGCCGCGAGCACGCCGAGGGTGAGGAGCAGCGACATCTCGCCGCGACGCACACGCTGTGGGCCGCGCTCGCCATGGTACCAGGCGATGACGAGAAACGCCGGGAAACCGAGCGCGGCGATGAGAAAGACGGTGTCGAGGACCTTCGGCGAGAAACCGTACTGGCCGACCACGAACTGGGTGATCTCGATGAAGAGCCACGCGACGCCCAGATACAGCAGGGCGACCTCGAGCACGTGACGTTTTCTGAGCTCTTCGTACAGCGACACGGGAGCGTCTCTCGGCCTCGGTCCGGATGGTCCACCGATCTGCGACGGAATCCGATGTCCGTCGTCCACTATCAGACAACGTACGGACCCGGATCGTTTGTTTCGAGGACGCTCCGAACCCCGATGCAACGGGCGGCGCGGATCTTCGTGACCCGCGCCGCCCGTTTCGCTCAGCCGCTCAGGGGGGTTGTGGCTAGTTGGGGCCCTCCTCCTCCCAGAACCCGAAGCCGTCCTCGCGGACGACCTCGAGCGGCGTGGTGTACGTCTCGTCGCCGATCGTGACCGCCACCGTGTAGGTCCCGGCCGGGGCGAGTCCGCCGCCACCGCCGCCACCGCCGCGGAAGAACCGGCCGAAGCCGCCGGCGCCGCGGTCGCGCATGGCGCTGAACATCTGCTGGAACACCGGACGCATGGCGGCCGGACCCGCTCCGCCTTCACCCCCCGCCGCGGGACCGCGGGCCTGCGCCCCCTCGCGGGCCGGCTCGGGATAACTCTCCGCCGGTCGCGGATCCCACCCGCCACGCGCGGCGCCGCCCCCGCCTCCACCACCGCCACCGAAGACGCGACCGATCGCCGCCTGATCGCCGCTCTGCATGAGCTCGAGCACGCGATCCATGAGCTCGCGATCGACGCCCTCGTTCTCGACGAGGGAATCGGCGATCGCCACCTGCATGCGGGCGGTGCGGATGCTGTCGGCGCGCTCGGACGGCGACATGCCCTCCTCCTCCTGCTCGCCACGGCGGTTGAGCCGCCAGTACGCCCGGTTGAGACCCGCCCGGATCGGCGCCTCCATCGTCTGCACGGTGTCGCCGTTGGCGGCCAGGATGGCGATCTGCGCCTGCGCCGTGGCCCCGCCGCGCATGCCGGCGCGGCCGCCGGCCGGCGGCCCCTCGCCCTCTTCATCCTCCGAGTCCGCGGCCTCCGCGCGCGCCTCCTCGGCGAGCGCTTCCGCCACGTCCGCGGGTACGTAGAACGCGATCTCGGCCCCGTAGCTCCCCGTCTCGCCCTGGAAAGTGCGCTGCGCGATGAACTCCCCGCCCACGGGCGGATCGCCGTACTGCGTCGCCACCTTCGTGTCGAACAGGGTCGGCTCGGTCGGCAGCATGCCGCCATCGAGCTGCTGGAGCGGCGCCACGTCGGCGATCCAGATCGAACGCCCGTGCGTGCCGGCGATCAGCTCGCGCTCACGCGGGTGGATCTTGAGGTCGTGCACGGGAACCGTCGGCAGGCCGTTCATGAACTTCGTCCACGACCCGCCGCGGTTCGTGCTCACGTAGACGCCCACGTCGGTCCCCACGTACAACAGGTCGGGGTTGACCGGATCCTCGCGCACGACGTGCACGAAGTCGGGGCCACCTGTGGGGAGGTTCGACGCGATGTCGCGAAACGTCTCGCCGCGGTCGTCGGTCACGTAGACGTAGGGCGTGTAGTCCCCCGTCCGGTGCCCGTCGAACGTCACGTAGAAGCGGCTCGCGTTGTGGCTCGAGGGCTCGACCCGGCTCACGTACGTGCCCTCGGGAACGCCGGGGAACCGGTCGGTGAGCTCGATCCACTCGGTTCCCTCGGGGCTGCGCCACACGCGCCCGTCATCGGTGCCGGCGAACAGCTCGCCCTCGTTGATCGGCGACTCCGCCAGGGCCACGATCGTCGCATAGGTTTCGGCGCCGGTCACGTCGGGCGTGATCCCGCCCGTCGTGGTCGTCGAGATCCGGACCTTCTCCGGATCCGCGTACGACAGGTCGGGCGAGATCGGCTGCATCTCGTCCGTGTCGTACGTCCACTTGAGCACCCGGTTCGACCCGATGTAAAGCGTCTGCGGATCGTGCGGGGACAGCTCGAGCGGCGTGTTCCAGTTGAACCGCAGGTCGTAGAGCGCCGAGTCGGCCGCCACCCTCTCCCTGAGCGCCTCGATCTGCGGCATCGCCGACGCAGGCGGGTCGTCGGGATCGTCGCCCGACAGGATCGCGATCGAGTCGCGCAACGTCTTCGTCCGCTCGCGCCAGTCGGGCTGGTCGAGACCGTGCCGCTCGCCCGTCCTCGTGTTGCGCCAGTAGATCCGGCCGCCCTGCGACTCGCCGAAGACGATGTCTGGGTTCGTCGGATCCTGCGGGGCGTAGAACCCGTCGCCGCCCCCGATCGAGTACCACATGTGGTTGTCGATCGAGCCGCCGGCCCGGGTCGAAGGCCCGCACCACGTATAGTTGTCCTGGAGCCCGCCACATACGCGGTACGGCGTGTCCATGTTGTAGCTGACGGCGTAGAACTGTCCCATCGGGACGGTGTTCACGAAGTCGAAGTTCCCGCCGCGGTCGTAGGTGATCGCGATCCCGCCGTCGTTTCCGAGGATGAACCGGTCGGGGTTCTCGGAATCCCACCACAGCGCGTGATAGTCCACGTGGACGCCCTGCGCCGGGTTCCCGACCGTCTTCCCGCCGTCCCGCGAGAACGCGAGCGACGACCAGTAGATGAAGTCGGGGTCATCGGGCGACACCCAGGCGCCCGAGTAGTAGAAGGGGCGCGAGTTCTCGGAGTTCATGAACTCCCACGTCTCGCCGCCGTCGTCGGAGCGGTAGAGCCCCGAGCCGTTCTTCTCGCCGTTCTCGTCGGGCTCGTCTGGTGTCTCGGCCTCGACGACCGCGTACATGACGCGCGGATAGCTCGGCGCGATGGCGATCTCGAGCCGCCCCATCTCGGTCTCGGGAAGCCCGTTGCCCTCGACCTTCTCCCAGTTCTCGCCGCCGTCCGTCGTCTTCCAGATCGCGCTGCCCGGACCACCGCTCTGGAGGAAGTACGGCCCGCGGATGCGCTCCCAGCTCGTGGCCCACAGGACGTCCGGGTCGTTGGGGTGCATGTCGACGTCGACGAAGCCGGCGCGATCGCTCACGTAGTGGATGCGCTCCCAGCTGTCCCCCCCGTCGGTCGTCTTGTAGAGACCGCGTCCGCCACCCTCGTTCCACAACGGCCCGACCGCGGCGACGTAGACGATGTCCTCGTCCTCGGGGTGCACGACGATCCGGCCGATCATCTGGGTGTCCTCGAGACCCTTGAGCTCCCAGGTGATCCCGCCGTCGGTCGACTTGTAGATCCCGCCGCCCGGCGAGATCGAGTTCCGAGAATCCTCCTCGCCCGTTCCCGCCCACACGACATCGGGGTTGCTCGGCGCGATCGCGAGATCGCCCATCGAGATCACCCGCTCGTTGTCGAACACCGGGCGGAACGTCGTGCCATTGTTCTCCGTCTTCCAGATCCCGCTGCTCGCACCGGCCATGAAGAACGTCGCCGTGCCCGGGATCCCCTCGATGTCGGTGACGCGCCCCGACATGTTCGCGGGCCCGATCGATCGCCACTCGAGGCTGGCCATGAACGCTGAATCCTCGACCGCCGTCTGGGCCGCGAGCCCGGCCGGCAATGCGACGAGCGTCGCCGCGAGGATGGACGAGAGACGTTTGAACATCGGGTGACTCCTGTGAGGGTGGTGCCGCTACGTGGGACGTTCGGTACAACACGTGTCCGACCCGCGACGTTCAAGTTCAGAGTCCCTCGAGCTCGGCCTCGAGGCGCTCCCACTCCGCCATGCTTTCGGCCAGCGCGGTCTGTAGACCGTCGCGCTCCGACTCGAGCTCGCCGACCTCGTCGGGACCGGCCGACTCGTAGAACCCCGGCTCGCAGAACCGCTGGTCGATCTCGGCGAGGCGCGCCTCGGCGCGCTCGACCGCGGCGAACGCGCGGTCCCGCTCTTTCTTCATCTCCCGAAGCCGGTTCGGGCTCGGACGCGGGGGTCTCGCGCCGTCCTCCCGAGGGGCCCCTGCGGCGATACGGGCGCCCTCCTCGTCCGGCCCGGCGCAGCGTCCTTCGGCGCCCCTCTCGTCCGGAGTCTCGTCGCTCGAGCGACTCGATCGCCGCTCCTTCTGCGCCTTGAGGACGACCGTATCGACATCGAGGTGGTCGTCGCCGCAGAAGTGGACGTAGTCCTCGTAGCTGCCCTTGAAGTCGCGGATGTCCGTCTCGGTGATCTCCACGATGCGCGTGGCCAGCTCGGCGACGAACCACCGGTCGTGCGACACGAGGATCAGGGTGCCCTCGAACGCCCGCAGCGCCTCGACCAGGGCCTCGATGGACTCGAGATCGAGGTGGTTCGTCGGCTCGTCGAGGACGAGCACGTTCGGCCGCTCGATCGCCAGCCGGCAGAACACCAGCCGCGCGGCCTCGCCCCCCGACAGCGTGCCGAGCCGCTTCTCGGCATCGTCGCCCGAGAAGAGGACGCGTCCCAACTCGCCCCGTACGAACCCGATCGTCTTCCCGGGCGACAGGCTCGTGATCCACTCCTCGGCCGTCCACCTGGGGTTCTCGAACTGTTCGCGGTGATCCTGCGCGAAGTAGCTCGGGTGGGTCTCGTACCCCCATTCGACCTCGCCGGCGTCGGCGTCGAGCTCGCCCATCACGATCTTGAGCAGGGTGGACTTGCCGATCCCGTTCGGCCCCATGATCGCGATCCGGTCGCCCCGCGACACCGTCAGGTCGACGCCGTGCAGCACCTCGTTTCCGTCGAACGCCTTCCGGACGCCCTTTACCGCCAGCACCTCGCGCCCGCTCGGCCGCCGCTGGTCGAAGTGGAACGCGGGGTAGCGGCGCGAGCTCTGCGGCAGCGCTTCGAGCGAGTCGGCCTTCTTCTCGATCAGCCTGAGCTTGCTCTGGGCCTGCCGCGCCTTGCTCGCCTTCGCGCGGAAGCGGTCCACGAACTGCTGGTGATGGGCGATCTCGCGCTCGCGGTTCTCGATCTCCTTCTCCCGTCGCTCGCGCTCGAGCGCCTTCGCGTCGAGAAACGACGTGTAGTTCCCCCGGTAGAGCTGGATCGTCTCGTAGTCCACATCGAGGATGTGCGACGCGATGTTGTCGAGGAACCTGTGGTCGTGCGAGATCACGACGATCACGCCGGCGAACCGCGCGAGGAACTTCTCGAGCCAGCGGATCGACAGGATGTCGAGATGGTTCGTCGGCTCGTCGAGCAGGAGGATGTCGGGGGACCCGGCGAGCGTCTGCGCCAGCAGCACGCGAAGCTTGAACCCGCCCGAAAGCGTCGAGAGCGGATCG
>JAWWCR010000197.1:0-7936 GCA_033720355.1 Gemmatimonadota bacterium
GGGATCGTGATGCGGCCGCCGCTTCCGACCGTGATCGACGAGTAGTACATGACCCGGAAGATCGCCATTCTCCCTCCCACGAAGGACGCACGAACCCACATGGGGCGTGGGCCGGTAAGTTGTTGGATAACTGGTTATAATGCGGAGTTCGAGCGGATCCGGCCAGACCGACCCCCAGGTGCCGCACCGCGGTTCAGCTCGGCGTGTCGTCCGCGTCGGGGCCTTCCGTATCCGACGGATCTCCGTCGGGGAAATCCCATGCGCTGGCCCAGCCGTCCTCGCTGCCCAGGACGAGGCGGGCGTCCACGTCTTCCTTGAGCCGCGTCGCCACCGAGTCGCTCAGCAGTCCCTTTCGGTAGGCCTCGTCGATCGCCGCGCGTCCCGAATCGAGGATGCGGCGGCTCGACCGGGCGAGCTGACGCTTTCGCACACGACCGTGCTGGCGCGCCGTCGCCCGAGCCAGATCGGCCGCCTCCCCGAGCGTCTCCTCGATCTTCGTTCGCAGCGTCTCGTAGGCGGTGCCGGAAAGCTCGCCATCGAGCCGCGCGGCCTCGAGCGCCGACAGCTGCGCACGGGTCTCCCAGATACGTCCGACGGCGACCTCGTAGGTCTCCTCTTCGAGGCTGAGCCCGATCAGCCCGTACCGCGCGAGAAGGGGCTTCATGGTGAGCCCCTGCAGCAAGAGCGACGCGAGCACGGCCCCGAACACGAGCGCGATGATCTCGCTGCGCAGGTCTGCGGTGATCGCGCCCGCCACCGGGATCCCCAGGACGAGCGCGATGGGGATCGACCCCCGGACACCCCCCCAGTTGACGACGGGGATCCACCCCCGGGGCAGGCGGGTGCCCCCGAGGGCCTGATCGATCCCGAAGGCACCCGCGACGACGATCGTCCGCACGACGACCATCAGGGCGAACACGGCCGCGATCGCGCCCGCGAACGCGACGAGTCGTCCGCTCTCCAGCTCGAGGCCGATGAGAAGGAAGAGAAGCGAGTTCGCGATGAACGACACGGCGTCCCAGAAGTGCGCGAGCGACATCCGTGTGGTCGGCGCCATCGAGAACAACACCCCGAAGTTGCCCATGATCAGGCCGGCGACGACGACAGCGATGACGCCCGACATGTGAAGCCGGTCGGCGATCAGATACGCGCCGTAGGCGAGCACCAGCGAGCTCACGACCTCGATCTGATGGTCGTCGATGTGCGCGAGCAGGCGGAAGGTGAGGTACCCGAGCACGAACCCCACGATCGCCCCCCCTCCCACCTCGCGAACGAACTCGACGACGGCTTCGGAGACCGTCACATGCTGCCCGGTCGCCACGTCGACCGCGATGAGAAACAGGACGACGCCGATCCCGTCGTTGAACAGGGACTCTCCCTCGACGAGGACCGACAACCCGTGCGAAACCCCGTGCTCCTTGAAGATCGCGAGGACGGAGATGGGATCGGTGGGGCTCAGCATCACGCCGAGCAGGAGCGCGAGCTCGATCGGGACCGGCACGCCGAGCCACCCGAGCACGTAGTAGGCGCCGCCACCCAGCAGCATCGTCGAGACGAGCGTCCCCGGAAACGCCAGCAGAAGAACGCGTCGCCAGTTCTGGCGCAGAAGCGCCAGGTCCATCTTCAGACACCCCTCGAACAGGAGCGGGGGCAGGAAGATGAAGAAGATGAGATCGGTGGAGAGATCCACCGCGGGCAACCCGCCCACGGCCCCGATCACCAGCCCCACGAGCACGAGCGCGACCGTATAGGGCAGGCGGACGTGCTTGGTAAACACCGCGACGACGACCGCGATGAGCAGCAGCTCCACGACTGGAATCGGTCCCGTCACGGCTCCTCGCGATCTCTTCCGCGGCATCCGGGCAACGGCCGGCGGGCCCGCTGCCGGCCCGATCTTACGGCGTGGCGTATCCCCCGTACAGCGGGTATCATCGCCGCGTGACCACACCTGCCATCCGCCTCGAGGGCGTCAGGAAGCAGTTCGGGAAGAAAGTCGCCGTCCGCAACCTCGACCTCGAGGTGCCGCAGGGCGCGATCTACGGGCTGATTGGCCCCAACGGCGCCGGTAAGACCACGTCGATTCGCATGATGCTCGACATCATCGGGCCCGACGGGGGCACCGTCGAGATCTTCGGGTCGCGCGACATCGTCTCGCAGCGTCACCGGATCGGCTACCTCCCCGAGGAACGCGGCCTGTACGCGAAGATGACGGTGCTCGAGCACCTGATCTTCTTCGGCGAGCTGCGCGGGATGAAGCGTCGCGACGCAAAGGATGAGGCGGTGCGCGGGCTCGTCGAGGTGGGGCTCGAAGAGAACCGGGACGACAAGGTCGAGGCCCTGTCGAAGGGGATGGCGCAGAAGATCCAGTTCCTGGCGACCATCCTCCACAAGCCCGATCTGCTCGTTCTCGACGAGCCGTTCAGCGGGCTCGACCCGCTCAACGTCGACCTGTTCAAGGGGATGGTGCTCGAGCGGCAGCGCGAGGGCGCGACCCTTCTCTTCTCGACCCACCTCATCGAGGACGCCGAACGCCTGTGCGAGTACGTGTGCATGATCGCCGGCGCGACGAAGGTCCTCGACGGCCGCATAGCCGAGGTGAAGGCGGCCGCCGGGCTCAACTCGATCGCGATGGCCTTCGAGGGTGACGGGCGCTTCCTCCAGGCTTCGCCCAACGTCGAGCGGGTGGCCGACCACGGGCGGTACGTCGAGGTCCGATTGCGCGACAGAGCCGACCCGCAGGACCTGCTTGAGCGTGCGGTCCGAGACGGAGTCCGCATCTCGAGGTTCGAGCTCGTCGAGCCCTCGCTGCGCGAGATCTTCATCGAGAAGGCCACCGAGGCCGGAGTGTCGACCGAGGACGCACCGGACACCGAGGAAGTGGTCGCCGCGTGAACCCGTTCACGTCGAAGGTGCTCGCGGTCATGCGCCGCGAGTTCATGCAGCGGGTGAAGACGAAGTGGTTCCTCGTCTCGACGCTCGGGATTCCGCTGCTCATGGTCGGTATGATGGTCCTCGCCGGCGTCTTTATCTCCAGCGCACAGGAGGCCGAGGAAGTCGTGGCGATCGGGGTGATCGACGCCTCGGGGCGGATCGGCGACCTCATGGTCGAGGAGATGCTCGCCGACTCGATCCTCGCGTCGCGGGTCGCCGAGCTGGACGAGGCGACCGAGCAGGAGGTGCGGCGAGCGCTCCCGCAGTCGGACTACGACGTGTTCGTGCGCGTCCCGGCGGACGTCGTCGAGGGAGGCGAGGATCCCGTCCGCATCTTCGGCCGCGACAATGTGCTCGACACGACGACCGATGACACCCGTGACGCGCTACGGCGCGCGCTGCTCAGGGCGCGGCTCGCCGAATCGGGTGTTGAGGAGGTCAACGCCGAGCGACTGCTGGCGTACCCGTCGATGCGGACCGTCACCGTGTCGGCCAGCGGCGAGGCGCGATCGCAGGAGATGTTTCAGGCGATAAGCCTGCTGATCGCCTTCTTCTTCTACATGATCCTGCTCATCTACGGGCAGATGATCATCCGTTCCGTCATCGAGGAGAAGGCCTCCGACATCGTCGAGGTGATGGTGTCTTCGTTGCGGCCGTGGGAGCTCATGCTCGGGAAGATCGTGGGAGTCGGCGCGGTCGGACTCGCGCAGATCGGCGTGTGGGCGCTCGTGCTGACCGTCGCCGGCATCTTCGGTCTGTCGGCCGGCGCCGCGGCCCTCGCGGCGCAGGGGATCCCGCTACCCGCGTTCTCGATTCCGTGGGGCACGCTCTCGCTCGTCCTTCTTCTCCTCGTTCTCGGCTACCTGCTATACGCCGGCATGTTCGCCGCGGCCGGCGCCACTATCAGCAACGAGACCGACGCACAGCAGGTGGCGTTCCCCGTGACCATGTTGATCATCGTGCCCTTCATCGCGGTCCAGGGGATCATCACCAGCCCGAACGCGCCCTGGGCGGTCGTCATGTCGATCATCCCCTTCTTCAGCCCGCTGGTCATGCCGCCGCGACTCTTCCTCACGAGCGTTCCGATATGGCAGGTGGCCGCGTCGATCCTTGTACTCGTCGGGTGTGTGCTCGGCGCCGCCTGGGTGGCCGGCCGCATCTACCGCGTCGGCATCCTGATGAAGGGGCAGCGCGCGAACCTGCCCGAGGTGATCCGCTGGGTGCGACACGGCTGAGCCGGCTCTTCGCCATCGGCTGTGCCCTGTCGGTCGCGGCCTGCGGCGACGCGCGGCCGTCCCTCATCCTCGCTTCGACCACGTCCACCTACGACTCCGGGCTGCTCGAGTGGCTGATGGGTCGCTTCGAGGAGGCCCACCCCGACATCGGCGTCCGGACGATCGTCGTGGGAAGCGGTGAGGCGCTCGAGCTCGGACGCCGCGGCGATGTCGACGTCATCATCGCCCACGCCCCCGAGGCGGAAGCGCGGTTCGTCGCCGGCGGCTATTCCACGCGCCGCGAGCCCCTCATGTCGAACGACTTCGTGCTCGTCGGCCCGCCCGACGACCCCGCCCGGGCCGGGCTGACCCCACACCCCGCCCGGGCCCTCGCGGTGATCGCCCGGGCAGGCGGTCCCTTCGTCTCGCGCGGCGACAGCTCCGGCACGCACGAGCGCGAGCTCGCGCTGTGGCGCTCTTCCGGCGAGGAGCCCGGGCGCCCCTGGTACCTCGAGACCGGACAGGGACAGGGCACGACCCTCCAGATCGCGAGCGAGCGCCGGGCCTACGCGCTCACCGATCGGGCGACGTTCGACGTGCTGCGCGACATCCTCGAGCTGGCGGTACTCGTCGACGACCACCCCGAGCTCGTCAACCAGTACTCGGTGATCCTGCCGTCGAACGGCTCCCACGTCGCCGAGGCGACCCGGCTCGCGGACTGGCTCACTTCCGAGGCCGGACAGACCGCGATCGGGTCGTTCCGTCTCCCGGGCGCGGCGACGCCGCTGTTCAGACCCGCGCGCGCCTCGACCCCTGCGGAGTCCGGCGTGCCCTGATTCCCGCGCGGTGTTGAGGGCCGCCACGCCCGGCCCCACATTTCGAACCGACCGATCCCGTCCCTCACGCACCGAGGCAGCGTGGACCCCCTCTTCCAGGCTCTAGAGCTCATCGCCTCCGGAGATCTGTACGTCTGGAACGTGATCATCCGATCGCTCCAGATAAGCGGGCTCGCGCTGGTGCTCGCCCTCGTATTGGGACTCCCCATCGGCGTCGGCGTCGGGTTCTCGCACTTTCGGACCCGCGGGTCGATCGTCGCCGTGATCAATACGGGTCTCGCCTTGCCGCCCGTGGTGGTGGGACTCGCCGTCTACCTGTTGTTCTCGCGCAGCGGCCCCCTGGGGAGCTTCGACGCCCTTTACACGCCGGCCGCCATGATCATCGCCCAGGCCGTTATCGCGGGCCCCTATATCGCGGCGGTCAGCCTGGCCGCCGCCGAGACCGTCCCGACCGACGTGCGCCTTCAGGCCCGGGCGCTCGGTGCCAGCAGCCTCCAGGCGACGCTTCTACAGCTCCGCGAGATCCGAAGCTCGGTCATCGCGGCGATCGCGGCGGGCTTCGGTGCCATCATCAGCGAAGTGGGCGCCGTGATGATCGTTGGCGGAAACATCCTCGGCGAGACGCGCGTGATGACCACCGCGATCGTGACCGAGACCCGACGCGGCAACTTCGACGTGGCGATCGCCATGGGCGTCGTCCTGATGGGCGTCGCTCTCTATGTGAACATCCTGCTGTTGCTGCTCGGTCGCCGCGGCGCTCGCCGACTGTTCCCCGCGTGAGCGACGGTGCGAGCGCCATGACCGACCAGCCAGGCACCGTCGCCGACGGTGCCGTCCCCGGGATCGACCCGCCCGCCACGCCCGGACCACCCCTCATCTCGGCCCGACGACTCCGAAAGGACTACGGGGGGGAGACCGTCCTGGATGTCGACGAGCTCGACCTCCTGCCCGGCGAGCTCCTCGCCGTTCTCGGCCCCAACGGGTCGGGAAAGTCGACGCTTCTACGATTGCTCGCGATGCTCGAGAAGCCCACTGCCGGTGAAGTCGCGTTCGCGGGGGAGTCCGGGTCGCGGGCAGAGAACCGTATCCGAGCCGCGTCCTCGGCCGTGTTCCAGAAACCGCACTTCTGGCGCGAGTCGGTTCGGTTCAACGTCGGACTCGGACTCAAGCTGCGCGGGATCGAACGATTGGAGATCGACGCCAGGGTGAACGAGATCTGCGAGGGTCTGGGGATCACCCCTGTCCTGGACTCGCCCATCACGTCGCTCAGCGGCGGACAGGCCCAGCGCGTGGCTCTCGCGCGTGCACTCGTCGTCGACCCTGAGGTCCTCTTCCTCGACGAGCCCACGGCGAACCTCGATTCGGAGGCACGGATCGATCTCCGCACCGATCTGGAGAACATCGTCAGGCGCCGGACGACCAGCGTCCTCCTGATCACTCACGATCGGAACGAAGCGTTCCATCTGGCCGATCGAATTGCCGTGCTGCGACGAGGGCGACTCGTACAGGTGGGCTCGCCGGCCGACCTGTACGAGGACCCGGCGGACCCGTACGTCGCGCGGATGACCGGCGCCGAGCTCACGATCCGCGGGATCGTCACCGCGGCCGACGGACGCAAGCTCACCGTCGACGCCGGCGGCGTCTCGTTGGTCGCCGTCGGGCGCGTCGCCGTCGGGACGAGCGTGAAAGTCGCCTATCGCCCCGAGGACCTCGTTCTCGCGCCCGCCCATGACTCGCGCGAGGAGAGCAGCGTGAGAAACGTACTGCGGTCGACGATTCACGAGCGACGCGACATGGGGGGACTCGTTCGTCTACGGCTCGCCGGCCCTCCCGAGTTGCTCGCGCTCGTCACGCGCGACGCAGCGGACGAGCTGGCGCTTGACCCGGGGACTCGCGTGACGGTCCGAGTGAAGGCCACCGCCCTCCACGCCTATCCGGCGTCCGACCCGGCCAACCCGGCCACACCGAGCCGCTCAGACACACCGACCCCGACCACCACGAGGGAGCGGGAGCCAGAATAGCGAATGCTACCCAAACCCGGTTACGTTCCTGCCGGACGGAACCGCCGTCCGCGGCGCGGTACGCCGGCCCGGTATCGGCTCGAGGGAAGCGCGGTGTTGAAGCGAAGCGCTCTGCAAACGCTCGGCGGCCTGATAGGCGCCGCAGCCGTCTCTGGTTGCCTCCTGGGTCTCGACACCGAACCCGGGCTCGGGTTGCTCCATTCCGTCGTCGCGGAGGGCGAGGCGCTCCCCGAGAGCACACTAGCCGCTGGCGGCACGTCAGCCGTCACCGTGAGCGGACAGATCGTCGGAAAGCTCCCCTGCGACGAAGTCTACGGCGAGGTCGACGTCGACGGCGACGAGTTGCGCGTCCGCATCACCGTCAACGCCGAGCGGCAGTTTTGTGCCGGCATCGCCCCGACCACGTTCTCGTACGTTGCGAACATTTTGAACGTGAAGTCCGGCGATCGACCGATCGTCGTGGAGTACCGCTATGTAGGCGTCGACGGGGCAAACGGCGTCCGTCTCGACACCCTGGTGGCCGTCGGCTGATTTCCCCGGGGTGAGACCACCCCACCGCCACTTCACGCACCTCCCCGCGGCGCCGGTTGTTTTCCGGCGGACCCACCTCCGGCCTTCCGACCCATGGAGTCCGCACCGGGTGTGAAAAGGTGTGACACCCCGTTGACGCCCCTCCCCATCTCGGTGTCACACCCGACACCGACACCCCCACCCCGGCGGCCATCACGGATGTTTACGAATCGTACAGTTTCGAGATGCGGCGGCCATGGGACCCTCCGGGGTCAGGGGCGGTGGGGTTCGGCGAGCCGCCGGAGGCTCCGGTGAATCGGAGCGAGCGGCTCGAGCGGCACCACCGGCTTGCGAAGCGGGTGCGGCGGATCCCGTTCTGGGAGCCGCCGGCGGGCGCGGGGAAGCCCGTGCGGCGCCGGCGCAC
>JAWWCR010000198.1:0-7929 GCA_033720355.1 Gemmatimonadota bacterium
CGCGCTAGACGTGCAGCCGATGCGCATCGAGCTGATCACGGTTCAGAGAAGCACGACGCTCGAGCTCATGACCGAAGGGCGCCCGTCGCCCGTCGACCCCGAGGAGCTGGCCATCCTGAACGGAGTGACGCTGTTCGATCCGATCGATCCGGGTCGAGTGATCAAGTGGGTCGTCGGAGAGGCGCCTCCCGGATCGTGAGGTCTCGAAGGTCCGGGGGGAGGCGTCATGCGGCGTGCGCGCTCGCCGTCGTAGTGCTCGCGGGATGTGGGGCGCCGGCTAGCGAGCGAGCGACCGGCGAGCTCGCGGCCGATATCGAGAGATCCCTCGCCGGGGGGACGGGTGCGTTCGACCACGCGCTCTGGTCGTCGATGCTCGCGGACGGGACGCGCGACGGCTTCGTCGACTACGCCTACATGGCGTCGCGCGCCGAAGACCTCGCCGACTATAGGGCAGCGCTCGCGACCGCCGATCTGGGGAGTCTGGCGCCGGCGGAGCTGGAGGCGCTCCTCCTGAACGCCTACAACGCGCTCACGGTGCAATCGATCCTCGACAACCCGAACGTCTCGTCGATCCGCGAAATCGATGGCGTGTGGACCGGGCGAACCTGGGAGGTCGGGGGGCACGCCCTCACGCTCGACAACATCGAGCATAACCTCCTGCGGCCGTTCTTCCGCGATCCGCGAATCCACTTCGCCGTGAACTGTGCGTCGCACTCGTGTGCTCCGTTGCCTCCCCACGCCTTCGAGGGCCCAGCGCTGGACGCGCAGCTCGAGGAGCGTACCAGGAGCTTCCTCCGGGATCCTTCGAACGTGTCGCTCGATGGCGAGACGCTTCGGCTCTCGCGGTACTTCGACTGGTACGGCGACGACTTCCTGGCGGAGGGCTGGTCTCCGCGGGCCGAGTCCATCCCCGGGTTCGTAGCCCGCTACGCCACGCCCGAGGTCAGGGCGGCGATCGAGTCCAACCCGGACATCGAAATCGCGTTCGACGAGTACGACTGGTCTCTGAACGCGGTTACGTCGCCGCCGCCCGAGCCTGTCTCGCGAGGAGGTGCCGTGCGTGAGGCGCCATCGGGCGGTCTCGCGGGGTTCCTCGCCGACTTCCAGACGTGGGTCGCGGGTTTCGGGGCCGCGGCCCCGCTCGTCTACGGGCTGGGATACATCGTCTTTACCGTGCTGGCGGTGCCGGGTACCGCGCTCACCCTCGGCGCGGGCTTCTCGTTCGGGCTGATCCTCGGAGGGATCGTGGTGTTCGTGTCGGCCAACATCGGAGCGGCGATCGCGTTCCTCATCGCGCGCTACTTCCTGCGAACGCGCGTCGAGCGCTGGCTCGGGGGACGCGAGAAGCTGAGTGCCGTCGACCGCGCCGTGGAAGAACAGGGGTGGAAGGTGGTCGCGCTCACTCGACTATCGCCCGTCTTCCCGTTCAACGTGCAGAACTATTTCTATGGTCTCACCGGCGTGTCGTTCGGCGGTTACGCGTTCGCGACGCTCGTCGGGATGATCCCGGGGACGGTGCTCTACGTGTACTTCGGGGCGGCCGGGGCCGGTGTGGCGCAGGCGGCGGGGGGGGCAGCGAGCTGGGGTGAGACCGGGTTGCTCATCGCGGGGCTCGTCGCGACGCTCGCGGTGGTGATCCTGGTGACCCGGGTCGCCAGACGCGAGCTCGAGCGCGCCACCGCGGCGGTCAGTTGAAGCTCTCCGACAGCCGCGCGATCGCTTCCTCCACGCCGTAGCGTGTGAGATCCACGGCGACCCCCTCGGGCGAGCCGTCCTCCAGCCACCGCCTGATCATCAGGCTCGGCACCGACTCCGTGGGCGAGAGCACCGTCGGAGCGCGCAGCTCGGCGACCCGGATCGCGTAACACGCGTCCTCGACCGCCCCGGGCCACAGGTCGTCGCACGCCACGGTTCGTCTCGCCAGGACTCGTCCCAGTGCCACGGGCTGCAGGATCCGCGTGCCCTCATCCGTCCCGGGCAGGGCGATCAGCCACGAGCGCTCGCCGCCATCGTCCTCGAGTACGAAGCGGAACTGCTCGAGCTCCTCGAGCCAGTCGAGTCGCGTCTGGAAGATGGCGGCCCGTTCGAAGTCGAGCCCCTCGGACGCCCGGTCGCGCGAGCGCTCGATCTCGCCGTACAGATCCCACGAGTACGCACCGTCGGTGAGGAGTCGCACCGCCGCCTCCGCCTGACGCCGGTACGCGTCGAGCGTCGTGCGTCTCGCGCACGGGGCCGTACAGAGTCCCATATCGTGCTGGATGCACGGCGTCGCCGTTGCGTCGGGACGCACGGGCTCGGCGCAGTCGCGCAGCCGCACGATCTTCTCGATCAGCCGTTTGACGCGTTCGGGCGTGCGGCGTCCCCAGAAAGGCCCCACGTAACGCGCCCCGCTCCGCCGCGGTCGACGTACGACCCGCAGCCGCGGGAAAGGCTCGCTCCACCGCAGCTCGAGGTAGTAGCCGGCCCCGCGACGCTTGAGCGCCTTGTTGTAGGGAGGACGCTCGCGGATGATACGGTCGGCTTCCTCGAGCCGCGCCTCGAGGTCGCTGCCGGTCGGGTGGGTCGACACGTCGCGGGCGATCCTCAACATCTCGGCGAGACGGGGGTTGTCGGGGCCGCCGCCGTAGAAGTAACCCCGAACACGTCGTCGGAGGTTGACGCTCTTCCCCACATAGAGCGGGTTCCCGACGGGGTCCCGGAAGGCGTACACGCCCGGCGAAGTGGGAAGGTCGGTCGGAACCCAGTCGGGGACGGGTGTCGCGCGCGCCATTGGGATCCCGCCGTCAGAGCGAGACCGGACGTGGCTCGAAGTCGGGGTCGAAGCCGCCGTCCGGGAGCCAGTTCAGCTGACCGAGACCGGCCGCGTCCCGCGTCAGCGGGTGGACGATACAGGTGATCGGTTCTTTGACGAGCCCCGCGAACGCCGTCACGATCTCGGGATCGAGGGTCTTCCCGGCCAGCATCCCCATGTAGTCGAGCGCCGCGTCGACCGTCAGGGCGGGTCGGTGCGATCTCTCTGTTCGGAGAGCGTCGTAGACATCGCAGATCGTGACGATGCGAGAGTACTGGTGCGGCTGCCGCGCAAAATGCAGCGGTGGGTAGCCGCCCGTGCCCCGCCACGTGAGGTGGTGCTCGTAGGTCACGACCGAGGCGACGTCGAACCAGCCGCCCGAGTCCATGAGGACGATCGCCCCCTCCCGCGGGTGCATCGCGATCGCCTTGCGCCGGGATTCGGACGTTGGGTCGGTGCCGTGCAGCTTCTCGTCGACCCGCACGCGGCCGACGTCGTGGTAGAGGCCCGCAAGACCGAGCGCCTTCACCTCATGCTCGTCGAACGCGAGGTGCCGACCGAGACACATGGCGAGGATCGCGACGTTGAGCACGTGCGCGGTGGTGAGCTCGTCGAACGGCTCGAGGCTTCGGCCGGCGGCGGTCGCGGGCCCGCGACGCAGAAGACCCGCGAGGCGGGCGATCAGGTTCTCGCTCTCGCGTCGCGGCACGCGGCCCCGGTTCGCGGCCTCGCCGTGCAGCCACCATACCCGCTCGGCCTCCTCGTCGAGGGTGAGGGCGCCCGGGGGCGGAGTCCACCGGAAGGACGCGTTCTCCGGCTCCCCCTCGGTCGGCGTCGTCGACGGCCCGTCGGCGTCTTTCGCGGGTTTCTCTACGATCCCCAGCTCGGCCGCGACCGAGGGCGCACGCTCCCCGGGAGGCGGCCGGTCGGCGGGCGGCACGAGACGGCGCCTCAGCGCGTCGACCCAGCTGGCGAACGCGCCCGGGTCGTCCGGAGGCGAGAGACGGTCGACGCCCGCGTCGAGCAGGCGCTGGCGCCACGCCCATTCGGCGGTGCCCGCGAGCGGCCGTCCGCGCCAGAAGACGTCGCCGCCACCCAGCTCGTACCGGGCGTCCGGATCGGCGAGGTGTATGGTCTCGACGTCCCGGCGCGCCGCTTCCAGCAACAGCGCCAGATCGTCCCCCTCCATCCCCCGCGCCACGACGTGGTCGAGGATGTCGGCGAGTGTCTCGAGGAACCGCTGGGCCTCCCTCACCCCGCCGGCTCCGATCCTCCCACGGCGGCCCGGATCTCCGGATCGGACGCCTTCGCGGCCCTCGCCACGAGCTTGCGGCTCTCGGCCGTACCGTCGGGCATCGTCGACAGCGCCTGGAGCGCGGCGAGCATGAGACGCGACTTTTCGGCAAGACCCGGTATCAGTCCCGGACGGCGGACGAGCTCGACGAGGGGCCCGACGGCCGCCGGGTCGGCCGACCCGCCGAGCGCCCGCACGCCGACGAGACGAAGCTCGACGGAGACCGACTCGTCGCGCACGATCTCCGCGAGCTGTTCGACGGCTTGCGGCGGACAGGATTCGACGGCGGCGGCGAGACCGAGGCTCCGCGCCTTGCGGTCCCGGTCCTTGAGAAGGCCGTAGACGGCCTGGTCGCGCGTCCCCGCGTCCCGGAGCATGAGCTTCAGAGCTTCGCGCCGGACCATCGGGTTGGGGTCGTCCGAGAGCTGCGACGGCGACCACTTCGCCGGCCACTCGTCCATCTCGCCCATCAGGGCGAGCATGTTGCGTCGAGCGAACCACCGGCCGTCGCGTAGCCGGCGGATGATCTCCGGCCCGATCTCCGGCGCCAGCTCGACGAGCCGGTTGAACAGGCGCTTCCGCGTCGCGAGGGATTCGGACTCGGTGAGCAGGTCGAGCAGCAGCTCGGCGTTCGAGGCATCGATACGGGCCAGGATGCGCTCGATCACCTCCATGTTCGGCGATTCCGAGTCGACGAGCGTGCGCAGACGGGCAGGCGTCACGGCCCGGTGCCACGCGTCCCCGGCCACCCAGGAGCGCCTGGGCGCCATGCGCAGGATCTCGAGGAGGTTCTCGATCCTGTGCTCGGCGAGCTCGTCGATCGCCTCCCACACCGCATCGGGGGCGTGCTCGAGCTCGATGGCCATCATCAGCATCCTCTCGGGGCCGAGAAGATGTCGCGAGGTCTCCAAACTGCTCCCTCCACTCACCGCACCACCGGTTTCCAACGTTCGAGCCATCGCACTTCGGACCCAGTCCGAAAACTTGTCGCGCGCCTGCGGGTGCTAGCAAGCGCCGCAAGCCCCTGCGCGGTCGGGCGTTGGCGCCTTCGGTCCGTCCGGCACCGCGGAGGGTTCGCCATCGGCGTCGCGGGGCGTAGTATTTGCACCCGCCCGGGCACATCTCCGGCGCCGACGAACCCAGCTACGGAATCACATGATCGCGCTCATCACCGGTCTGACCGGACAGGACGGCTCGTACCTGGCGGACTTCCTGCTCGAGAAGGGGTACGAAGTGCACGGCATCGTTCGTCGTTCATCTCTCGAGAAGTTCGATCGCATCGCGCACCTGACGGGAGACGTGACGCTCCACCAGGCGGATCTCCTCGATCAGCTGTCGCTCATGAACGTGATTCGTGAGGTGGGGCCTGCGGAAATCTACAACCTCGCCGCGCAATCGTTCGTGCCGACATCATGGAAGCAGCCGCTGCTCACCGGCGAGTTCACCGCCCTCGGAGTGACCCGGATGCTGGAAGCGGTTCGGGCCACGGACCCCGGAATCCGGTTCTACCAGGCCTCGTCCTCGGAGATGTTCGGCAATGTTCGCGAGACCCCGCAGGACGAGGCCACGCCGTTCTATCCGAGGAGCCCGTACGGGGTCGCCAAGGTCTACGGGCACTTCATCACCGTGAACTATCGTGAGAGCTACGATCTGTTCGCGGTCAGCGGCATCCTCTTCAACCACGAGAGTCCGCGCCGGGGGCTGGAGTTCGTCACGCGGAAGATCAGCTGGAGTGCGGCTCGCATCCACCTCGGCCTGGCCGGGGACTTCACGATCGGCAATACGGAGGCGCGCCGCGATTGGGGCTTCGCGGGAGACTACGTGGAGGCGATGTGGCTGATGCTCCAGGGGGACGTGCCGGAGGACTTCGTCATCGGCACGGGGATCATGCACTCCGTCGAGGACGTCCTCGAGATCGCCTTCGACGAGATCGGTCGCGACTGGCGCGACCATGCCGTACGCGACCCCGCGCTGATCCGGCCGGCCGAGGTCGACCACCTGTGCGCCGATGCGTCGAAGGCGCGCGAGAAGCTGGGGTGGCGACCGCGAGTGTCGTTCGATGAGCTCATCCGCATGATGGTGCGGGCCGACATCGAGCTGCTCCAGGGGTCGGGCGAGGGGACATGAGCCGTCTCCTGGTGACCGGGGCCGCCGGTTTCATCGGCAGCCACCTCTGCGAGCGTCTGATCGAGCGCAACCACGAGGTCGTGGGGCTCGACAACTTCGACGATTTCTACGATCCGGCCGTCAAGTGGCGCAATCTCGAGGGCGTCGCCGGTCAGCGGGCGTTCGAGCTGGTCGAGGGAGACATCCGCGATCCCGAGGCGCTCGACGCGCTGCCCGGCGGCATCGAGTGCATCATCCACCTCGCGGCGCGCGCGGGAGTGCGGCCGTCGATCGAGCAGCCCGTGCTGTACCAGGACGTCAACGTCTCGGGGACCCAGCAGCTGCTCGAGCTGGCGCGGCGGCGAGGTATCCCGCGCTTCGTCTTCGGATCCTCGTCTTCCGTCTACGGCAACAACCGCAAGGTCCCGTTCTCCGAAGACGACCCGGTCGACCACCCGATCTCGCCCTACGCGGCGACGAAGCGTGCGGGCGAGCTTCTCTGCCACACCTACACCCACCTGTTCGGGATCCGGTGCGCGTGTCTGCGCTTCTTCACCGTGTACGGTCCCCGCCAGCGGCCCGACCTGGCGATCCACAAGTTCACGCGGCTCCTCTCGGAGGGCCGCCCCATCCAGCAGTTCGGCGACGGCACGACACGGCGCGACTACACCCACATCGACGACATCCTCCAGGGCATCGAGGGCGCGATCGACTTCCTGCGACGCGAGGAGGCCGCGTTCGAGATCGTGAACCTCGGTGAGAGCGATACGGTCGAGCTGTCGCGTCTGATCGGGCTGATCTCCGCCGCGCTCGGCGTGACGCCCGAGATCGAGGTGCTGCCGCCGCAACCGGGCGATGTCGAGCGGACCTATGCCGACATCACGAAGGCGCGCCGACTCTTCGGATACGCCCCCGAGACGAAGATCGAGGCGGGCATCCCGCGGTTCGTGGAGTGGTACCGGGACGCGGCATCCTAGGTCCGGACCTTCCCGTAGAGACCGAGACCGGCCAGCAGGAAGACCGCGTTCGGCAGCCAGGCCGCCACCATGGGGTGCATGGCGCCTCCCGCACCGAGGGCCTCGGCGATCCGGACGAAGATGAGGAACACGATCGTCGTGGCGAGGGCGATCCCGATGGATTGAGGCGCGCCACCCCGACGGTTGGAGTGGGCGAGCGGCATCCCGAACAGCACGATCACGAGACACGCGAACGGGAAGGCGATCCGTTGCGCCCGGGCCGTTCGCAGGTTGAGGGGCTTGCCGCCCGACCGCTCGATCGCATCGATGAACTGGCCGAGCTCGGCGAACCGCATCTCGTCCGGCTCCTTCGGTTCGGCGCGCAGCTCCTCGGGTGTCTCGTCGAACTCGCGAATGTGCAGCTCGGTGAATTCGTACGCGCGTTCGGTATCCGGACCGGGAAAGCGGTGCAGCCACCCGTAGTTCGCGACCCATCGGTTCGTGACCGAGTCCCAGCGAGCGGTGTTCGCGAGGATGCTCATCGTCGGGTACTCGGGGCCCGTGCCCTCACGCTCGATCTGGACGTTGTCGATGCGGCGCTCGCGGGTGTCGAGGCGTCGCACCTTGTACACGTACCCCTCGTCGGCCCGGAAGACGAAGGACATGCGGATCGCCCGGCTGCGGGCTTCCTCGCGCTCGAGCGCCTCCACCGACATCCGGTTCGTCACCGGCACCAGCTCCGTGAGCGCGAGCGCCACCCCGCTCAGGAACATCGACAGGAG
>JAWWCR010000199.1:0-7902 GCA_033720355.1 Gemmatimonadota bacterium
ATGTCGCGTCGGAGCTCGGGATGGGCGCCCTCGTCGAGGCCCACGACGAGCGTGAGATCGGCCGGGCGCTCGAGGCAGGCGCGCGCGTGATCGGGGTGAACGCCCGCGACCTCCGGACCTTCGACGTCGACCTCGAGACATCGCTCCGGCTGATCGAGGACATCCCCGGCGACAGGATCGCGGTCGCCGAGAGCGGGATCCGGGGGGCGGATGACGCCGCCGCCGCTGGAGCGGCCGGCGCCGACGCCATCCTCGTCGGAGGGTGGCTGATGAAGGGCGACCCCTTCGGCGGCGTCGAGGCGCTCGTGGGGCACCAGAAGCGACCGCGCTCGACATGACCCGGCCGCGCGTGAAGATCTGCGGGATCCGCGAGCCGGCCGACGGCGTCGCGGCCGTCGAGGACGGAGCCGACTACATCGGGGTGGTGTTCGCCGAGCGCGTGCGCCGCGTGACCCCGGTCGAGGCGGCGAGCGTGGTCTCCGCGATCCGCGGACGGGGCGTCGCGGTCGGTGTCTTCGTCGACGAGCCACTCGATGACGTGCTCGCCGTCCGGGACGTCGTCGGTTTCGAGATCGCGCAGCTCCACGGTGACGAGCCGCCCGCGTGGTGCGCGCGACTGCGCGCGGACGGGCTGAGCGTGTGGAAGGCCATCCGGCCGCGGGCGGCCGACGAGCTGGCCCGGGCTCTCGACCGATACCGCGATGCTGTCGACGCGGTGCTGGTGGAGGGGTTCTCGCCGCGTGCGGCGGGCGGCACGGGGACGTCCTTCCCGCACGAGTGGCTCGGTGATGCCGACCTTCGCGACCTCGATCTGGTGCTCGCGGGCGGGCTCGACGCCCAAAACGTGGGCACCGCGATCCATGCCGTTCGACCCGACGTGGTCGACGTGTCGTCGGGTGTCGAGAGCACCCCCGGGGTCAAGTCGCGCGAGCTCGTGCGGGTATTCATCGAGGCGGTACGGGAGGCCGCGTCCACGCCGCCCAGCGCGACCGAAGGGAGGGTCCGTTGAAGCGTGTCCTGAAGTGGATCGGTCGTCTCGTGGCGGGGCTGGTCCTTCTCGTGCTCCTGGCGGTCGGGGTCATCTACGTGCTCTCCCAGCGGACGATCGGGCAGACGTTCGAGGTGGAGGGCGTCGCGGTCGAACTGCCGACCGACGCCGCGGCCATCGAGGAGGGGCGACGGCTCGCCATCGTGCGGGGGTGCTACGACGGGTGCCACGGACCCGGGTTCGGTGGCAACGCCTTCTTCGACGAGCCGTTCCCGTTCAACGTGCTCTTCGGGCGCATGAACGCCCCCGATCTCACGGCGCTCGCCGCCACGCGATCCGATGCCGAGATGGAGCGCAGTATCCGCCGCGGCGTGAAGCCGGACCGACGCTCGGTCATCGCCATGCCCTCGGAATCGTTTGCGCTGCTCTCCGACGAAGACCTCGGGATGATCCTCGCGGCCATCCGGGCCACCGACCCGGCCGCGGGGCCGGGATCCTACATCAGGCTCGGGCCCCTCGCGCGATACTTCCTCTACAAGGGGGACTTCGCCATCGCCGCCGAGGGCGTAGACCACGCCGTCACGCCCCCCGTCCGGACGCCGTCGGACACGCTCGAGTGGGGCGAGTACCTCGCCCGAACCGTCTGTTCCGAGTGCCACGGGGCGGATCTGCTGGGCTCGGAGGCCTTCGGCCCCTCGCCGGGGTTCCCGCCGCTCTCCGTCGTCGTCGGATACACGGCCGGACAGTTCACGACGCTCATGCGGGAGGGCGTGCCCGCGAGCGGGCTCGAGCTCAACCTGATGCGTGAGGTCGCGCTCAATCGCTTCTCCCGGATGACGGACGAGGAGGTCGCGGCGCTCTACGGGTTCCTGAACGATCCTGCGACGTGGCAGGGCGGAGCGACGACCGACCAGTGACCGTCTGGTTTGGCGACTTCGGCGGGCAGTTCGTCCCCGAGACCCTGGTCCCGGCGCTGGAGGAGCTGACGGCGGCGTGGGACGAGGCCCGCGAGGACGAGCCGTTCAGGGAAGAGCTCGACGACCTGTTGCGCGACTACGTGGGGCGCCCGACGCCGCTCTACCGGGCGAGGCGGCTCGGCGAGGATCTCGGCGGCGTCCGCGTGTGGCTGAAGCGCGAGGACCTGAACCACACCGGGGCGCACAAGATCAACAACACGATCGGCCAGGCGCTGCTCGCGCGGCGGATGGGGAAGCGGCGGATCATCGCCGAGACGGGGGCCGGGCAGCACGGGGTGGCCACGGCCACGGCGTGTGCGCTGCTCGACTTCGAATGCGCCGTCTACATGGGCGAGGAGGACATGCGCCGCCAGGCGCTGAACGTCGAGCGGATGGAGCTGCTCGGAGCCGAGGTGATCCCCGTGGGGAGCGGGAGCCGTACCCTCAAGGACGCGACGAACGAGGCGATCCGCGACTGGGTCACGAACGTGGACACCACCCACTACATCATCGGCTCGGTGGTCGGCCCGGCGCCGTACCCCGCGCTGGTCCGCGACCTCCAGCGGGTCATCGGCGACGAGACCCTGCGCCAGACGCGCGAGCTGGGCGTCCCTCCGGCGGCCGTTTACGCGTGCGTCGGCGGAGGGTCGAACGCGATCGGCATGTTCACCGCGTTCGTCGAACAGAACGCCGCCGGCACGGGTGACCGGGTCGAGCTGGTCGGCATCGAGGCGGCCGGTCACGGGATCGAGTCGGGCCGGCACTCGGCGTCGCTCACCGCGGGTTCCCCCGGCGTGCTCCACGGCAACTACAGTTATCTCCTCCAGGACGCCGACGGGCAGGTGATCCCGGCGCACTCGGTCTCGGCGGGGCTCGACTACCCCGGCGTGGGGCCCGAGCACGCGTGGCTCCGCGACTCGGGGCAGGTCACCTACACCGCGGTCACCGACGACGAGGCCCTCGGCGCGTTCCGCTCGCTGTGCCGGCTCGAGGGCATCCTCCCGGCGCTCGAGAGCGCGCACGCGGTCGCCGGTCTCGCGCGCGACCGGGAGCGCTGGACCGGCCGCGACGTCGTCGTGTGTCTGAGCGGCCGGGGCGACAAGGACGTGACCGAGGCCGCGCGGCTGCTCGCGGAGTAGCGGAAAGGAGCGACCGATGAGCGTGAAGGAGCTGTTGCTCGGCGATCTGACCGCCGAGCTCGACACCACGCGCCGCATGCTGGAGGCGGTGCCGGACGACCATATCGACTGGCAGCCGCACGAGAAGTCGTGGCCGATCGGAGGGGTCGCGAACCACATCGCGAACCTGCCCATGTGGGCCGCCACGGTCCTGCGGACGCCGGAGCTCGATCTCGGCGCGCTGCCTCCGCCCGACGGGATGCCCGGGGCGATGGCGCCCGTGCTCGACAAGTTCGATCGGCACCGCGCAGACCTCGAGGCCGCGGTCGCGGAGGCGTCGGACGTGGACCTCGCGGAGACGTGGACGATGCGGAAGGGCGAACACGTGCTGATGAGCGCCCCGCGGGCCGTCGTGCTGCGTCAGGCGGGTCTCACGCACATGGCCCACCACCGCGGGCAGCTCACGGTGTACCTCCGGCTGCTCGACGTCCCCGTCCCGGAGACCTACGGCCCGACCGCCGACTCGCCGCCCGGTTTCTGAGGGGACGGGATGGCGTTCATCGACTACGCGGCGCCCGACGAGATCCCCGAAGAAGATCGCGTCCCGGATGACGACAACATCATCCGCATACACGGCGTGCACAGCGAGACGATCCGGCTCCACTGGGAGCTGTACCGCCGGCTGATGTACGGCCCCGGTCCGCTGACGCGGATCCAGCGCGAGATGATCGCGGTGCACGTGTCGGCCCTGAACGCCTGCCGCTACTGAATCGTCCACCACGGGGAGGGTCTCCGTCGGCTGCTGACCGCGAAGCGTGTGCCCGGATCCGAGCAGGACACGCTCATCCGTCTGTTGGGTGCGGGCGAGGGAGGTCCGGACGGTGGCGCGATCAGCGATGTCGTCGGGGTCGCGGGCGCCGGCGCTGCGGACGCCGCGATGCTCGCGTACGCGGCGAAGCTCACGCGTACACCCTGGCGCGTCGAGCCCTCCGACGTCGAGGCGCTGCGCGCGCACGGGTTCGACGACCGGGCCATCCACGACACCTGCGCCGTGACGGCCTACTACGCCTTCGTGAACAGGATCGCCGACGGGCTCGGCGTCGAGCTCGAGGACGGCCGCGACGAGGGCGCGCGGGACGGGGACTCCCGGTAGACCCGATCGGACATCACTTTCGTCATCGAAGCCGCCGGAGAGCGTCCGGCGGCCGCGAGACCGGTTCCAACCCCGGAGACTCCAGATGTGCAGGAACATCCGACCGCTGTTCAACTTCGACCCGCCGGCCACCGACGAGGAGATCGAGGCCTCATCGCTCCAGTACGTGCGGAAGGTGAGCGGCTTCACGAAGCCGTCGCAGGCGAACCAGGAGGCCTTCGACGCCGCGGTGCGCGACGTGGCGCGGGTGACCCGCGACCTGGTCGACGCGCTCGTCACCAGCGCACCGCCGAAGGACCGCGAGGTGGAGGCCGAACGCCGCCGCAAGCAGGCCGAAAAGCGGTTCGGCAGGGCGAGGGCGTCGGCGTGACCGGTTCGCCGGGACGCCCGCTCGCGACGGTCGCGGCGGGGCTGTGGCTCGCGCTCGGGGCGCCCGCCATCGCCGCCGCGCAGACCACGGACGACGAGCTGCGCGCCGGGACGCCGAACGGCAGCTGGCGGTCCACCTACGTGGCGCCCGCCCACCCGCCGACGCTCATCCGGAACGCCACGATCATGACCGCCGCCGGCGACGAGCTGACCGGGGCAGACATCCTGTTCCGCGACGGCCTGATCGAGGCGGTCGGGACCGGGCTCTCCGCCCCGGCCGGCACGGAGGTGATCGACGGCACGGGCCGCTACGTGACCCCCGGTCTCATCGACTCGCACTCGCACGTCGGTGTGTCGCCCGTCCCCGAGGTGCCGACCAGCTTCAACAACAACGAGACCGGGATGACCACCCCGCAGGTGTGGATCGAGCATTCGATCTGGCCACAGGGGCCCGGGTTCGCGCGGGTGCTGGCCGGCGGGACGACGACGATCCACCTGCTGCCCGGCTCGGGCGATCTGATCGAGGGCCGGGGCGTCACCGTCAAACCGGTGCGCGCCGTCACGGCGCAGCAGATGATCTTCCCTGGCGCCCCGCGGTCGGTGAAGCTGGCCTGCGGCGAGAACCCGCGCGGCGGAAACGACTTCCCGACGACGAAGATGGGGAACGTCGCCGGATACCGTGAGGCGTTCATCGCGGCCGCCCGCTACCGCGACGAGTGGGACGCGTGGCTCGCGAGCCGCGAGGGAGAGATGCCCGGTCGCGATCTGGGGCTCGAGACGCTCGCCGAGGTGCTGCGCGGCAACATCCTCGTCCAGTGGCACTGCTACACGGCCGACGAGATGGCGACCAACCTCGAGGTCGCGAGGGAGTTCGGGTTCGCCGTGCGCTCGTTCCACCACGCCGTCGAAGCGTACAAGATCGCCGATCTGCTGGCCGAGACCGGGACCTCCGCGTCGATGTGGTCGGAGAACTGGGGGTTCAAGATGGAGGCGCTGGACGGGATCTCCGAGAACGTGGCGCTCGTGTCGGCCGCCGGCGCGACCGCGATCGTCCACTCCGACGACGACATGCGCGTCCAGTTCCTCAACCACGAGGCGGCCAAGTCGATGTGGGCGGGGCGCCGGATGGGGATGGACGTCGGGCGCGACGAGGCGCTTCGCTGGGTGACGGCCAACCCGGCGTGGGCCCTCGGGATCGACGACCGCGTCGGGACGCTCGAGCCCGGGAAGAACGCGGACATCGTCCTGTGGTCCGGCGACCCGTTTTCGGTGTACTCGCTCGCCGATCGCGTCTGGATCGACGGGGCGCTCAGGTGGGACCGCATGGACCCCGCGAGCCAGCCGGTCTCGGACTTCGATCTCGGTCTGACGGGAAGGGAGGGGCGATGAGGACTCTTCGACTCGCGCTCGCGAGCCTGGTCGGTGCGGCGGTCGCGATCGCCCACGCACCGCTCGACGCGCAGAGCATCGCGATCATCGGCGGGACGGTCCACCAGGTCTCGTCCCCGCCCATCGAGAACGGGATGATCGTCATCCGCGACGGGCGGATCGTCGCCGTCGGACCGGCCGCGACGATGAGGCCGCCGGGCGATGCCACGATCGTCTCGACCGAGGGCAAGGTGATCACACCCGGGTTCATCGAGGCGTCGACGCAACTCGGGCTCACCGAGGTCGGCAGCGTGGGCTCCACCAGCGACGGCAGCCTGAACGACGGCGCGAACCGCGCGCACTTCATGGTGTCCGACGGCATCAACCCGCGCTCGATGCTGTTCGCCGAGGCGCGCATCAACGGGGTGACGAACGCGATCACGGCTCCCGGTGGCGGAGTGATCTCGGGGCAGGGGGCGGCGCTCACCCTGCTCGGCACGACCCGCGGCGACGTGCTGCTCGACAGGTCCGTGGCGCTGTACGCGACCCTCGGGCCCGATGCCTCCGGGAGCGCGGGCGGGAGCCGTGCCGGTGTCGTCATGGAGCTCCGTGACGCGCTGCGGGACGCGCGGCAGGAAGCGGACGATCAGGCCGAGGCCGAGCGCCGCGCGGAGGTCGGCGTGGACGAGACGCCGGACCCGCTCGACCCCGAGGTCGCGCCGCTCGTCGCGGTGCTCGAGGGCGAGATCCCGCTCGTGATCCGCGCCTCCGGCACGCCCGATATCGAGATGGCCCTCGAGCTCCAGGAGGAGTTCGGGTTCCGGCTCGTGATCGAGGGTGGGGAGGAGGCGTGGTTGCTCGCCGACCGGCTCGCCGAGCGCGGCGTCCCGGTCATCATGGAGGCGCTCGAGAACCGACCGACGCAGTTCCATCGGCTGGCGACCCGATACGAGGGCGCGGCGATCCTGTCCGCCGCGGGGGTGCCCGTCATCCTGTCGACACGCAGCTCGCACCGCGTGGCCAACGTGACGCACGAGGCGGGGAACGCCATCCGCTACGGGATGGACCCGGAGGCGGCGCTCCGCGCCGTGACGATCGAGCCGGCCCGGGCCTTCGGGCTCGACGCCGATCTCGGCACGATCGAGGCGGGGAAGGTCGCGAACCTGGTCGTGTGGTCCGACGACCCGTTCGACTTCTCCGGTTACGCCGAGCGGGTGTTCATCGGGGGCGAGGAGATCGAGATGGACTCGCGGCAGCGGCGTCTGTTCGAGCGGTACCGGCGCACGCCGTGAGCGAGGCGGACCCCACGGTCACCCCGCGCGCGCCGCGGATCGCCCGGGCATTCGACGGACGCACCGCGTTCATCCCCTTCCTGTCGAGCGGATACCCGCACCCCGACGACACGCCGCGGTTGCTGACGACCCTCGCCGACGCCGGCGCCGACATCATCGAGCTCGGCATCCCGTTCTCGGACCCGCTCGCCGACGGGCCGACGATCCAGGCGGCGAGCTGGGAGGCGCTCGGGCATGGCGTCACCGTCGAGAGCACACTCACGCAGCTCGGGGAGCTGTCCGCCGAACTGCCGCCCGTCGTGATCTTCTCGTATCTGAACCCGATCCTCCGAATGGGGGTCGAGCGCTTTCTCGAGAGGGCGGGGGAGGCCGGCGCGGCCGGGCTCCTGGTCACCGACCTCCCCGTCGGCTCGCACCCCGAGCTCGAGCGCCGGCTGGCCGCCGGACCGCTCGACCTGATCCCGCTCGCCGCGCCCACCACCGACGCGGCGCGGCTGGAGACGATCGTCGGTCACGCCTCCGGGTTCCTCTACTACATCTCCCGTCTCGGCGTGACGGGCGCCTTGACCGACCTGGACGAGGCGCTGCGCCGAAAGGTCGAGGCGCTGCGCGAGCAGGTGAGCCTCCCGGTCGCCGTCGGCTTCGGGATCGCGACGCC
>JAWWCR010000200.1:0-7825 GCA_033720355.1 Gemmatimonadota bacterium
AGACCCCATCACGCCGGTCGTCAGTGCGTGGCTCGGCACCGCGTACTACTTCGACCGCCAGTACGACGCCGCGCTCGCCGCGTTCGAACACGCCAGCGAGCTCGAGCCCGGCAACGAGATCGTCCTGTTCGGCGTTCCGACGGCGCTCTCCGGCGCCGGGCGCCAGACGGACGCGATCGTCGCCATGCGCCGGGCCCTGGCGACGACGGGGGGCGACCCGCAGACGAGCCCCGGGCTCGCGTCGCTTCTCGCCGCGGCGGGTCACGACGACTCGGCCCGTGCGATCATGGCCCGTCTCACGCCCTCAAGCGGTAGCCAGTCGGGTCGGGCGGTCGCATGGGGTGCGCTCGGCGAGCTCGATCTCGCCTTCGAGGCGCTCGAACGGGCGATCGAGCGGCGAGAGGGCGGGCGCTGGTTCATCAAGTCGGCGCCCGCGTTCGACCCGCTACGCGACGATCCACGGTTCGAGGACGCGCTCATCAGGATGGGGCTGCCGGTCGGCGTCGACCTCGTGGTGCCGGGTATCGGGCCGTGAGACTATGACGCGATGCCAGCCGCCCGGTCGACGGCTCGCCGGTACGCGTCGGCGATGCGACGGGTGACCGGGCCGGGCGTCCCGTCCCCGACCGCCGTGCCATCCAGCACGACCGTCGGCCGGATCTCGGTGGTCGTCCCCGTGAAGAATATCTCCTCCGCCCGACGGAACTCCTCGATCGAGACGTCCCGTTCCTCCACCGGGATTCCGAGCTCGTGCGACAACTCGATGACGAACCCCCGGGTGACGCCGTGCAGGATCCGGTGGTCGGCGCGAGCGGTGACGAGCACCCCGCCGATCACGGCGAACACGTTGTTGTGCGTGCCCTCGGTGACCGTCCCGTCCCGGACGAACGCGGCATCGGTCACGCCGGCCTCGACGGCGGTCTGCTGGGCCAGCACGTTGGGGAGCAGGGCCGTGCTCTTGATGTCGGCCCGCGCCCAGCGCTGATCGGGCAGCGTGATCGCCGAGAACCCCTTCTCCCACACCTCCGGCGCGGGTCGGACGAGGGGCGAGGCGAAGGCGTAGACGGTCGGCTTCACGGGCATCTTCGGAAACGCGTGGCTGCGCGGGGCCGCGCCGCGCGTGACCTGCGCGTAGAACACCGCGAACTCCTCGCGGGCGAGATCGTTGCGCGTCACCAGCCCGTCGCACACCGCGCGCAGCCCGTCCGGATCGAGGTCGATCCTGAGCTCGGCGAGGCCTCCGGCCAGTCGCTCGAGGTGTCGTCCGGGCAGAAACATGATCCCTCGATAGAGCGGGACCGCCTCGTACACCGCGTCGGCGAACAGGAAGGCCCGGTCGTTCACCGAGACCGTCGCCTCCTCGATCGGCAGATACCGGCCATCCAGGTAGATGATCACGCGCGCTCCCGCCGGGGTCGGCCGGCGTCGCCCGCGCCTCCCCGAAGTCCGTCGAACCGTCACCGCGAGGCGTCAGGGTACCACCTCCGCGGGCGATGGACTACCGGCGAGCGACGTCGTCGATCCGGCGTCTCAGTCCCCGCGAATCGTCGTCAGGGGATCCACGCGCGAGGCCCGCACCGCCGGGAGCCACGCGGCCGCGAGCGCCACGCCGACGAGGACGGCGGCGGCCGCTCCGAACACGAGCGGGTCGAGCGGCGACACGTCGAACAGGAGCGAGCCGAGCGCCCTCGACGCGAGCGCCGCACCGACGAGCCCGAGTACGACACCGGCGCTCGACAGACGTGCGGCGGACGCCATCTCGCGTCGGAGGATCCGGCTGCCGGTGGCGCCGAGCGCCATCCTGATGCCGATCTCGTCGGTGCGCTGACGTACGCCGAAGGAGACGACGCCGTACACGCCGATCGCGCCGAGCACCAGCGCGATCCCCGCGAACAGCGTGAACAGCAGGCCGTAGAACCTCGGGCTGGCGATCGAGGCGCGCACGAGCTCTTCCATGGACGCCGTGCGGGTGATCGGCACGTCGGGGTCGACGGACCAGATGATCCGCTCGACGCTGCGGGCGAGCTCGGGCGCCAGCTCGCTCGCGCGCAACACGATGGTCATCGCGCTCGCCCACCCGGTCTGCGCGAGCGGCACGTACGCCTCGGGCTCGGGCGCGACCCCCAGCGCCCCCTGCCGGACATCCGCAGTCACGCCGACCACGGTGAACCATTCGTCCCCGGAGGTGCGGTACAGCCGCCTCCCGACGGCCGACTCGCCCGGCCACAGGCGGGTCGCGAGCGCGCGGTTCACGAGCCCGACCGGAGACGAGGCCGGCCCATCCGTCCCGCTCACGTCGCGGCCCTCGACGATCTCGATCCGCATCGCGTCGAAGTACTCGGGCGTGACCACCCTGTATCCGGTCGAGGCGCGGCTCTCGGGATCCGCCGGATCGACGAGGAAGTTGAGCCCGGGCCCGCCGTCGGCGATCGGGAGAAAGTGGATCGCTCCCGCGGCCTCGACGCCCGGCAACGCCCGCACCTCGTCGAGCACACGGCCGAACAGGGCGCGCCGCAGCTCGGTGTCGGCATACTCCTCGGCGGATGGCGCGACCCGTGCCGTCATCACGCCGCCCGGGGAGAACCCCGGGTCGATGGTCATGAGGTGCGACAGGCTCTTGATCAGAAGACCGGCACCGGAGACGAGGACCAGCGCCAGCGCCAGCTCGCTGACGATCAGACCGCGGTAGGATCGCCCCTCCCCGCGGGATGAGCCGATCCGACCCCGCCGTCCCGCGACCGATTCCGCGAGCCTTTGGGTACCGCGCAGCGCTGGCAGCACGCCCGCGATGAGAAGCACCAGACCGATGACGGCCGCGGCCACGATGAGGACCGACGGACGGATCCGGATCGCATCGGCGGCGAGACCGAGCTCGTGGGGGAGACGCCGCACGACGGCGGGCAGGAGGAAGGCGGCCAGCCCCACGCCGAAGGCGGTCGCGAACGCCGCGAGGAGACCGCATTCGGTGACGAGCTGTCGTCCGATCCGACCGCGTCCGGCGCCGAGCGCCGCACGTACCCCGAGCTCGCCACGACGGCTCGAGGTTCGGGCGAGGACGAGGTTGGCGACGTTCGCGCACGCGATGAGCAGGACGAGGGCGACGGCGCCGAACATGGCGAGCACGACCGGGCGCACGTGACCCGTGAGCGCGGTGTGGAGCGACACGACTTCCGCCGTGGCGATATCCTCTTCCATCGACTCGAAGCCCGGCTCGCGGCCCGTGACGGACACGAGCTCGGAGCGGAGCCCCCCGGCGGTCGCTCCCTCGGTCAACCGCCCCACCATCGTCAACTCGCCCATCGACGCGAACGACGACTCCGCCGGGTCCGCCACGAGCGGCGTCACGACGTCGACCGCGAACCCGAACGGCCGATAACCGGGGGGCAGGACGCCGATCACGGTGTGCGGCGTGCCCGTGAACGCGCCCTGGATCATGGGGATCGCCGCGGATGTGTATAGATCCACCCGCCGTCCGACCACGGACGGGTCGGCTCCGAAGTGCGTCGTCCACAGCTCGTGGCCGATCAGGGCTACCGTTTCGCCGCCGGGCGCTCCATCGGAGGCGATGAACGCGCGCCCGAGGGCGGGTGAGCGGCCCATCACGGAGAAGTGATCGGCCGAGACCGCCATCCCGACGACCTCGTCGGGGCGATCGGCTCCCTGGAGCGCGAAGGTGCGTGTCGCGAACGCGGTGAGGTCCGCCGAGCCCACCGACCGCTCGATCTGGAGATACCGCTCGTGCGTCAGTGCCAGCTCCCCCCCCGGCCACGCCCAGACGAGCCGATCGGGCTCGGGGAATGGCGGCGGTCGGAGCACGACCCCCTCGACGACCGCGAAGGTGACGGTGGTCGCGGCGATCCCCACGGCAAGGGTCGCGACGGCCGCGGCGGCGAAGCCGGGCGACCGTCTCAGGCCGCGGAGGGCGAAGCGCGCGTCGACCCGCAGAGCATCGAGCCAGACCGACAGCGCCGACCGGTCGCGAACCCCCGCCGACCTCATCCGCCCGCCCGGCGTGAGCCAGAGACGGGGGCCGAAGGTGAGCGCCTGCACCCAGTACCACGCGTCGGCCGCCAGCCGCCCCCGGCTCTCGAGCTTGCGCTCGTAGATGTCGTCCAGGTTGGAGACCGCGTCCTGCGCCTCCGAATCCCAGACCGTGCGGGCGACGATGGCGCGCGCCAGCCGGGCGCTCCGGCTCGACCCCGCGCTCATCGGGCGAACACCGGGTCGAGACCGGCCCACAGCTGCTCGAGCTCGCGGCGCGCCACGCGCAGCTTCTCGACCGCGACGGGCTTCACCGTGAAGACGCGGCGACCGCGGCCGCCGATCTCGCGATCCGGTTCCTCGAGCACGGACTCGACGAACCCGCGCTTCTCCATGCGGCGAAGGGCGATGTAAACGGATGCCGGCGCGATCGACCGCCCGGTCCGCTCCTCCAGCTCGAGCACGATAGGCGCCGAGTAGGCCTCCCCTCCGAGCTGGAGCATGGCCAGCAACACCCTCTGTTCGAACTCTCCGAGCGATTCGCGCGCCACGGTGCACCCCTTCCTGCCGAACGACGGCAACATCACAGTGTAAGTTTGAGTCGAACTTACATTGCTATGTTGTGACGGACAAGGTTTCGCCCGGCTAGCGGGCGCGACCGCGCCGGCGGCCGGTCACGAGGCCCCCGGGGGCGGGATGGCCGGGGCTATCCCGTCCCGATGATGCGTCTGAACTCGGGGTGATCGTGCAGGGGCTCGAAGTCGTCGTCCCCGGGCAGCGTGTTCCTGCGGCCGGGGTTCAGGTCGACGGCGCGCTCCAGCGCGGCCAGGGCATCCGCCTCCCGGTCGAGCTCGAGGTAGACGCGCGCGAGAACGACCCACGCGTTGTCGTTCCTCGGGGAGATCTCCGAGGCGCGCTGCGCGAGTCCGAGGGCGCGGCGGGCATCGCCGTCGGAGAGCGCCGTCCGCGCGTCCCGGATGACGAGCCCCGATCGGTAAACGTCGAGGACGCGGCGAAGCTCGACGAGCGGCTCGGCGTGGTCATCGACCCGGATGTCGACGACGCGGTCGCTGTACCCCCCGCCGGCCCGCTCCTTCACGACCAGGATCGCGCCGGACTGCATCCCGCGGACATCGCCGCCGGCCGCCTGCGCGGCGTCGAGCGCGTCCATGAGCCGCTCGGCGAGCGTGCCTGTCGACGACTCGAACGACTCGGCCATCGCGTCGACGACCTCGGGGCCCGTCAGGATGTTGCCCTGGGCGCAGTAGTCGACGCCGCACCTGTGCCCCTTCCAGTCGTTCGCACCCTCGCCGGTCCACGCCGCTGTGCGGCCCTCGATGTCGAGGATCGCGACCTGCCGCCGGTCGCGTCCCTCGTCGCTGGCGACCATCATGTCGAGCGCCTCTTCGGGGGAGTAGCCCGCCTGGAGGAGCTCGATCCCGATGCCGCCGTACATCGGGTTCGCCGCCGCCTGGTGCGCGATGATCACCAGCCCGCCCTTCGCGTGCATCGCCCGGTTCCCGGCCCCGAAGGCCTTCGACTGGACCCCCATCCCGAGCTCGCCCGTCTCCGGGTCGCGCCCGATGATCGAGAACGTGGCGAGGTAGCTCGGATCCTCGTCGGGTCGCCCCTGAGCGACCGTCGGCGGAGCGGCCCACGCGAGGGCGGTGGGCACGACGGCGAGCAGCGCGACGACGATTCTCTTCATGTGTCCTCCCCGGGACGCGACGATCGCGGCCCCGTCGGGTTCCTCGTGGCCTCCGGTCGACCCGGCAACCATACGCCGCCGGCGGACTCCCGCGAAACGCCCCTGCCCGACCGCCACACGCCAACCTTGCGGCGCCGGCGTGCGTCTTTTAGATAAACTAGAAGACGCTCTTCTAGATAAACTAGAACACGGCCTGCCGACCGGAGGTCCCGATGCCGCGTTCCGATTCCTCCCTGCTTCCGGGCACGCTGGAGATGCTGATCCTCAAGGTCGTCTCGGGAGAGGCGGAGCACGGATGGGGCATCGGCCAGCGACTCGCGCAGATCTCGGGCGGGGTGTTCGAGGTCAACCAGGGGTCTCTCTACCCCGCCCTCCAGCGGCTGCTGCGGAAAGGCTGGATCGCCGCCGAGTGGCGCAGGACGGAGAACGCCCGCCGCGCCCGCTACTACCGCATTACGGCGAGCGGAGAGCGGCAGCTCGTCCGCGAGCGAGAGAGCTGGTCACGGCAGGTCGCCGCGGTCGAGCTGGTTCTCGACTGGGCCACCTGAACGGCGTCCCGATCACAGGAGCGACACGATGTCGATGTTCGATGGCTTCAGGGAGCGGCTGCGACCGCTGTTCGGTCGATCGGGGCTGCAGAGCGAGATGGACGAGGAGCTCCGGTTCCACTTCGAGCGCCAGGTCGAGGAGAACCTCGCGGCGGGCATGGACCTCAAACGGGCCCGCAGGGCCGCGCACGCCAGCATGGGCGGCGCCGTGAAGCCGGCCGAGGACGTGCGCGCGCTGTGGACGGGGTTCGAGCTCGGAGGCCTCGGTCAGGAGATCGCCCTGGCGGCCCGCAGGCTCCGGCGGCGACCGGGGTTCACCATCGTGGCGGCGCTCACCCTCGCGCTCGGCATCGGTGCGAACACGGCGATCTTCAGCCTCGTGCGGGGTGTGCTCGTGCGGCCCCTGCCCTACCTCGAGCCCGAGCGCATCGCGTTCATATGGAGCCCGGCGCGCGACACCGAGACCTGGCTGAGCGCTCGCGAATACATCGAGTACGATGCCGCGCTGACCGAGGTCGCGGAGCTCGCGACGTACACCGACTTCGAGGTCGCGCTCACCGACGACGTCGAGCCCGAGCGTGTCCTCGCCGCGGCCGTCACGACGAACGCGTTCTCGGTGCTGGGCATCCGGCCGTACCTGGGTCGGTTCTTCCAGCGCGAGGACGACCTCCCGGGCGCGAATCCGGTGCTCGTGATCAGCCACGAGCTCTGGCAGCGCCGGTACGGCGGCGACGAGGCGATCGTCGGTCGCACGATCACCGCCAACGGGGATCCGGCCACCGTGATCGGCGTCCTGCCACGCGGCTTCCGGCTCCCGCTCGACTACCGACTCGAGCGCCCCACCGAGGTCTTCGGTCCATCCGGCATCCCGGGATCGGACGACCTCGCGTGGGGGAGTCGCGGGTGGTTCGTGTACGGTCGGCTCGCGGATGGCGCGACGCCCGAGAGCGCGACGGCCGACGTACACGCCGTCACGACCCGGTGGATCGAGGAGGGGCACCTCGACGAGAGCGTGGGCGGGCTCGACCGCGAGGCGGTCCCCCTCGACGATCTTCTCCTGGCGGGCATGCGCGCGCCCCTGCTCCTCCTCATGGGGGCGGTCGGGCTGATCCTGCTCATCGCGTGCGCCAACGTCGCGCATCTCCTGCTCGCGCGCTCTGAGGCGCGACGGGGAGAGGTCGCGATCGCCGCGGCCATGGGCGCCAGCCGGCTGCGGCTCGCGCGCCAGTACCTCGTCGAGAACGGGCTGCTGGCGACGATCGGCGCCTTGCTGGGGGTGGGGATCGCCGCTGTCGCGCTTCGCGTCGCGGTCGCGGTCTCCCCCATCGCGCTGCTCAGGATGCGCGAGGTCGAGCTCGACGGCGTGGTGCTCGCGTTCGCGGCTGGCCTGACGATCGGTACGACGCTCATCGCGGGTCTCCTGCCCGCGATGCGCACGACCGGTGTCCCGCTCACCGCCGCGATCGGCGGAGGTCGCGGGGCCGACGCCGCCGGAGGACGCGGTCCGATGAGGCGGCTCCTCATCGCGCTCGAGAGCGCGCTCGCCGTGGTCCTCGTGATCGGCGCGGCGCTCCTCGGGCGCAGCTTC
>JAWWCR010000201.1:0-7777 GCA_033720355.1 Gemmatimonadota bacterium
GGAGACAGGCTCGCGGCTGGCGGACCGATGAGATCGACCGGACGATCGGACATCTCCACCGGGCCGACCGGCTGTTGAAGTCGGGTGGTAAGGACCGGCCCGTGCTGATGGAGTTGCTACTGACCCTCGAACAGGAGCGGCGCGCGAGCTCATGAGCTGGCGGGAGGCGGTCGCGGTCTCCGCGATCACCCTGGGGTGTGCGACGGGTGGCGAACTCGCGGCGCAGGCTCCGCGGACGGCGGAACTCGACCGGATCGAGGAGGCGATCGAGACCGGGAGGCTCGACGGCGTGCGCGCCGAGCTCGACGTGTGGCTCGCGGGGGCCGCGGATGCGTCGCCCGAGGACAGGGGGCGAGCCCGGTACCTCCGCGCGCGTCTCTACCTCGATGCCGACTCGGCCCGCTCCGAATACCTCGATGTGGCGCTGGACGGCCGCTCGTCCTACGGCGCCCTCGCGTGGCTTCGGCTCGCGCAGCTCGATCTCGCGCGTGGCCAGACGGGGCGCGCCATCGAGTCGCTCGAGCGTCTGCGCACCGACTATTCGCGTTCGGACGTGGTCGCCGCCTCGGGGTACTGGCCGGCGCGCGCGCGCGAATCGGGGGGCGAGCTCGACGACGCGTATTCGGCGTTCGACCGGGCGCTCGCCGAGGCGAGCGCCGCAGGAGACGCCGACATCGGCGAGCGGGCGGCGGCCGCCCGCGCGGGCTGCGGGGGCGGCGGGCTCACCTTCACGCTCCAGGTCGGGGCCTTCTCGAGCGAGAGCGCGGCGGAGTCGCTCGCCACGACGGCCCGGGCGCTCGGCTACCCCGCTCGCGTCATCCGCGAGGACGACCTGAGGAAGGTCCGGGTCGGCCGGTTCGCGAGCGCCGATGCGGCGCGGGTGCTCGAGCGGCGGCTGCGCGGCGACGGGTTCACCGTCACGATCGTCGCGGCGGAGTCATGAGCCGCAAGACGGGCAGGTCGGGCTCGGCGAGCGGCCATACGCCGTTGATCGAGCAGTACCTGGAGATCAAATCGCGCCACCCCGACTCGTTGCTGTTTTTTCGGGTCGGGGACTTCTACGAGATGTTCTTCGACGACGCCGAGGAGGGGAGCGGGATCCTCGGGCTCACGCTCACGTCGCGGAACAACGGCGGGATGAAGGACGTCCCGCTGGCCGGCGTCCCCGTCAAGGCCGCGACCGAGTACGTGTCGCGTCTCCTCCGTGCGGGCCGGCGCGTGGCGATCTGCGAGCAGCTCGAGGACGCCTCGGAGGCCGAGGGCATCGTCCGTCGCGATGTGGTCGAGGTCATCACGCCGGGGACGGTGCTCGAGGACACGCTTCTCACGGATCGGCGGAACAACTACGTGGTAGCGATCGCCGGCGGGGGGCCTTTCGGGCTGGCGGCGATCGACCTGTCCACCGGGGAGTTCGAGCTCCGCGCCATCGAGGACCCGACGGCGCTGATCGACGAGCTCGGGCGACTCGAACCCGCGGAGGTCGTCGCGCCCGACGGCCGGCCCCCCTTCGCCGGACCGTGGCTCGGGACCACGCGTCCCGACTGGCGGTTCGACCCCGGTCTCGGAGACGAGCGTCTGCGCGAACGCTTCGCCGTCGGATCGATCGCCGGGTTCGGGCTGTCGCGGGAGGGCGACGGCGATCTCCTCGCCGCGGCGGCGGGGCTGCTCGCGTACCTCGACGAGGTCAGACCCGCAGGGGTCGACCACCTCCGGCCGCCCCGCGTGGATCGCGAGGGCCAGGCCATGTACCTGGACGCGATGACGCGTCGGAACCTCGAGCTCGTCGAGCCCCTGCGTGCGGGCGAGGGCATGTCGCTGCTCGATCTGCTCGATCGGACGAAGACGGCGATGGGGGCGCGGCTGCTGCGACGCCGCGTCCTCCGACCCCTCCTCGACCGCGCCCGGATCGAGACGCGGCTCGACGCCGTGGACGAGCTCGTCGGCGACGAGTCGACCCGCGGCGAGATCCGCGAGCGGCTGTCGCGTGTGAGAGACCTCGAGCGGCTGGCGGCCCGTATCTCGACCGGGTCGGTTAGCCCCCGCGAGCTCCTCGGGCTCGCGCGGTCTCTCGAGGCGCTGCCGGGGGTCGTGGCGGCGCTCGAGGGCTGCCGGAGTCCACGGCTCTCCGGTCTGCGCGACGGCTTCGACGATCTGTCGGATCTGGCGCGACGCATCGATCGCGCGATCGACCCGGAGGCCCCGATCGCGCTCAAGGACGGCGGTGTAATCCGCGAGGGGTTTTCGCCCGAGCTCGACGAGCTGCGGGCGCTCCGCGGCAACGCGGTGGACTTCATCGCCGGGATGCAGGTGCGAGAGCGCGAGCGCACGGGGATCGACAGCCTCAAAGTCGGGTTCAACAAGGTGTTCGGGTACTACCTGGAGGTGACGAAGGCGAACTCGCACCGGGTTCCCGACGACTATACGCGCAAGCAGACGCTGACCAACGCCGAGCGCTACCTGACGCCCGAGCTGAAGGAGTGGGAGACGAAGGTGCTGGGGGCCGATGACGAGATCGCCCGGCTGGAAACACGCCTGTTCCAGGATGTGAGGGCCGAGGTGGCGGGCGAGGTCGAGCGGATCCAGGCGACCGCGCGGCGGGTGGCCGATCTGGACGTGCTCGCGGCGCTCGCCGAGGTCGCGCGGACCGAGGAGTACGTAAGACCCGAGATGATCGACGAGCCCGCGCTCGAGATCGAGGCGGGCCGTCACCCGGTCGTCGAGGCGACGGTGGCGCGGCGCACCTTCGTCCCCAACGACACGACGCTCGACGACCGTCTGCGCGTGATGGTCTTGACCGGCCCCAACATGTCGGGGAAGTCCACGGTGCTGCGCCAGATCGGGCTCATCGCGCTCATGGCCCAGATGGGGTCGTTCGTCCCGGCGACGCGGGCCCGCTGCGGACTGTGCGACCGCGTGTTCACCCGGGTCGGCGCGAGCGACAGCCTCGCAACGGGGCTCAGCACGTTCATGGTGGAAATGACCGAGACCGCGACGATCCTGAACGGGGCGACCGAGCGCAGCCTCGTGCTGCTCGACGAGATCGGGCGGGGCACATCGACCTACGACGGCGTATCGATCGCCTGGGCGGTGACCGAGCGGCTCCACGAGATGCGGGCCCGTACCTTGTTCGCGACGCACTATCACGAGCTGGTCGGGCTCGCCGACACGCTCGACCTGGCGGCGGCGTACAACGTCGCGGTCAAGGAGCGCGGCAACGACATCGTGTTTCTGCACCGTCTCGAGGCGGGCGGCTCGGACCGGTCGTACGGCGTGCACGTCGCCCGTCTCGCCGGGCTGCCGCGCGACGTGGTCGCCCGGGCCGCGCGGATCCTCCGCGAGCTCGAGTCGGGCCCGTGGGGAGTCGGGGGCCGGGGCGCCGGACTCGCCGAGCGGTCGCGCGACCAGCTCAGCCTGTTCGCCGCGGCCTCGCGGGCCGGGTCGGCCGAGTCGCACGAGGCGAGCGCCGCGACGGCGTCGGTCCTCGAGCGTCTCGCGGAGATCGACGTGGACGACATCACGCCACGCGAGGCGCTCGACCTGCTCGCCGAGCTCAAGGAGTCCCGGGATGCGTGATGGAGCCCGGCCCGACCGCGGTGTCGGTGCGATGATGCTGGCCGCGGCGCTCGCGCTCGGTTGCGCGGACACCGTTCGTCCGGTGATCGGGGCGCTCAAGATCGGCGCGAGCGCGGACCGCACCTTCGTCATGCCGATGCTCGAGAGCGAGCAGCTCCCGTTCGAATACCCGAAGGAGGCGTGGAGCCGCGGAGTGGGGGGCGAGACGGTGCTGCGCCTCCACATCGCGACGACCGGAATCGTCGACACGGTCGCGGTCGCGGAGTCGTCCGGCGATCGCACGCTCGACTCGGCCGCCGTCGCCGCGGCCCGCCGCCTGCGGTATCGTCCGGCTCATCGCGGCGACGAGCCCGTCGCGGTGTGGGCGTACCTCCCCGTGCGGTACCCGATGCCCGCGAGGAGCGACGAGGACGGTGGACGATGAGGACGGTGTGGAAGGGATGAGCGAGACGGGCAAGCGGCGGGTCGTCGTGCTGTTCGGGGGCGAGTCGCCCGAGCACGAGGTGTCCCTGCAATCGGCGCGGAACGTGATCGACGCGATCGACACCGATAAGTGGGACGTCTCTCTGATCGGGATCGACCGCGCCGGACGGTGGCACACGGCGGACGCGTCGCGTTTTCTCCTCGACAGCGGCGATCCGCGACGGATCCGCCTCGAGACGGGCGACCGCGACGTGACGCTCGTCCCCGGGGCCCGCTCCGAGATCGTCGCGCTGGACCGGGGCGAGCCGTTGCCTCCCGTGGACGTCGTCTTCCCCGTCCTGCACGGTCCGCTCGGCGAGGACGGAACGGTGCAGGGGCTGCTGCGGCTCGCGCACCTTCCGTTCGTGGGGCCCGGTGTCCTCGGATCGGCCGTGGGGATGGACAAGGACGTGGCGAAGCGCCTCCTCAGAGACGCGGGCATCCCGATCGCCCCCTTCATCACGGTGCGGGGGCGCGCGCTCGCTCCGCCCTGGGATGACGTCGTCGCCGGGCTGGGGAGCCCCGTGTTCGTCAAACCCGCCAACATGGGGTCGTCCGTCGGCGTGGCCCGGGTGTCGGACGCCGCCGAATACCTGGGCGCCCTCGACGACGCCTTCTCGTACGACTCGAAGGTGCTACTCGAGCGGGCGATCCGCGGCCGCGAGATCGAGTGCGCCGTCCTGGGGAACGAGACGCCGGAGGCATCGGTGCCCGGCGAGATCGTCCCGCGGCACGCGTTCTACTCGTACGAGGCCAAGTACCTCGACGAGGACGGGGCCGAGCTGTCGGTCCCGGCCGACCTCGACCCGGAGACGACCGCCAGGGTGCGCGATCTGGCGGTCAGGACTTTCCGAACGCTCTGTTGTGAAGGGATGGCGCGGGTCGATTTCTTCCTCACGCCGGACGGCGAGCTGGTCGTGAACGAGATAAACACCATCCCGGGATTCACCAGGATCAGCATGTATCCCAAGCTGTGGGCCGCGAGTGGGGTCGGCTATTCGGAGCTGATCGATCGGTTGCTACAGCTCGCCATCGACCGCGGAGAGCGCGAGGCGCGGCTGGCTTCGGCGCTGGACCTGCTCTCCGGCGCCGAAGCGCACGGCGAAGCGGGAGCCGAGGCGTGAACCGCTACGCGGCTTCCTCGAGCGGATTCCAGTTCGGTCACGGCTTCCCCATGACGCCGTGGGTGAAGCGGCTGCTCATCGCGAACTTCGCGGTCTTTCTCGTACAGAGCCTCGGCATCATCCCCGCCGTCGTGTGGCGCAATCTGATGTTCCAGGTGCCGGGGTTCCTGACCGCCCCGTGGTCGTTCTTCACCTACATGTTCCTGCACGCGAACTTCCTGCACCTCTTCGGGAACATGCTGATCCTGTTCTTCTTCGGGCCGCCGCTCGAGCAGAAGTTCGGAAGCTCCTACTTCATCAAGTACTACCTCCTGTGCGGGCTGAGCGGGGCCGTCCTCGCGCCGCTGTTCGTGGGGGCCGGGCCGACGAGCCTTCTCGGCGCGTCGGGCGCCGTGTTCGGGCTGCTGATCGCGTTCGCCATGAACTGGCCGGACGCGCAGATCTATCTCTACTTCCTGTTCCCCGTGCCGGCGAAGTGGTTCGTCGGCGCCCTGGGCGTGCTCACCCTGTTCGCCACGGTCCGCGGGTCGGGCGGTGGCGTCGCGCACTGGGCTCACCTGGGCGGGATGGCGACCGGCTTCATCATGCTCCGCTGGGGCGACCAGATCGGCCGGCGGCTGCGCTCGGCCTTCGTCAGGGACCGGCCGTCGCACGTGAGGGTCGAGCAGGGCGGTGCGTCCCGGTCGAAGCGTCCCCCCGCGCCGCCGCGTCGGGGGCGGAAGGGCGTCGACGGCGACTCGCTCGACGAGGTCGACCGGATCCTCGACAAGATCCGCGAGAGCGGCATGGAGTCGCTGACGGACCGCGAACGGGCGTTCCTCGACGAGATGAGCCGCCGCTACAAGACGGCCCCGGAGACCCGCCCGCACTGACCCACTACGCCGCCCCCCGGACGGGACGCTGGAAATTCGCCCCATCCGTCTCTAGTGTGGGTTCCCGTTGTTTTCCCATCCGGTCCCGCAGGGAGGAGTAGATGGCGTCTGCCGCATCGTTCGAAACAGGCAACATCCGCAACGTCGTCGTGTTCGGCCACGGCGGCTCGGGCAAGACCACGCTGGTCGATTCGATGTGCTACATCGCCGGGATGACGAACAGGAAGGGCGACGTCGAGAAGGGGAGCGCGCTCACCGATTTCACGCACGAGGAGACCGAGCACAAGTTCTCGATCAACCTCGCCGTGGCCCATGCGGAGTGGAAGGGCGCCAAGATCAACCTGATCGACACCCCCGGGTACCTCGACTTCCTCGGCGAGGTGATGGCGGGCGTGCGGATCGCCGACTCGGGCGTGTGTGTCATCGACGCCGTGTCGGGCGTCGAGGTGGGAACCGAGCGCACCTGGGCGGCCTGCGAATCGCGCGGCATCCCGAGGATGATCTTCGTCTCGATGATGGACCGCGACAACGCGTCGTTCCGCCGGACGTTCGCGCAGATCCAGGAGACGCTGTCCGGTGCCGCGATCCCCGTCGAGGTGCCGATCGGATCGGGCCCCGACTTCAGGGGGATCGTGAACCTCTTCTCGAAGAAGGCGCACATCTACAAGGGCGGCGACAGGGGGCAGTACGACGAGACCGAGATTCCCGAGGAGCTCGCCGAGGGCGTGGCGGAGTTCCGCGAGAACCTGATCGAGACGATCGCGGCCGCCGACGACGAGCTGCTCGAGGCGTATCTCGAGGGCGAAGAGCTCGATCGCGAGAAGGTGCTCGCCGTGCTCGGCCAGGCCATGCTGCGCGGCGAGGTGTTCCCCGTGTTTTGCGGATCGGGGGCCACGAGCAACGGGGTCAGAGCGATCATGAACAAGATCGTCGAGCTCATGCCGTCGCCGGCGGACGTCCCGCGGGAGGAAGCGACGACGGGCAGCGACGACGTCGAGATCTCGCCCGACGCGTCGGGCCCGCTCGCCGCGCTCGTGTTCAAGACCACGTCCGAGCCGCAGGTGGGCGACCTGAGCTACTTCCGTGTCTTCGGCGGCGAGGTCACGAACGGGCTCACGCTGCTCAACCCGACGCACTCGGCGAACGAGCGCATCTCGCACCTCGCCGCCCCGCAGGGAGCGCAGCGTCAGGCGATCGACCGGCTCGTGGCCGGCGACATCGGTGTCGTCGCGAAGCTGCGGGACACGCACACGGGCGACACGCTGTGCTCGACGAGCAGACCGGTCACGCTGAAGACGATCGAGTGGCCGACCACCGATGTGTCGCTCGCCGTGTCCGCGAAGTCGCGTGGCGATGAGGACAAGATCGGGAACGGGCTCGCCAAGCTGCATGAGGAGGATCCGACGTTCACATCGGGGTTCGACGCGGAGCGCGGCCAGACGATCATCCGCGGGCTGGGGGAGATGCACCTCAACATCAACCTCGAGCGTCTGTCCCGGAAATACGGCGTCGCCGTGGAGACCGAGCCGCCGAGGATCGCGTATCGCGAGACGATCACGAAGCAGGCGGAAGGGCAGGGTCGGTACAAGAAGCAGTCGGGCGGTCGCGGTCAGTTCGGCGACTGCTGGGTGCGGTTGCGACCCCGTGCCTCGGGCGAGGGGTACACGTTCGTGGACAGCATCAAGGGCGGCGTGATCCCGACGAAGTTCGTCCCGGCGGTCGACAAGGGCATCCGCGACGCCTCGA
>JAWWCR010000202.1:0-7661 GCA_033720355.1 Gemmatimonadota bacterium
CCTGACCGCGCCGAGTCCCGACAGCGTTCGCTCGCTCGTCGGCGACGGAGCGCTCGAGGTTCTCGCCGAGGTGACCAACCAGTACGCCGGTCTGCCGCCGGACGCGCCGGAGATGCGTCCGTACTGGGCCCTCGCCGAGGAACTCGACATCCCGGTCGGCATCCACATGGGCCCCGGTCCGCCGGGCGCCACCTACCTCGCGTACCCGGAGTACCGCGCCAGTCTCGGCAACCCGCTGCTGCTCGAGGATGTCCTCGCGCGACACCCGCGGCTCAGGGTGTACGTCATGCACGCCGGCTTCCCCTTCCTCGACGATCTGAAGGCGCTGCTCTACGCGCACCCGCAGGTCCACGTCGAGATCGGCGTGCTCTCGTTCACCCGACCGCGCGCGGATCTTTATCGCTTCCTCGAGGCGCTGGTCGACGCCGGCTTCGAGTCGCGGATCATGTTCGGCTCGGATCAGATGAACTGGCCCGAGGCGATCGTGCGCGCGATCGAGGCGGTGGAGGGGGCGCCCTTCCTCACCGAGGCGCAGAAGCGGGCGATACTCTACGACAACGCGGCGCGGTTTCTGAGACTGGGTCCCGAGGAGCGGGAGCGGCACCTGGGCGGGTAGTCGACTGGCCGGGGACCGCTCCCTGAGGGGCCGCGGCCCTTTTCCAGGGGGGGCGCGCCGGTGGGGACGCGCCGGCGCCTACCCCGATCCGCCGGTCACGCGAGGCACCGCGTCTCCGCGGAGACGCCCGTCGGGCGCGTCGTCGTCGCCCTTGAGCAGCGAAGGATCCTCGCCGGCCCGGGCGATCGCCAGCGCTCCGGCCGCCGAGCCGGCTCCGAGCAACGTGGCGACACTCGCCATCACGATGCCGAGAACGGACAGTCCCGAGCCGAGCAACCCGAGCGAGACCGCCAGACCGCCGAGGACGAAACCGCCGAGCGCGCCCCACCCGACGAAGCGGGGGAACGTCAGCTCCTCGAACCGGCGGCTGCCTTCCGTGAGCCGCAGGACACCCGAGAAGATCGTCCCACCGAGGAAGCCGAGGACGCCGAACATCATCGTGTAGTTGATGGTCACGGCCGCGAGGGGGAATCCGAAGACGAGGCCCGTGACCCAGCCCGTGATCGCGCCCACCGGAGCCCAACCGACCGCCCACGTAACGCCCATCCCGATCGCGCCCCGAAGACGCCGAAACCATTCCTTCACCCTGATTCCCTCTCGTTCCAGGCCGCGGCGGGATATAGTCCGTAAGCTACCCGCGCAGGAGGCAGACATGTCTCGCACCGCATTCGCCCGAGCCCTCATCGCGGCTCTGGTCGCCGCGGCGGCTCTCCCGGCCGACGGCGTCTCTCAAGTCGTCGACACCGTCCGGGTCGGGAGCGGCTCGCTCGCCGGAGTCCGTCCCGAGCCCGGTACGACGCGCGTCGCAAGCTTCATCCGATCAGACGGCACCGACACCCCGACGAGCACGACGACCCAACGCGTCGGATCGGATACACGCGGTGGCGTCGAAGTCTTCGTCATCGAGACCGGGCACACGAGCCCCGACGGCGAGACGACGAGGTCGACGATCGTCGTCCGGGCTTCCGACTTCGCGCTGCTGCACCACCGGGTGAAGGCCGACAGGGACTCGGCCGCCGTCACTTCCAGCGGCACCGCTCTGACGGGCTGGGTGGCCCTGCCGGGCGAGCCGGTCAGCCTCCTCGACCGCACCCTCGAGCGACCCGTCTTCCCGGTCGAAGGTCAGCTTCCGTGGCTGTTCCCCCTGCTTCCGCTCGCCGAGGAGTACGCCGCCGCAATCCCTCGCTTCTCACAGTGGGCGGGGGTCGAGGAGTGGTCCACGATCCGCGTCCTCGGGTCGGAGCGCATCGCGCACGAAGGGGGGGACCGCGATTGCTGGGTCGTTGACGGCGGAGAGCTGTTTCCGGGCCACCGCGTCACCTACTGGGTCGACCGCGAGAACCGAAGGATCCTCCAGGGGGTGGCTCGAGGCGAAGCCGGTGGGCCGGAGTACTGGTCGCGGCTCACCGGCTTCGAGCCCGCCGAGCGCGCCGATCCGGTCGGGCTGGAGGTCGATATCGAGCGAACGATCGACGCGTACGTGACGGCCCTCACCGCCCGCGACTTCGAGGCCCTGCGGGAGCTGTACGTCGCCGATGAGCGCTTCGTGTGGATCGAGGACTCGGAGGTCCGGTATCGCTCCGCCGAAGACGTCATCGCGGCCTTCGCCGCGTTTCCGGCCGAGATGGCGATCCACACCACCTTGAGCGACCTCTCGATCGTCCCGGCCGGAGACAGCGCGGCCCACGCATGGGCCCGCTTCGAGACCCGGATCGGTGAGGGAGAGGACGCCTTCTCGTTCTCGGGCTCGCTCTCCTTCGTGTTGGAGCGGTCCGGCGAGACGTGGCGGATCCTCGGCGGTCACACGTCGTCGGCGCGCGCCCGGGAAGGTTGAGGCCTCTCGGCATGACGTTCTTCGAGTACATCTCGGTCATGGTGTCGGTCCTCCTCGCGCTGGGTATCGCGAGGATGCTGGGAGGGCTCGGCGCGCCGCTCGTCCACCGCCGGGCGAAGTCCACGTACCGGGTCCACACGCTGTGGATCGTGCATGCCGTGCTACAGGGGGTTGCGGCCGCCTTCCTTCTTTTCGGTCAGGTGGTCTCGCTGGCGAACCGTTTCACGGCAGGGGCCTTTACTCCATCGTAAAGCGCCCGCGAGGCCTCACACGCGGGCGATCGCCCCGGCCACCTCCACGAGCTGATCGAGCGCGGTGCCCCAGCCCTGGTGGAAGCCCATCTCTTCGTGGGCTTTCCGCTGCGCCGGGTCGCGGTGCCGCGCGATCGCCACGTACCGCGTGCCGTCGCCTTCGGGCGCCAGGATGATCTCGGCCGTCATGAAGGGATCCGCCCGCGGCCGGTAGTCGGGACCCAGCGCATCGGTGAACACGAGCCGCTCGTTCTCGACGACCTCGAGATAGCAGCCCGTGTTGTCGGACTCCTCCCCATCGGGACCCCGCATGACGGTGCGGAAGATCCCGCCCGGCCGCAGATCGATCTCGCAGTCGACGGTGCTCCACGGCCGCGGGGTGAACCACTTCACCAGGTGCTCGGGATTCGTCCACGCCGTCCACACGGCCTCGACGGGGACGGGGACCACACGCTCGAGAACGAGGTCGAGCTCGGGGTCGATCGGACGGTTCATCCTGCATCTCCTCTGAAGGTCGTTTCCAGGTAGTCGTCGAGCTGGTCGAGACGCCGCTCCCACAAGCTCCGCTGCTCATCGAGCCAGGTGCCGAGCACGAGGATCGGCGTCTCACGCGCCTCGAGCGTCCTGACGCGACCGCGCTTGTACGAGCGCACGAGCCCGGCCTCCTCGAGCACGCCGAGGTGCTGCATGAACGACGGAAGCGCCATGTCGAAGGGCTCGGCAAGAGCGGAAACCGTCGCCGGTCCGCCGCACAGCCGCTCGAAGACGGCGCGCCGGGTCGGATTGGCCAGCGCCTGGAAGATCGCGTCGGGAACACTACAGTTAGTCATATACCTAAGTATTGGATTCCGGGGCCTCCGTGTCAATCACCGGGCAAGGGAGGAGGGCGCGTGGCGAGTCGGTTCGAGGGGTGGCGCGGGCAGCGCGCTCTGGTGAGGATGACCGTCCCGACGAGAGGACGCCCGCGCGAGGTGCACGAGGATCGTGATGGGCGATGCCCGGATAATGGAGTTGGGCGCCCTCGTCCCCCCGATTATGGATCCCACAGCCGACAGGGAAGGAGCATCGCCGCATGGACCTCGGCCTCGAGGGCAGCAACTGTATCGTCATCGGCGGTAGCCGCGGCATCGGGCGCTCGATCGCGCTCGGTCTCGCCGCGGAGGGTGCGAACGTGGCCATCTGCGCCCGCGGAGAGGACGGCCTGCGCGACGCCGAGACCGAGATCCGGTCGGCCGGCGTCGAGACGTATTCGCACGCCTGCGACGCCGGCGACCCGGAGGCCCTCACCGCCTTTCTCGACGCGGCGAGAGGGGCGCTCGGCGGCGTCGAAATCCTCGTCCACAACGCCTCCGCGCTCGCGATCGGCCCCGACCTCTCCGACTGGGAGGCGAGCCTGCGGGTCGATCTCATGGGGGCCGTGCACGCGTGCGAGCACGTCATCCCCTGGATGGCGGAGGCCGGAGGCGGCTCGATCCTCTTCGTATCGTCGATCTCGGGTCTCGAGGCCGACCCATCCGCCGACTACGGCTATACCGGGGCCAAGGCCGCGTTGATCGCGCACGCCAAGAAGCTCGCGGTGATGGAGGCGCCACGCGGCATCCGCGTGAACGCCATCGCGCCCGGATCGATCGAGTTCCCCGGCGGCGTGTGGTCGCAGGTGAAGGAGGGTCGGCCCGACATCTACGAGAGCGTCCGCGCCTCGATCCCGTGGGGTCGGCTCGGCACGCCCGAGGAGGTGGCGGACGTCGCCGTGTTCCTCGTGTCGCCGCGCGCGGCGTGGGTGGCCGGCGAGTGCGTGTCGGTGGATGGAGGGCAGCACCGCGGCATGCGCTGACCCTGTCGTCGGCGTAGTGGCCAAGTATCGATAACTGCGGCGGGAGCTCGAACGAGATGACGGATGCCTGGAAGCCCGACGGATACACCTCCGTGTCGCCCTATCTGGTCACCCGGGACGCGCAGAGGGTGATCGACTTCCTCGTCGCCGTACTCGACGCCGAGCCGCTCCGGCGGTACGACAGGCCCGACGGGTCGATCATGCACGCCGAGCTTCGGATCGACGACACGGTGGTAATGATCGGCGAGGCGACGGACGAAACGACCGTGGTGCCCTGTCACCTGCACGTATACGTGCCCGACGTGGATGCTGCCTACGAGCGGGCGCTCGCGAGGGGCGCCGAGTCCGTGTCGCCCCCGACGCGCAAGGAGGGAGAATCCGATCGCCGTGGAGGCGTCGTCGACCCGGCAGGCAACTCGTGGTGGTTCTCCACGCAGCTCGAGGAGTAGGGCCCGCCCGGGCCGATCGCCCGAGAGTGTCGATCAGCGCGCGGAAGAGAGCACGAACCGGTTCCCGTCGGGGTCCCTGAACGTCGCGAACATGCCCCAGGGATGCGTCTCCGGCGAACCCGCGAACGCGGCCCTTGACCGTATTTCGGTATTTAGCTAAATACCGACGCATGAACACCGTCTTCAAGGCGCTCTCCGACCCGACCAGACGGCGAGTCCTCCAGCTGCTCGGCGAAGGCCCGCTGACCGCGGGCGAGCTGGCCGACCGGTTCGAGCTCTCGAAGCCCACGATGTCGGGCCACTTCTCGGTGCTTCGCGAGGCCGACCTGATCGTCGCCGAGAAAAGGGGGACGACGATCACGTACCACCTCAAGCTCTCGGTGCTCGAGGACGCGCTGCTGGGGTTCGCGCGCGCCTTTCGACTCGGCGACGAGACGGCGCCGACGCCGGAGAGGGCGGTCGAGGGGGCCGGCCGTGCGGGCTGACCGGATCGCCTTACGTCTGGCCGCCGTCGCCGTCGCGTCCGTGGGCGCGGTGGCGCTCTGGGGATTCGTCGTCGATCCCGATCCGGCGTTCCGGTGGGTCCTCATGGCGAGCTGGCTGCCCGCCCTCTGGGCCTTCCTCGAGGCGGCCCAGGAGCGGGGCAGCGACCCGGAGGTCGGTCGCAGGATCATGACGATGCACCGCTTCACGATCGCGTGGATCGGGCTCGCCCTCGCGGTGCAGGTGGGCGTGAAGCTGGCGGTGCACGAGCACATGCTCTCCGCCGAGCTCGCGCCGCTCGGTCGGCGGATCGGCGGTCTCATGCTCGGGACGGGGCTGATCGTGTTCGGGAACCACCTCCCGACGCTCCGCTCGCCATGGTCGACCCGGACGCAGCCGTTCGATTGGCAGCGGGTCCATCGATTCGCCGGGTGGGCCCTCGTCCTCGGCGGGGTGGGGATCTGCCTGTTGTGGCTCGCGCTGCCGGTGGCGGCCGCCGCGCGAGCGACCGGTCAGCTGCTCGCCCTCGTGATGATCCTGGCGGTCGGGAGAAAGGCGGTCTCCGTCGTCGCGCGGCTCGTCGCGCCGCCACCCGCCCGTCCATGAGCGCCCCGCGATCGGAGGCTCGTCCGTGAAGATCACCTACTACCAGTCCGCCGTCTGCCCGCGCTGCAAGATGGCATCGCGGTCGATCGCGTCCCTCCGCGAGGAGTTCCCGGACATCGAGATCGAGAAGGTCGAGCTCCTGACCAACCGGGGCCGAGCCCGGGAGGACGGAGTCCGGACGATTCCGGCCCTCGTCTCGGACGGCCGGAAGCTCAGCTCCTTCTACCTGACCCGCCGGCGAATCCGCGAGTTCTTCCGCACCGTCACCGCGAACACGGCGGCGTAGATCAGGGGTCGGCGAGCCAACCGGCCGGGAACTGGGCCGCGAGGCTGCCGATCGAGAGCGCGCACATCAGCCCGACGAGCCACCCGTGCAGACGGGTGCTCGCTGAGCCGGCGCCGGCGATGCCCACTCCGACGGTCATCGCGTGGACGAGCCGGGCCGGGTGCGAAAGCCCCATCCCGAGGTTTACGGTCGCGCTGAGCGCCGCCGCGACGCCCCAGAGCGCGAGCCCTCCGTACAGCCGTCGGTGAACGGCGAAGTAGTGGTCACGCCACGAGGTCACGGTCTCCGGGTTCTCGGGGATCAGCGAGGCGGCGCAGTAGAAGAGGACGCCGGGGACCGCGAGCGCCGCGAGGAATCCCGCGAACGTCCACCGGATGTCGCGCAACGACCAGAAGACCCAGAAGCTGATGGCCACCAGGTACAGAAAGACGAGGGTCGCCCCGAGATGCAGTACGTCGCGCCGCTCGGGCGCCATGGCGGCGGGCAACCCTCCGAGGAGGCGTAGCGCAGCGAGGGAGTAGAGGAGGCTGAAGGCGATCGCCAGGTACTCGAAGTGTGTCATGTACCCTCGACGGTGGTTGGTCCCGGGCCGACCGGACAGATTGGGAGACAGTAGACCGCTCACCGGATGACGAACAGGCTCTGAGGGAGCTTCGCGGATGCGCGTGCGTCGAGACACCATGGTGGCCGGGATCGCCGTCCTCCTGTCGTCGTGCGGGCCCGACCGGGCGCCCGCTCAGACCGTCGACGAGGCCATCGCCGCGAGCCGCGCGATCATCGAGGCGTACCTCGCCGACTCGCCGACTCCGGGGCTCTCGATCGCGGTGCACCTCGCCGACAGCCTCGTATGGGCCGAGGGGTTCGGTCTCGCCAGCGTCGAGCTCGATGTCCCCGTCACGACCGAGACGAAGTTCCGCATCGGGAGCATCTCGAAGTCGCTCACCTCGGCGGCGGTCGGGCTCCTTGTCGAGCGCGGGCTGCTCGAGCTCGACGCACCCGTCCAGACGTACGTCCCTGACTTCCCCGAGAAGACGCATCCGATCACGACCAGACAGCTCGCGGGGCATCAGTCGGGGATCCCGCACTACGGACCCGAGGACTTCCAGAACTTCGAGCCCTACGACGGAGTGTTCCACGCGCTCGACAAGTTCAAGGACCGAGAGCTCCTCTTCGAGCCGGGCGAGCGGTTCGAGTACTCCAGCTTCGGGTTCAACCTGGTGAGCGCCGTGGTGCAGTGCGCGTCGGGCCGCCAGTTCGTCGACTTCATGCACGACGAGGTCTTCGAGCCTCTCGGGATGCCGA
>JAWWCR010000203.1:0-7627 GCA_033720355.1 Gemmatimonadota bacterium
CGACGGCGACCAGCCCGGCCCCGACGTTCCGCCGGACCCGGAACCGCCCGAAGTCGAGCCACTGCTGTCCGTATCGTCGTCCGTGGCCGGCCGAACCACCGTGGCCGACGACGCACCGGACGACGTCCCGGCCGTAGCGCGAATCGTCGCGTTCCCGGCGGCGTTCCCGGTCGCCACGCCACTGCTCGTGACGCTGGCCACCGAGCTCGACGTCGAGGTCCAGGTGACGCTCTGTGAGAGCGGGTTGCCGAACTGGTCGGTCACCGAGGCGTTGAGCGTCTTCGACGTCCCGACATCGAGGTTGAACGAGGACGGGACGACGTCGACGACGACGTACGGTTGATCGGTCGTGCCCTGCGCCTTGTTGGAGAGCTCGCCGTACACGCGAGAGCCATCGGCTTCGCGGTACGCGACCACCTGGACGTAGTAGGGCAGATCGGCGTGCAGATCCGTGATCGTGCAGCTCGCCGTAGTGCCGGGGCTTCCCGCCGGGATCGCCCCGCACTCGCCCTGAGCGATGTTGGCGGTGCTCCACGTCCAGCTCTTTTCGGCGACCCCGTAACGAAGTTCGTAGAAGGCCCCGGACCCGGTCCCGTCGCCCACCCGGCCGAAGGAGATCGTCAGGGAGCTGGATGTGCTCGCATCCACGCTCAGGTCGTCGACGGAGCCGGGGTTGGCTACCGAGCTGCTGCCGCTCGAACCCGTATCGTCCGAGCTGCTGCCGCTCGAACCCGTATCGTCCGAGCCGCTGTCACCCGAACCCGAAGAGGATCCGCCCGACGAACCGGAGTCGTCGGAAGCGACGACCGTGACGTCCACCGACCCGGAGACACCGTCCACGCTCGCGGTCGCCGTCACCGAGCCGATGGCGACACCCGTGAGGACGCCATAGGCGTCGACGCGAGCGATCGAGGAACTGGAGCTCGTCCAGGTCACGGGCTTGTACAGTCTACGTCCACGTCCGTCGTACACCTGGGCCCACAACTCGACCGACTCTCCGAGCTCGATGCGCGACACCGGCGATTCGACCTCCACGACGTGTGTCTCGTTCTTTCGTACCTTGATACGACCCTGACCGCGCTGGCCCCGGGCCTGGGCGAAGACGTTGACTTCGCCGACCTCGACTCCGGTGACGACCCCGTTGCCGTCGATCCGGGCGATCGTCCGATCCGCGGTAGACCACTGGAGCTTGGTGGCGGGACGTATCGCTCCGTTGGAATACACGTAGCTGGCCTCGATCCGCTTCGCCTCGCCCTCCGCGACATCGGGAACCTCGGCGAAGATGATCTCGACGACATCGCCTCGTACGTCGACGGTCGCCGACCCCACCACGTCCTTGTGCTTCGCGGTGATCGTGGCGGAGCCCTCGTTCATCGCGACGATGCGTCCCTGAGGGTCGATCTCGACGACGGACCTATCGGAAGACGACCACGTGATCTCGCGTCCGTTTACGACCCGGCCACGGGCGCTGATGACCTGGGCCTCGAGCTGGTCGAGGTCGTCGGGCTGGAGGAGGGCCTCGGATGGCGAGATCGAGATGCGCGAGACGAGCTGATTCTGCTGCGGTCCCAATGGCGAGGTCGGGATCGCATCCTCGGAACATGCCGCCGCGAACACCAGAAGGAGGCAGCTGAGCGCCATGCCCCTTCCCTTCGAGAGGTTCCTGGGTACGGCGACGCGCCGTACCGCGCTGAAGCTCGGGTACCCTTCAACCAGGCGAAAGGGTCTCGCGCCGACGTACGACCGGGTCGGTCGTTCTCCCCTGCGGTCCATCCCCACCTCCGCGTCCCATCCGTTCGGGGTTCACTTGTCCGCCCGTGTCTCATGGCCGTATGAACCCGCGAGGGTGGACGCGGCGGAGCGTGGGCCCCGAACGCACCTCTCCCTTGCGACCTCCACTGGCAAACCCTGTAGGCATAGCGCGAGCGCCGTAGCCCGGGTCTTTGATCACCGGCGTTTCCCCCGGATCACCATGAGACAGTGGCTGAGTCGTTTTTCGGTGCCGCCGACGCCCGAAGACGTGGGGCGACCGCGTCTTGGCGTGCAGAATGCATGCCTCCGTGGCACCCGGGCGGCTGCGGTCCCGTAACCCGCCGGTTCCCTGCAGGTTACGGAGACCCTCCCGCAGAATGCGTGGTGCGGGGTGCCCGATGGGGAATGCAACTAATCATCTCGGGGGCAACGGGTTGCACTCTCGCCGACTCCCGGGCGGCCGGGACCACGCACGCGAAGATGTCGCGCGTGCGACCGGTCATCCTGGACCCGCGTCGCTGCGATCGGCGACCGGCGCGAGAACCCAGCTGACGGCGCAGAGGGTCCCCTCATCGCCACTCCTGGCGCGCGAGAAGACGTCCGAAATCTCTCCGAGAAGCGCGTTGACGCGCTCGAGGTCCCGGGGGGCAAGCCGGGCCTTGCCCCGGGCCCCCCACAGGTTGCGGGCAGGACCCTCGACCGAGACGTCCTCGTGTTCGAATCCCCGCGTGAAGTCGCGTTCGGCCAGCCTGAGGATCGACCGGACGACCCGGGTCACCCGCGCGACGTTCTCCGGGTCCGCCGGCCGGTAGGCGATCTCGAGGCGGTCTTCTTCGACGGCGTAACGGGCTTCGGGGCGTCCGTCGAGTCGAGTCCGGTCGTGCCGCACCACGAGTCCGACCCGCTCGAGCTCGGCGAGGTGGTAGTACAGCGACGACGGTCGGGCGCCGAGGTGCCGGGCGAGCTCGCGAACCGACATCTCGTCTCGCACGAGCAGCGTGTCGACGATGTCCTGCCGGACGGTCGAGACGAGGGCGTTCAGTTGCTCGGGATCGATGATCGACCGTGTGCCGCTCACGCGGACCTCCTCTTGCGGAGAGCATCGCTAGGTTCAAATATTATCTATATTTTGAATGTCCTTCGCCGCAAGGAGCCGCCCTCATGTCATCCCTCCTGTCCGCCCGTCCCGCCCTGGCGCCGGCGGCGCTTTTCCTGATCGTGCCCGCGTGTCTGACGGCCGATCCCGAGCAGTCCCCGGCGTCGGCCGAGCCGACCGCTACCGTCCCCACGACGACGAGCGGGGTATCGGTTCCGTTCCGGTTCATCCGGAACCAGATCGTCCTCGAGGTGACCGTCGGGGGCCGCCCCCCCCTCAACATGCTGCTCGACACCGCGGTGAACCCGTCGGCGATCGATCTGGCGACCGCCGAGGAGCTGGGGCTCCCCGTCGATCGCGAGCAGAGCGGAGAGGCGTCCGGAACGGGCAGTGAGAGGCGCACGATCTACGCGGCCCGAATCACGGATCTCGAGATCGGCGGCGAGCCGTTCGGAACGGTGGAGGCCGTGGCCGGCAACCTCGCCCCGCTCGGCGAGCGCCTCGGTGCGCCGCTGCACGGAATCCTGGGGTACAGTTTTCTCCGCGACCGCGCGGTGCGGATCGACTACCCCGGGCGTCGGGTGCACATCTACGATGGGGCCGCCCCGGCCTCGACGGTCGAGGGGCGTTTCGAGATCCCGCTCGAGCTGGACGGTACGGACGTGATCGTCGACCCGGTCCACGTGGACGAGCGGCCGCTCAGGGTGACGCTCGACACCGGCTCGAGCCTGACGCTCGAGGTGTACGGCCACGCCGCCGAGCGCATCGGGATCGGGCACCTGCGTACGAACGCCGATTCGGGCGAGGTGATGGGCGCAAGGGGCACGGCGGCGATCCTCACGGCCAGTGTCGGATCGATCCGGGTCGGCGGCTTCGAGGCCGACGAGGCGGAGGTCGTGTTCCCCGAGCGCGACGGCGACACCGATGGGAATCTGGGAAACGGGTTCCTCAAGTCGTTCGTACTCACCGTGGACTACGTCTCGGGCCGTCTGACGATCGAGCCGGGAGCCGGACCCGATCCTTGACCTTGCCTGTCTAGGCCAACGGCACTAGCTTGACCTAGACGATCTAGGTCAACGCTCGCGTAGCGTTCCCTCGAACGCTCGCGACTGGTCGCGGAGCCGGACCGATGAAGCCACCTCGCGCGCTCGAGATCCTCCCGGGGACCCTGGAGCTCCTGGTAATGAACGCCCTGTGCGGCCGCGAAGCCATGCACGGGTTCGACATCCTCCGCTGGCTGGAGGCCGCCACCGACGAAGAGCTGGTCGTCGAGGAGGGTAGTCTCTACCCCGCCCTGCACCGGATGGAGCGACGTGGCTGGCTCGAGCCGGAATGGGGCGTTTCGGAGCGCGGGAGACGCGCGAAGTACTACCGCCTCACCGGTTCCGGTCGCCGCGAGGTCGCGCGGCAGGAATCGAGCTGGCGGCGGTACGTGGCCGTGGTCGAGAAGGTGATAGCAGCCGGAGCGTCGACGTGAGCGGCGGGCCGCGGCGCCGGCTCTTCCGGCTGTTCGACCGCCCGCCTTCGGCGCGCGATGCCGTGGAGATCGAAATCTCGCACCACATCGAAGAACGCGCCCGGGCGCTCATGGAAGAGGACGGGCTCTCCCGCGAGCAGGCGCTCGAGGAGGCCGCACGCCGCTTCGGCGATCTCCGCGGGCTGCGACGCCGGATGGAGGCGGGAGAGAACCGGACCCGTCGTACCCACCGCCGGGGCGAGCTCGTCGGACAGACGCTCGCGGACCTCCGGTTCGCGACGCGCGGTCTGCGGCGAAGCCCCGGCCTCGCGGCCGTCGTGATTCTCACGCTCACCCTCGGGATCGGTTTGAACACGGCCATCTTCAGCGTCGTGAAGGGCGTGCTGCTCGACCCGCTCCCCTACCCCGATGCCGATCGGCTCGTGTGGGGCGTCGGCTCGTTCAGCGGCAACGCACAGGCCGCCGTCTCCCCACCGGACTACCTCGACTACCGCGCGGGCTCGACCTCGTTCGAGTACCTGGGAGGGCGACGCGGCGTCGGCAGCTACGCCCTCACCGGGTTCGAACAGCCGGAGGTGGTGCGCGGACAGCAGGTCACGGCCGAGTTCTTCGAGGCACTCGGCGGCGCACCGGTCCTCGGGCGGACGTTCGCCCGGGCCGACGAAGAGCAGGTCTCCCGCATCGTGGTTCTGGACCACGCGTTCTGGCAGACCCGTTACGGCGGGAACCCCGACGCGCTGGGGCGGACGCTCACGCTCGACGACGAATCCTACGAGATCGTCGGCGTGATGCCGCCGGGCTTCCAGCTGTTCTCGCCCGCGGACTTCTGGCTCCCGATCCCGATGTACACGGAAGGCAATCTGATCCGCCGCTTCCACAACCTGCGGCTCGTCGGGAAGCTCCGGGACGGGGTGTCGCTCGAGGAAGCGCAGGCCGAGCTCGACGTGATCGCCGCCCGGCTCGAGCGAGAATACCCCGAATCCAACACGACCTGGAGGCTCGCCATCACGCCTCTTCGCGACGTGTTCTTCGGCGGCGTGCGGCCGCTGCTCCTCACGCTCTGGGGCGCCGTGGGGCTGGTTCTCCTCATCGTCTGTGCGAACATCGCGAACCTCCTCCTGGCGCGCGGCGCGGGGCGCCGCTCGGAGATCGCGGTCAGAGCCGCGCTCGGGGCCGGTCGGGGGCGCATCGTCCGGCTGCTGTTCGCCGAGACCTTCGCGCTCGCCGCCATCGGTTGTGTCGCCGGGATCGGTCTCGCCGCCGTCACGCTTCGGGGGTTCAGGGCCATCGACCCCGGCACGCTGCCCAGGATGGACGCCGTGTCGATGGACGGCCCGGTGCTGGCGTTCGGCGTCGCCGTCGCGCTCGTGACCGGGATCCTGTTCGGGCTCCTTCCCGCCCTCTCGGCGGCGAGGCTCGATCTGAACCAGACGATCAAGACCGGTGGTCGAGGCGCTTCCGGGTCGGGACGCGTGCGGGGCGCGCTCGTGGTCGCGGAGGTGGCGATGTCGTTCGTCCTTCTGATCGGGGCCGGGCTCCTTCTCAAGACCTTCGCGAGCCTCGCGGCCGTGGATCCGGGCTTCGAGTCCCGCGGCGCGCTCGCCGGACACCTCGCCCTGCCGTCCGCGCGGTACGAGACGTCCGAGGACCGGCTGCGGTTCTTCGACCGGGCCGACGAGATGCTCGGCGCGATCCCGGGGGTGGAGGGCGTGGCGTTCGGGTCGATCCTGCCGCTGAGCGGCCGAGGAAACGACACCTACATCGGGGTGCCCGGCCGCTTCGAGCTCGGCAGCGATCAGCAGCTGAACGCCCAGTTCAGGTTTGTCTCGGAGGATTACTTCGCGGTGATGGAGATCCCGATCGAGCAGGGACGGACGTTCGGGCCCGAGCACCGCGAGGGCGGTGCCGGCGCGGTGGTCATCGACCGCGCGTTCGCCGACCTGGCCTTCGCGGACGAAGACCCCGTCGGCCGACAGATCGCCATCGACCTGGGCGACCCGGTCGTGGTCGAAGTGATCGGCGTCGCGGGGGCGGTCAACGGGTTCACGCTCGCCGCCGGGACGCCGCCGCACGTCTATCTTCCGCACCGGCAGTTCGCTTCGGATGCGAGCGTCGTCATCAGGACGGCGGTCGACCCGACGTCGATCCTCCCGCTGGTCGGCCCGGCGATCGCCGAGATCGACCCGTTGCAGCCCGTCCGGTCGCTGTCCACCTATCGTGAGGTGGTGGATCGCGGCTTCGCGCAGCCCCGCTTCCAGGCGCTGCTGCTGGGGCTGTTCGCCGCGGTCGCGCTGGTGCTGGCGGTGGTCGGCGTCTACGGGGTGCTGAGCTATCAGGTGGCGCAGCGCTCGCGCGAGGTCGGGATCCGCATCGCCCTCGGGGCGCGTCGCTTCGACGTCATCCGCGACGTAGTTCGTGGAGGGCTTACGCTCACGCTCGCGGGTCTGGCGATCGGCGCACTGGCCGCCTTCGGCCTGACTCGCTTCATGTCGAGTCTCCTGTTCGGTGTGAGCGCGACGGATGCGCAGACGTTCGCGATCGTGGGCGCGCTGCTCGCGGCCACCTCGTTCCTCGCCAGCTACCTTCCGGCGAGACGCGCCGCTGCCGTGGACGCGACGGCGACGCTACGGCAGGAGTAGACGGCCGCCATCGCCCGAGGGCGAGACGGCACGGTCGACCGACTCGAGGAGCCGACGGACCTCCTGTACCCGCCAGTGATCCCGGGGAAGCTCGCGGAACTCGGCGAGGGCCGCCTGCAACAGGCGCTCGCCCTCCGCGTCCGCTCCGCGGGCGAGCTCGATCTTCGCGAGAAGCACGTACGTGGCGCCGATCCGATAATGCGGGGACGGACGCGTCGCCAGCTCGACCTCGAGGACGGTCGCGAGGATCTCCGTCGCCTCGGCGGTTTCGCCACGCTCGATGAGGACGGCCGCCAGATTGCGTCGGGCCTCGTTCAGTATCCGGTGGTTGTCGCGCAGCCGGGCCTCGCCCATCTCCACCGACTCGCGGAGCAGCACCGTCGCACTGTCCGGGTCCCCCGCGCGCCTTCGGGCCTGACCCATGAGATCGAGCACTTCGATTCGGTAGATGCCCTCCGCCGACGTTCGGTCGTACAGCGACCACAGCCGACTCTCGGCGAGATCGATCTGTCCGCTCTCCACGAGCGGGCGCGTCGAGCGAGCGAGCGTCACGATCGCCTCCGCGTGATCGGGCCCCAGACGGCCGCTCTTCTCCGCGTACGCGCTGTCGAGGAGCCCGACGGCACGGTCATAGTCGCCGAGCACGGTGATCGGCGAAGCGAG
>JAWWCR010000204.1:0-7597 GCA_033720355.1 Gemmatimonadota bacterium
CGGGGTCCGCAGGGAACGCTGTTCGGGGCCGGATCGCTGGCCGGCACGGTGCGCTACATCTCGAACGCCCCGGAGCTCGGGGTGTCCCGGTTCTTCGGCGAGGCGACCGGCGGACTGATCGACGGCGGGAGCCCGGGAGGGCCGGTCAAGGTGGGTTTGAACCAGCCGATCGGCAGCCGGACCGCCCTGCGGGTCGCGGGCTACTGGTCGGGGTACGGCGGATACATGGATGCGGTGCGCCCCGACATGAGCGTCGAAAACGACGTGAACGGCGGGAACCGCACCGGGGTCCGGGCAGCCCTCCTGTTCGAGCCCACCGAGCGACTGAGGATCACGCCCCGGCTGACCTACCAGCGTCTGGAGATGGATGGCTGGAACCGCATCGACGACTACAACATCCTGGCGAATCCCTACACGACGTCGCGACCACCGGTGACGCTCGGCGAGCGGCAGCTCTTCCTCGCCGAGGACGAACCGTATACCGACGACTTCCTTCTCGGCGACCTGAGAATCGAGTACGCCCTCGGCGGCGCGAACCTCACGTCGGTGACGTCGTTCATGGACCGCGACCTCGTCGTCACGCGCGACGGGGGAGCGCTTTACGCGAGCATCGTGGGCGGGTCGATCGGGTTGCCCGAGCCGGTCTACACGCTGTCCGGCCCCTTCGACGATGTGACGTCGACCGACGTCTTCACCCAGGAGATCCGTCTGGACGGCGAGAGCGGACGGTTCCGCTGGCTCGTCGGGGGGTTCTACAGCCACCAGACCCGCGACTACGGCCAGAGCGTCCTCGTGCCGGGCTTCGAGGACATCACCGGTATCCCGACCGAGGGACTGCGCGCCTCGAGGGACGAGCTCTTCTTCTCGGACCTGTCCTACGACCTGAGCCAGCTCGCCTTCTTCGGCGAGGCGACCCTCGGTGTCACCGAACGGCTCGACCTGACCGCGGGACTGCGGTTCTACACCTTCGACGAGGACCGTGATCAGGTCTTCGACGGCATCTTCACCAACGACAACACCGGCACGGAAGTCATCTCGGTACCCGGCTCCACCAACGCCGATGGGATCGCCCCGCGGTTCATCGCGAGCTACGACCTCTCCGATGACTTCGTGCTGAACGCGCAGGCTTCGAAGGGCTTCCGCCTCGGCGGGATCAACGACCCCCTCAACACCCCGGTCTGCACGCCCGAGGATCTGGTGACCTTCGGGGGTCGCGACTCGTGGACCGACGAGACGGTGTGGAACTACGAGGTGGGGATGAAATCTCGGCTGATGGGCGGGCGCGCCGGGCTGAACGTCTCTGCATACTACATGGACATCAACGACCTCCAGCTCATCGTCACGGCCGGCTCGTGCTCGTCGCGGCTCGTATTCAACGTGCCCGACGCACGCAGCCAGGGGCTCGAGGCGGAGTTCTCGATGACGCCGAACGAGCACTTCGACTTCGCCGTGTCCGCGAGCGTCAACGACGCGGAGCTCCAGTCGACGGTCACGTCTACTTCCGCGGGCGGCCAGGTGAGCGTCGTCTCGGGGATCGAGGAGGGGAACCGCCTCCCGAGCGTCCCCGAGTTCCAGGCGGCGGCCGCGGCCACGTACCAGTGGGATCTGACTTCCGATCTCGGCGCGTTCGTGTCGGGATCCTTTCAACACGTGGGCTCGCGGATCACCCAGATCGACGACAACTCGGAGGGGTACGGGGTCGTCGATCTGGAAGCGCTCGACTACATCATCGGGGAGCCGCTGACACAGAGCACCTTCACGTTCGACCCCGAGCTCCCGGCGTACAGCCTTCTCAACCTGCGGCTCGGGGTCACCCGCGGCCGCTGGGAAGTCACGCTCTTCGCCAACAACCTGACGGACGAGCGTGCGTTCCTCGCGCTCGATCGCGAGCGCGACCGGCTGGCGCGGGTGGGGTACCTGACGAACCAGCCGCGCACGATCGGGCTGGGACTCCGATTCGGTAACTGATGGAGGAGCGCAGAGTGGACTCGTTCGCTGGAAGAACCGTCCGGGACCCGGACGACGGGTACGCGCTCATCATGGCGCGGATGAACAACCACCCCGAAGTCGGCGAGCCCGCGCCCGACTTCGAGCTGGACCGCTACGACGGCAGCGGCCGCGTGCGGCTCTCGCAGTTCAGGGGGGATCGTCCGGTCGTGATGATCTTCGGATCGCTGACCTGAGGGCCGTTCTCACGGGCGTCAGGTGACGTCCTTTCCCTCTACGAGAAGTACGGAGACCGCGCCGAGTTCATCGTGGTCTATATCCGCGAGGCGCACGCGACCGACGGCTGGATGATCGAGGAGTCGGGGTGGTCGATCATCGCCGATCCGAAGGACGACGCCGGGCGGAAGGCCGCGGCGGCACAGGCGTGCTCGATGCTGCGCTTCCCGTTCACGGTCGTGGTCGATGACATGGACGACACGGTCGCGACCCGGTGGAGCGGGTGGCCCGAGCGGCTGTTCGTCGTCGACGCCGACGGCATCGTCCGGTACGTGGGCGCGCAGGGCCCGTTCGGCTTCTGGCCGCTCCGCGAGAACCCGCCGATGGTCGTCGAGGAAGGCTTCGACCCCGGCGAGCCGCTCGACGAGTTTCTCGAGGAGTTTCTCGGCTCAGACGGCGAGCCGTGAGCCGGGCCGACGGGCCGAGCAAGGGTCCGGGGCTGGCGCGGCGGGGCCTCGTGGAGTTCGTCGTCATCGTGATCGGTGTGCTCGTCGCGCTAGGCCTCGAGAGCTGGTGGCAGGGCAGGCAGGACCAGGCGCTCGCGCTCGAGTACGCCGAGGCCCTGAAGGACGAGGCGCGCACGGGATCCGCCACGATCGAGACCGTTTCGCTGATCACTGCCCTGAAGCGCCAGTGGCTCGAGCGAGCCCGATCGATCGTCGAAGCCGGACTGGTAGAGGATAGCGCCGCGATGTTCCTCGAGGGATCTCTTCAGGGCTCCGGAATCCCCGTGGTGCCGCAGATTTCGAACGCCGTCTTCGAGGATCTCCAGAGCACCGGTCGGTTGGGTCTTTTTCGGGACGCCTCGACGCGAACGGCGATCATCGCCGGGCACGCGTACATCGAGGCCATGCTCGAGCGTCAGGATCTTCAGAACGCGAACGTCGACTCGAGACTTCACGCACTCGCGATCCGTCATGCCCCCGCGCGCGCCGTTCGTCAGGATGGACCTCGAATCAACATCGATGCCGGCGCCGTGCCGGCGTCGGAGCTTCGGGCGGCCGCCCGAGCCCTCGCCGCCGACCCGGCCTTCGAGGGCGAGCTCAGGGCGGCGTTCCGGGTGATCGAGCAGGAGGAGAACGTGCTCGCTCAGCTCGCGCTCGCCTTCGAGGATCAGCTCGCGGTGCTCGAGAGGCGCGAGCGTCCCCGGCGACGCTCGGCCCGCGATTTCGCCGACTCCCTGGGACTCAGTACGTCCGGAAGTACCGATTCCGCTGAAAGTCGTTGAACGGCGCGATGCGGATGACCGGCAGATCCTGCGACTCGACGACGCGCATCATCGGCACCTGCTGACGCTCCGCCATCTCGCGCTCGGCGAACGCGCGCATCCGGGCCATCTGCTCGTCGTCGATCTCGCTCGCGTCGCGTCCACCCATCATCGAGGCGAGCACTTCCTCCACGGATTCTGGCGTGACCTGGAGGACGTGATCGGTCCAGTTCCATGTGATCAGGTTGTCGTCGGTCTCGGGCTCCATGAGATAGCTGATCAGGTTGGCGCGTGACTGGGCGGTCGGGATCCAGTACCACCCCTGCCCCACCTCGACCTGCTCGGTCTCCTTCTCGACGGTGACCGACTGGAGGTAGTGCCCCTGGAAGTAACTGTCGCGACGTACCTGCGTCGCGTAGTAGACCTCGGCCGAAAGCGTGGTCGGGCGCTCGAAGCCGTAGACGGCGATGTCGTGGTCCATCAGACGCGGTAGCACCGCGGCCATCGACGGCGGCAGCAGGTAGCCGAGCGGCCGCGTCGTCGTGCGGGTCGGCACCCACTCGAGATAGACCGGAACCGTCTCGAGCGTGTAGCCGTCGGAATCCTCGTTGGGCATCCAGACGGGCTCGTCGCCGCGGTTCGTAAGCTCGTACTCGAGCACGATGTCGTCTCCCCCGGTCGCCCCGGCCATGATCGCCCGCTCGCGCGCCCCGTTCGTGACGGCCCGGATCGCCTCGCGCTGATCCGCCGCCGCGCGTAGGATGGTGCTCGTCGCGATCACGCCGCCCCGGATCTGGTGGTAGTAGCGCTCGTCCTCGGGGATCTCGACGACCGTGCCGTCGCGCATCACCCTGTGGCTGTTCGACGGCGTCTCGAGCAGGATCCCGATCGAGTTGGTGAGCCCCGTGTAGACGTGGTGCTTCCGCGGCTCGACCGATGTCGACCCCCACCCCCGCACGCCATCCTCGGTACGGACGCCCGAGTAGTCGAACGAGACGTAGTCCTCCTCGCGCACCGCCTCGCGGATGAGCGGGAAGATGTGCTCGTACGGGTACGCCCTCAGTTCGGCGTCGGCGGCCGGGTTGAGGGTGCCTTGATAGGTGATGACGTAGGGGGACGACCCGCCGTGGTGCCCGTCGATGTGGATGTCCGGGGTCCACTCGTTCAGCACCTGCGTCACGAGCGCCTGGATCTCCTGCGACTCGAGCTTCAGGTAGTCGCGGTTCATGTCGTACCCCGCCTCGTTCGTCCGCCGCCGCACCTCTCCGCCGTCGGGGTTGATGAGGGGGATCACGAGCACGATCACATCGTCGAGCACGTCGTTCAGCTCACCGGCGACGAGCTCCTTCGCCACGAGCTGCGCGGCCTCCTTCGGCGACACCTCGCCGCCGTGCACCGAGGGCGCGACCAGCACGATCGTCTTCCCCGAGCGCAGCGCATCCTGCGGCGTCGTGATCGGAGGGTCGGCGATCGTGATCAGGTTGAACGGCCGGTCGAGCAGGGTCCGCGTGAGCGGCTGCATGCTCACGATGTCGCTCATCGCGTCGAGCTCGTACCAGAATTCCATCAGCGGCTCGAAGGGCGTCGGGCCCGAACGGAAGTTCTGCTGCTCCTGCCACGTCTGAGGCAGCTCCTGCGCGGCGGCAGTGGCGGCCGAACAACCGACGACGAGGAGGATGAGTGCGGTCGCGCGGATTCTGGAGATCGTCATGTGTCTCGGTACGTTGAAGGGACGCGTGAGCCGGGTTTGGCGGCTCGATGCTCGTCCCCCACCATACCGGCCGGAACGCCGCGCTGCACCCGGTTAGCCGCGGCCCGGAGCCCATCGCGGCGGTCAAGCGAGCCGGGGCCCGTTTCCGCATTGACAGGCTCGCCGCCCCGCACCCAGCATCATGACCCCCGACTACGGGCCGGACGCCGAGGCGCGCCGTTCACGGCGGCGACTCCCGGCGGCCCGCCCACGCGATTCAGAGGAGTCGACACATGAGACGTTCCGGCCCCGGGGTGGCCCGGGAGCGAAGTACGGCGCCCCGTCGACGGCAGGCAGTCTCGATCGCGCTCGCGATCGTGGCGCTCACGGGGTGCGCCACCGGCGAGCCGCAGACGGCCGACGCGCGCGCGGCAGACGCGCAGGCGGTCGACCCGCTGCCGTCATGGAACGACGGGGCGACGAAGACCGCGATCATCGACTTCGTCGACCGCGTCACCGCGGCGAGCACACCCGGTTTCGTGCCGGCTGCCGAGCGCATCGCCGTGTTCGACAACGACGGGACGCTGTGGGTCGAGCAGCCGATGTACTTCCAGCTCCTGTTCGCGCTCGACCGCATCCGCGAGATGGCGCCCGACCACCCCGAATGGGCCGACACCGAGCCGTTCAGGAGCGCGATCGCCGACGATATGGAGGGGCTCATGGCGGCGGGAGAGGAGGGTCTCGTGCAGCTGCTCCTCGCGGCCCACGCCGACGTGACGGCCGCGGAGTTCGCCCGCTCGGTCGGCGACTGGCTGGCGACGGCGCGGCACCCGACCACCGGGGTGGCGTTCACCGACATGGTCTACCAGCCCATGCTCGAGCTGCTCGAATACCTCCGCGCGAACGACTTCACGACGTACATCGTGTCGGGCGGCGGAGTCGACTTCATGCGGGTCTTCGCCGAGGACGTCTACGGGGTGCCGCCCGGGCAGGTGGTGGGCTCGTCGATCGGCGCGACGTTCGAGATGCGAGGCGGCGTGCCGACCATCACGAAGACGTCTCAGGACCTCTTCGTCGATGACAGGGCCGGGAAGCCCGTCGGCATCTACCAGCACATCGGGCGTCGACCGATCTTCGCGGCCGGCAACTCCGATGGCGATCTCCAGATGCTCCAGTACACGACCATCGATCGGGGCGACGGCGACACGACACCGCGGTTCGGGCTGATCGTCCATCACACCGACGCGGACCGCGAATGGGCCTACGACCGTGACTCGCACATCGGCCGGCTCGACGAGGCGCTCGACGAGGCCGGGCCACGCGGATGGACCGTGGTGGACATGGCCGCCGACTGGAATCGCGTCTTCCGGGAGTCGGGGATCTAGGCGATCGGCGATCCCGTGCCGTACCCCCTACATTGCCGGGTGTTTGAACCCCGGTCCCAGGACGTCTTCCGCGGATCGGGTTCGTCGTCGGGTCAAGACGGTAGACGTTACATCACACGACGCCGCCCACCGGGCGGACGTCCGTTTCATGGAGGGAACAGGTGAGAACGAAGACGATGTCTCGTTTCAGTGTGCTTGCGGCCGTCCTCCTCGCGGTGGGCGGGACGGCGTTCGCCCCGGTCGAGGCGGACGGGCAGAGCGTGTTCCGGGAGCGGCGCTCGCAGTTCTCGATCCCGCTCAACTTCATCTCGGGCACCGAGCTCGAGGGACAGGGCGGATCGCTCGTCGACCTGAGCAACGACGTGGGCTGGGGGTTCGGATACGGATACCACGTCAACAGCCGCTTCATGGTCGGTTTCGACGCCACCTGGCTGAGCACGAGCTACGAGGCGACCATCCGCGTGGACGATGACAACGACATGGAGGATGACGGCACGTCGGTCATCGGGGGCGGTCTCGACGCGGTGTCGTTCCAGGCAGTCGGCCAGTTCAACATGCTCGAGCGGAGTCGGTTCACGCCCTTCGTGCGCGGCAACCTCGGCATCACCTACGCCGACTCGAACATCCCGACCGGGCCCCCGCAGGGCTCGTGCTGGTGGGATCCGTGGTGGGGGTACTACTGCGGCACCTGGCAGCCGACGTACGACCGGACGTCGTTCTCGTTCGGCGGCGTCGCGGGCGGACGCGCCGATTTCGAGAGCTTCTTCTTCGAGCTCGGTGTGAGCGGGTCGTGGATCGCGTTCGAGAACGACACCCCGTTCCTTCCGGGTGTCCGTCTGAACGTGGGGCTGATCTTCTGAGCCAGCCCGCGGCCGTGGCAGGCCGGTTCTCCCGGCGCCGCTCCTCGCGGCGTCGGGGGGGGCTTCGGGCAGGCGCACGATGAAGGTCGGCGACACGGCTTCGCGCAGCCTCGAGCTCACGAAGCGTCACGTCGAGACGTTCGCCGAGCTGAGCGGCGACTACAACCCGCTGCACTTCGACGAGGAGTTCGCGGCCGGGACGAAGTTCGGCCGGCTCGTCGTGCAGGGAGGC
>JAWWCR010000205.1:0-7577 GCA_033720355.1 Gemmatimonadota bacterium
ATCCTCCAGGGCGGCTTCGTGATCCCGCCGGTCGGCGCGCTGATCGAGAAGGCGTCACCGTTCGGCGTCGGGTTCCCGTCGCTCTCGCTGCTGCTCGACCCCGACATCCTGAGCCTGGCCTTCATCGGCTACGTGATCCTGTTCGGCGACATGATCACCGGGATCGCGATCATCGAGAGCGTACAGTCGAGGCGCCCCGACGAGCGGATCGAGCTCGACGTGACCCGCACGCACCTGAGCACGGGTCTGCGGAACGCGGCCATGGCGCTCTTCGTGCCGTTCTATCCGACCCAGGGGATCCTGTGGACGGGCGTGCACGTGATCATCGTCAATCGGTGGGCGGAGGGGCGTCGCGCGATGGACTCGCTCTTCACGGGGATCGCGTCCTACTACATGTGGGGCGTCCCGATCCTCTACCTGTTTCTGCCGCTGGTGACGGCGCTCAGACCGATGCTGCCGATCGCGCTGGCGCTCACGCTCGTGCTGACCGGGTTCGCCTGCGCCTACGTGTCGATGGAGATGGTGCGCGGGCGGACGGGGCGCGGGACAGCCGTTCTCGGAGGGGCGGCGCTCACGCTGTTCAACCCGTGGGTGGGTCTTCTGGTGGCGACGGCGGCGGTACTTCTGCTCACCGGCTGGGGGGCCGAAGAGCCCGAGGACTGAGCGAAGGGCCTCCGAACCTCAGGACCCGTTCGCGATGACCTCGAAGTCGCGCACCTGGAAGTACATCTCCTCGTCGACCGCCTGCAGGATGTAGTCGATCGAGACCTCGAGCGGGTAGCCGAACTCGTCGTCGTAGGTGGCGAGCAGCTCGTGCGCGTCGCGCTCGATCGCCTCCTCGATCTCGTCGAGCAGTGCGTCGATCGTGGGGACGAGCTCCGCCGCCGGCTCGGTCGGCTCGTCGCCGTCGACGTAGACGGCCGAGACGACCTGACCGTCCCGCACCCGAACCGACATCTCGCGGATGTAGTCGGGGCCGCAGAAACACCCGCGGCGGAAGGAGAAGCTGTACTCGACCGGCTCGCGCGCGTCCCAGCGGGCCCGTGCGTCCGCGAGCGAGTCGGTCTCGGGCCCGAGCCGCGACGAGCACGCCGCGACCACGAGCGCCAGAAGGCTACATCGGAGCCAGATCGCGGGCTTCGATCGTGAATTCGTCATCTGCCGTTTCCAGGTCGTAGTCGATCCGGATCTGCGTCGGGTAGTCGAGCCACGTGTCGTAGGTGACATCGAGCCGCTGTGCTTCGCGGTCGATCGCGTCCTGGATCAGATCGAACAGCTCGTCGATCGTCGGATACGGGTAGGTCGACACGTTCGCGCCCGACTGGGTATCGGTCGCCGAGGCCACCTCGCCCCCGCGCACGGCCACCGTCATCGCCGACGTCGCCGCCGGGAGGCACTCGCAACTCCGGCGGTAGACGTAGTCGTAGTCGGTGAGCTCGTTCAGCTCCCAGCGCGCCCGGCGCTCGTCGAACGCCTCCTGCGTGTAGGAGAACGGCTGGAACGAGCACCCCGCCAGCGTGATCAGCATCGACGCGGTCAGGATCATCCTCCGCGTCCCCCTCCGCTTCCCGAACCATCTATCAGACATCAGTCAACGTCTCTGTGTTGGCGTTTTCGGCGGACCCGTACACCAGTCGTGCGCGTCCGCTCCCAAACGACGCGCGAACAGCGCCGGGTGTGACACACATGACACACGGTTCAGAACGTCCAGGCGATCCCCGCGACGGCGAGGATCGGGATGGAGGCGAGAGGCGCGGGCCGCGTGGGCCCGGTGTCGGCGGCGCGGTAGAAGAGGGCGTCGCGACGATCCAGCGCGTTCAGCAGCCGCAGGTAAGGGGCGACATCGAGACGTGCGTCGCCGATCCTCGCGCTCCACCGGCGCGAGATCTCGACGTCGATGCGCAGGTAGGAGTCGTCGGGAGCGCCCGACAGGACCGGCGGCTCCTCGAGCTCGTCGAGCTCGGGCACATCGCCCACTGTCGGGCCGTCGGACGACACGTCCTGGAAGGGAAGCCCCGATCCGTAGGCCAGCCGGAGACCCAGATCGACCTCCCGGTACGAGACGGCCGCGCCGCCGCTGAGCAGCTGTCGACCGACGAAGTTGCGCTCCTCGACCGGGTCGCCCGACCACACCCACGCCAGCGAGTAGCCGAGCCAGCCGCGAACCGGTCCCTCGGTCGCCTGCACCCACAGGTCCGCCCCCGACGAGTAGACCCGGTCGCTCTCGGGCAGGTCGTCGAACGACTTGAAGAACCCCTCGAGCCCGATGTCGAGGCCGTTCGACAGGTCGTTCTCGAGCCCGACGACGAGGTGCGTGGCGCCCGCCACGGCGAACAGACCCGCGCCGAGCACGGGTTCGGGCCGGTCGAGCACCGGGGTGCCCACCGTCGGTCCGGTGAGGTCGGACGAGAGGATCGTCTCGGGCCCCCGGACCACCTGGTAGAAGCGACCGGCGGCCAGCCGCAGCCGCGCCCCTTCGTCCACGAACCAGGTCGCGGATGCCCGCGGCGACACCCGCGCGACGTCGTCGGGCTGGAAGTAGCTGGTTCGAATGCCCGCAGTTACCTCGACATCCGGGGCGATGTCCCACGTGGCCTCGCCCCACACGGCGCCGACGCGGGCCCGCGCCACGACGTGCGCGGTCGTATCGCCGAAGATGGTGCGCTGGTCGAGCACGGTCTCGTGGGTGTCGAACCCGGTTCCGACCGACCAGCGGACCGCGCGGCCGAAGCTGTAGTAGGCCCCGGTGCGGCTGCGGCTGGTCTGTCCCCTGGCCGTCGTGAAGGCGACCGGCCCCTCGGACGCCTCGTCGAGCGCCGGGATCTGCGTGGTGAAGCGGCCGTAGGATGCGTTCAGGTGCAGCGTCCCGTCCCACAGCGGGGTGTCGTACCGGGTCGCCCCCGCCGTGTTGCCCCAGTAGGCGTCCGGTGGCGCCGCCCCCTCGAGCTTCCCGAGATCCAGGAGGACGGACTCGCGGTTCCAGAACCCGGTGGCGGCCAGCCGTCCGGGGCCGAGATCGGCCACCACGCGCCCGAGCGCGTCCCCGTAGCCGTACGGGAGATCGTCGCCGCCCGAAAGCAGGGGGTAGCCCAGACCGTGCAATGCGCGCCCGCTCACGAGGGCCCGCACATCCGACCCGATCGGGCCCTCGGTGCGTGCGGTCACGCCGAGCATGTCGGCCGAGCCCGATGTGCGGAAGCGCTCGGAGTCGCCGTCGCGCACCTCGAGATCGAGGACGTAGGAGAGTCCTCCGTCGTACTCCGAGGGGATCCCGCCAACGTAGATCGTCGCGTCCTCGAGCACGCCGTCGGGGAACGCGTCGAGCAGCCCGCTCAGATGGAACGGTGCGTAGACGTGCGCCCCGTCGAGGAGCACGAGCTTGAGATCGGCCACCGCGCCGCGGACGTACAGGATGCTCGTCGGGTCGGAGGGGTCGATCCCGAGACCGCCGCCGAGCCCCAGCTCGCTCAGGCCGGGACTGGACTCGAGCGCCCGCAGCTCCGTCTCGCCCTCGTCGCGGAAGCCGCCGCGGACGAGACCGGGAATCGGCAGCTCCCGTCGTTGGCGATCCAGGTCCAGAAACAGATCCGGGAGCTCGACGGGGCGTAGCTCGAGCTCGAGATCGAGCTCGACGTTACCCGCCGTGGGGATGCGGACCGCCGCGCGGAGCGGGGCGTGGCCCTGGGCCTCGGCGAGCACGAAGGCATCGCCGGCCGTCAGGCGCTCGGCGCGGTAGCTCCCGTCGTCACCACTTACGAGCAGGCGGTATTCGTCGCCGTGCCGGATGGTGATCGACGCCCCGCGGATCGGGTCGCCGGTGGTTCCGCTGAGGATCCTGCCGTGCAGGGCTCCGGTCGTGTCCTGGAGTGCGCCCAGCGACGCGATGCCGAGTACTCCCGCGAGGATGCCGGAAACCATGGATCAGGACGCTCGCCCCCGTCATGTCGAGATGGTGTCGCCGTCGGGTATTACCCGCCTGCCTCGACGATGATCGTGGCCGCAACGTCGTCCGCCGCGTCGAGCCGTGTCACGACGCCGTCCAACGCGCGCGCGATCGGGACGCCGTCGAGCTCGACCGTACCCGAGGCAGCGGATGGCAGCTCGACCGTCAGATCGCCGCCCGCACCGCTCACGCGGATCTCGCCCGACTCGATGCCGAACCGCGCGTCGCGCGCCGAGACGCGGGCCGTGGGCGTCGCCACGACTCGCACCGTGACGCGCAGCTCGGGGTCCGACTGTTCGATGACGACCCGCACCGCGCCCTCCGCCGGCTCGACGGCGACCTGCGTGGGACCGGGATCCACCGGACCCGCATCGCCGCCGAAGATCGCCTCGACCGTGCGGTCGACCGCCGAGCGAACCGGCGACCCGGGGATCGCGTACGCGCCCGCAGCGAGCACGAGAACGAGACCCGCCGCGGCCGCGACCGACCGCGCGGGCCGGCGACCCGGGCGCGCCGCACCGCGCGCCGCCGTGATCGGCGTTACGGATGCATCGGTCACCTCGACGGGGCGGACCGGCGCCACGGTCAACGGCGTCGGCGTGTCGAGGGCCTCGAGCGCCCCGGTCACGCGCCGCGCCACGAAGCGCAGCTCATCGAGCTTCCGCGAGCACTCGTCGCAGGACCCGATATGGGGGCGCGCCTCGTCGTCCGGCGCCAACTCTCCGTCGATCAGCGCCAGAAGCGCGCCGTCATCGACGTGCATGCTGTGCGTGTCGTGCATGCGTGAAACTACTCCTCTTCATCTATGTGCGCCGGGTCGACCGCATCGGCGAACCTGCGCAATGCGCGGGCCAGCAGCGTCCCGACGGAACCCGGCGCCACGTCGATCACCTCGGCGATCTCCGAGTACCGGAATCCTTCCTCTCTCATCAGGAGCATCTTCCGATCTCGATCGGTCAGCTGCTCCAGGGCCGCCCTCGCGGCCGCGATCCGTTCGGATTTCAATGCCGCCTCGTCCGGAATCTCCGCGGGATCGCTCGCCAGATCAGACCTCTCGTACCGCTCGGTGAGCAGTCGCTGCCGGCGCGTCTTCATCCGCGCGTTGTCCCGTACCAGGTTCGTCGCGACGGTGAACAACCACCGCCTTACCTCGTTGTCGGGCAACGGGTTGTCGAGAAGCCGAACGAACGACTCCTGTACGACGTCCGATGCGAGGTCCGGGTCGCCGACCAGACGGTTCACGTACCGGAACAGCGACTCCTGGTGGCTGTGGAACGCCGCCTCGAAGTCCACGTCTCTCCAATCGACTACTCGCGCCAGTGCCATGCGTGCCTTTCGCGGACCTCTGCAACCCACACGCAGAACGCGTGTCGCGCGGGGTTCGTGACGGGCATGGACGGCGCCTGTTCACCCGCGCCGGTCGGGCCGGCGCCGGATTTTGTCGGGATCGCTGCCGCGACGATACGTTATCGCCGGCATCGGGCCGGGAACAACGCCGGCCGCCGACCCACTGACGAGCGAATCCGGGGACACCCTTGGGAGATCTGAGCCTCTACCAGGACGATCATCACGAGATGATCCGCGAGATGGTGCGGGAGTTCGCGCTCGCGGAGATCGCGCCCGTGGCGGCGGAGTACGACGAGAGCGAAGAGTTCCCGTGGGAGAACGGGGCGAAGATGGCCGAGATCGGGCTGTTCGGCATCCCGTTCGATGAGGAGTACGGGGGAGCCGGGATGGATGTCCTGGCCGCGGCGATCGCCGTCGAGGAGCTCGCCCGCGTGGACGCCAGCCACTCGATCATGGTGGGGGCGCACACCTCGCTGTGCGCCACGCCGATCGATCGCTTCGGCACGGACGAGCAGAAACGGCGCTTCCTCGCCCCCCTGGCCGGCGGAATCGTCCTGGGCGGCTTCGGGCTCACCGAGCCCGGCTCCGGATCGGACGCCGCCGCGATGCGCACCGTCGCCGAGAAGAAGGGCGATCGGTGGGTCCTGAACGGTCAGAAGACCTGGATCACGCACGGGGGCGTGGGCGAGGTGTTCGTGGTGGGCGCGCTGACGTCGCCCGAGAAGGGCGCGAAGGGCGTCACCGCGTTCATCATGACCAAGGAGACCTGTGATCTCGAGGCGGCCACCCGGGTCGGCTTCGGTCATTCGGATGATCTGGCCGACATGGACGGCTTCAGCGTGGGGCAGAAACTCCGTAAGCTCGGCTGGAACGCCTCCGACACGCGCGAGCTCATCTTCGAGGATGTGGAGGTGCCCGAGGAGAACGTGCTCGGCGAGGTGGATCGCGGGTTCCCCATCTTCCTCGACACGCTCGACGGCGGGCGGATCGGGATCGCCGCGCACGCGCTCGGCATCGCGCAGGGAGCGCTCGACGAGGCCGTCCGCTACACGGGCGAGCGCGAGCAGTTCGGCAAGGCCATCAACGACTTCCAGGGCGTGCGCTTCATGCTCGCCGAGATGGCGCTCGCGGTCCACACCTCCCGCGTCCTCACCTACCACGCCGCGCGTCTGCGCATGGACGGGAAGCCCTACAAGAAGGAGGCGTCCATGGCCAAGCTCTACGCGTCGGAAGCCGCGATGGACGTCACGACGAGGGCCGTCCAGCTCCACGGAGGGTACGGGTACTCGCGCGAGTACCCCGTCGAGCGGATGATGCGGGACGCGAAGATCACCGAGATCGGGGAGGGCACGACCGAGATCCAGAAGATCGTGATCTCGCGGGAGTTGCTGAAGGAGCACGGTCAGGGCTGAACGACGGTTCACTTCTTCCGACCCGGCCAGACGCGTCCTAGATTGAACGATTCGGCGGGGAGGCCGCCGGATTGGAATCGGCAATCGAACACGCGTGAGATACCTTGTATCAGTCGTGTAACAGGTCGCGACCGTCCCCTCCGGAAGGTCGACGTATCGAACTTGCCCGCACAGGTGCCTGGCATCTTTAGCTTCGTGACAGCGGACGACGAGTCGGAGCGCGCCGGGTAGCGTGCGCCGGGAGATCGTCGTCCATGCGACGGCCCGTGAGAAGCGGGTCGCGATCCTCGAAGATTCGAGGCTCGTCGAGCTCATGCACGAGCGCCCCGACGAGAGGCGAATCGTCGGCGACATGTACCTCGGTGTCGTCGAGGCCGTCGTCCCCGGGCTCCAGGCCGCGTTCATCGACATCGGGGGCGAGAAGTCCGCGTTCCTCCACGCGTCCGACCTCGTGACCGACGATGACGACGACGACGAGAACGGCAACGGGAACGGCAACGGGGGGCGTGGACGCGGTCGTCGACGCGATCGCACCTACCCGCCCATCCAGGACGTCCTGAGCAAGGGGCAGACGATCCTCGTCCAGGTGACGAAGGAGCCCATCGGGACCAAGGGCGCCCGGGTGACGAGTCAGGTCTCGATGCCCGGGCGTTTTCTCGTGTACATGCCGACGAGCAACCACGTCGGGGTGAGTCGGAAGATCGAGGATCGCGAGGAGCGGGCGCGGCTCAAGCAGATGGTGCGCAACGTCCTCAAGGAGGGCGATGGGGGCGTGATCGTCCGCACCGTGGGGGAAGAGCTCACCCAGAAGTCGTTCGACCGCGAGCTCAAATCGCTGCAGAAGGCCTGGGAGAAGGTGCAGAAGCGCCAGCAGG
>JAWWCR010000206.1:0-7572 GCA_033720355.1 Gemmatimonadota bacterium
GAAGTACGGTGGGTCGCGCGCGGACCCGCAAGCGGGTGCCCCTCTCACGCGGTTCAGGCGAGGAGTGACGACGAGTCGTAGCCATAGCTACGGCGAGGAGGAAGGACGATGGATCAACCGCGTGACCCCCCTGCGCCGATCACGAGGCATGACATGGTCTCCCATGGTGGACGGTTACGGCGGCACAGCCCCGTCTCCATCGTCAGAACTCCTCGACGTAGCTATGGCTATGCCTTCGTCGCTCCTCCTTGGATCCGGGGCTGTGGCGCGCGTAACGCGACCCGCCGTACTTCTTCAACAGGCTTCTAGTCGATGCCCCGCGAGAGACCGCGCTTCTCCGTGTGGCGGCTATGGGGGCTCGCCTTCGCGATCCTCGTCCCGCTGAGCGTCTTCGCGCTGACGATCGCCTTCACCGCGCGCAAGCTCGCCGGGCTCCCGGTCGGCCCGGTCCTCGGGGCGAGCGTCGTCATGGACTGGGGGCTATGGGCCCTCGCGCTGCCGGGCGTCGTGTGGCTGGCCCGGCGCTTCCCGCTCGACGCGGGCAACTGGTTGCGCGGCCTGTCGATTCACTTCGTGCTCGGCGGGCTCGTGGCCGGGGTCGAGATGATCGGCTTCTCGCTCACCGAGTGGTTCATCCTCAGACCGTTCATCACGAACGCGACGATCACCACGTTCGCCGACACGGTCTGGGTCAACCTGTCGTTCTGGTATCCCTACAGCCTGCTCGTCTACTGGATCATCGCGATCGCCACTCAGGCCGTGGAGACGTCGCGCCGCTCGCGCGAGCGCGAGCTCGAGGCGGCGCACCTCCGCGAAGAGCTGACGCGCGCCCAGCTGACCACCCTCCGCATGCAGCTCAACCCGCACTTCCTATGCAACACGCTCAACACGGCGTCCGTGTTCATGCGCGATGGACGTTCCGAGGATGCGATCGAGGTCGTGGTGGGGCTGGGCGACCTGCTCAATCGGACGCTCGACGCGATGGAGACGCCGGAGGTGACGCTGCGCGAAGAGCTCGCCTTCATCGATCGATACCTGGGGATCGAGCGTCGGCGGTTCAGCGACCGTCTGGAGACGCGGATCTCCGTCGAACCCGAGCTGATGGAGGCGTTGGTGCCCAACATGATACTGCAGCCGCTCGTCGAGAACGCGATCCGCCACGGCCTGTCGAAGACGCCGGGGGACGGACTGCTCGAGATCCGGGCGACCGCCGAGGGGCCGAGCCTGCGGATCTCGGTGCGGGACGACGGGCCCGGGTTCGACCGGGCCGCGCTGAGATCGCTGGGCGTCGGGCTCGACAACACGCTGCGGCGTCTCGAACGGCTGTTCGGAAGCGCGGGCGGGCTCGAGATCGGTAACGGCGAGGACGGCGGCGCCGAGGTGACCCTCACCCTGCCCCTCGAAACCCGCCGGTCGGGAACTCGCTATGATCGCGCCTCCTGACCGCGGGGAAGACCGCCGTCGCGACGCGGGTGGCGACTCGGGTGGCAACGCCGATCGCGAGGCGCCGACCGCGAACGGGAAGCCGTCGGTCCCTCCGCCGATCCGGTCGATGATCGTGGACGACGAGCCGGCGGCGCGCCGCGGGATCGAGCAGCTCCTCGAGCAGCGCCCCGACTTCGAGATCGCGGGGGAGTGCTCCGACGGCGAGTCGCTCCTCGAGACGATAGCGGACGTGAACCCCGACCTGCTATTCCTCGACGTGCAGATGCCCGGACTCGACGGGTTCGACGCACTGGCCTCGGTCACGCGTGCCCGGCTCCCCCACGTGATCTTCGTCACGGCCTACGACCGGTACGCGGTGCGGGCGTTCGAGGCGCACGCCATAGACTTCCTGCTCAAGCCCTACGACGCCGAGCGGTTCCACGAGGCGTGCGACAGGGCACGCGACGTCATCCGGGCGCGCGAGGCCGACGCCTATCACGCGCGTCTCGTGACGATGGTCCGCGACCTGACCGAGCGACTCGACGAGAAGGGCGTCACGACGCGTCGCCAGGAGTCGGGCGCGGGCCGGTTCGTCGTTCGGTCGCACGGATCGATCTCGTTCGTGAACGTGTCGGATGTGTTGTGGATCGGCGCCGCCCGCGACTACGTGCGGCTCCACACGGCCGAGCACTCGCACCTCATCCGCGAGACGATGACAGCCCTCGAGGAGCAGCTCGCGTCGCAGGGGTTCGTGCGGATCCACCGGTCGACGCTCGTCCACATCGACGCGATCCGGCAGATCAGGACGCGCACGAACGGGCGCTGTGCCGTCGTCCTACCCGACGGGACCGAGCGCGTCGTGAGCCGGGCCGGGAAGGGGATGCTCGAAGAGGCGCTCGGCGTCAGCCTGTAGGCCTTCCACGAGACGAACGGAGGACCCGTGTCGCACCGCCCCGTCGCCGTCGCCGCCGCCTGTCTCGCCGCCGTCCTGTCGGGGGCCGCGCCCGCGACTACCGCTGCTCCGGGGTCCGGGTCGGGTTCCGACACGCCCGGACAGGAGGCAGCGGCCGAGGTTCGTACCCTGGCCGGCCCGATCGAAGCCGGCTCGGGCGGGATGGAGACCGACGCCGACGGCAACGTATACACCGCCGACTTCGGCGCCACGCTGAGCAATGGCCCGCCCGGCACGCGGGTGTGGCGCGTCACCCCCGACGGGGACGTGAGCGTCTTCGCCGAGGGGCTGCGCGGTGCCTCGGGCAACGTGATCGGTCCCGACGGCTGGTTCTACCAGTCGAACATCGCGGCGAACACCGTGAGCCGGATCTCCCCGGACGGCGAGGTCGAGACCTTCGTGTCGTCCGGGATCAGAAACCCGGTCGGGCTCGTGTTCGACGCCGATGGCCACCTCATCGTCGCCAACTGCGGAGGGGGCTCGCTGTCGCGGGTGGACGCGGACGGCACTCCCGAGGTGTTCACCGACACCGATCTCCTGCGGTGTCCGAACGGCATCACGCTCGCTTCGGATGGCAACTTCTACGTGGCGAACTTCTCGGACGGCAACGTCGTCAGGGTGACGCCCGACGGCGAGGCGTCGGTGTTCGCGACGCTCCCCGGCAACAACAACGGTCACATCCTGTTCGGAAACGGCGTCCTGTACGTCGTCGCGCGCGGGAACCACCAGATCTACGAGCTGACGCTCGACGGCGAGCTCACGCTGATCGCCGGCAGCGGCGAGCGCGGGCTCGACGACGGCCCGGCCCTCGAGGCGACGCTTTCGCTCCCGAACGACGTGGCGCTCAGCCCCGACGGGCGGATCCTCTACTGGAACGACGTGGGCGTGACGGGGCCGGACCCGCAGACGCTGACGCCGACGTACGTGCGCTTCGTGGAGCTGCGTCCCGGCGGTTGAGGGACGGCACGTCACGCCTCACGGGGTCTTCGCCGTCCCGCGCGACCTCCCGGTCGAGCTTCCCCTTGACCTTCTATGGGAAACGTGCCATCTTCCCCCTCAAGCTTCTAGGGAGACCGGGGATCGCGCCTCCCGCGACACCGATCGCGAACACCGCCACGGACTTCACCGGACGCACACGAAGATGGCACCACGCAAGAAGAAGCTGGACCTGCTTCAGGGAACGCTCGATCTCCTGATCCTCCAGGCGCTCGTCGGACGGACGCGCCACGGATACGAGATCGCCCGGTGGATCGAGGCGACGACGAAGTCGGCGCTCTCCGTCGAGGAGGGCAGCCTCTACCCCGCCCTCCACCGCATGGTGCAGCGCGGGTGGCTCACGGCGACCTGGGGGCAGAGCGAGAACAACCGGCGCGCCAAGTTCTACACGCTGACCCGCGATGGGACGGCGCAGCTCGGTGTCGAACGGCGGAAGTGGTCGAGGTTCGCCGAGGCCATGACCCTGATCGTCGAGTCGCCTTCGGGCGAGGCGGTGTCATGACGGCCCCCTCCGATCGATACGCCGATCTGTACGCGCTGATCGGCCGTAAGCGGCTCGATCGCGACGTGCTCGACGAGCTCGAGCACCACTTCGACGAGCTCGTCGACGACGCGTTGCGCGACGGTCTGAGCGAACAGGAAGCCCGGGCGCGCGCGCTCGAGAAGTTCGGCAGCGTCGAACGGGCGCGCGCCGCGACGACGGCCGTGGATCGACGTTCGCACCGGCGGCTCGAGGTCTCGGAGTCGCTGCACGACTTCGGACGCGCCGTCCGGCAGGCGGCACGCGGGCTGCGGCGCCGACCCGAGTTCAGCGTCTTCGCCCTGCTCACCCTCACGGTGGCGCTCGGGGCGTTCTCGGCGCTCTTCACCGTGCTCGACCGTCTCGTCGTGAGCCCGCTCGGCTACGACGAGGCGGACCGGCTGGCGTACTTCGACAGCCCGGTGCCGGGCGTCGGACCCGACGCCGCCTGGGGACTCTCGGTGGCGGGCTACTTCGACATCCTCGACAACGTCGAGTCGCTCGAGTCGCTCGGCGCGTACTCGCTCGGCGGCGCGAACGTGACGAGCGAGGCCGGTCCCGACCGGGTGCAGTCGGCGCGCGTGTCGGCGACGATGATGCGGACGCTGCGACTGCGGCCCGCGGCCGGACGGCTGTTCGCGGCGGAGGACGACATCCCGAACGGGCCATCCGTGGCGCTGCTGAGCCACGGGTTCTGGCAGACGCGGTTCGGCGCCGACCCCGGCGTCCTCGGGCGCACGCTCGAGCTGAACGGCTTCCCGTACGAGATCATCGGTGTCCTCGACGAGGGACACGGCCTCCCCGACACGAGGGCCGAGATCTGGACGCCGCTCCAGCTCGACCGCTCGGCGCGGGCGGTGAACGCGCACTGGGTGCGGGCGATCGGACGGCTCGCCGACGGCGCGTCGATCGATCGTCTCGAGGCCGATGTCGACCGGCGGACGGCCGGCTGGGTCGACCTCTTCCCCAACGCGTATTCGGACTCGTTCATGGAGGAGTCCGGGTTCTCCACCCGCGTGATGCCGCTCAAGGACCAGGTGCTCGGCGGCGTCGGACGCACGATCTGGATCCTCTTCGGGGCCGCCGGGCTCCTGCTGGTCATCGCGCTCGCGAACATCACGAACCTGTATCTCGTCCGGACGGAGGCGCGACGGCAGGACTTCGAGGTCCGCGCCGCGCTCGGTGCGAGCGGGCGTCACCTCACCTGGCATTGCATCACGGAGACGGTCCTGCTCGCGGGTCTGGCGGGGCTGCTCGCGATCCCTGTCGCGCAGGGCGGGATCTCCCTGCTCCGCTCGGCGGCGCCTCCCGGGCTCCCGCGTCTTTCGGAGCTCGGCGTCGGCGGGACGACGGTCGCGTTCACGCTCCTCGTGGCACTGCTCGTCGGGATGGGTCTCGGACTCGTCCCGCTCGCCTATCGCGTGATCGGGCGGCACGCGCACATCGCCGGCGCCACGGGTACGCGGACCACCGCGTCGTTGAAGCGCCAGCGGGCGCGCCGTTTCATGCTCGCGGGCCAGGTCGCGCTCGCGCTCGTGCTGCTCGCGGCGGGCGGGCTGATGCTTCGCAGCCTGACCGAGCTCCGCTCGACCGAGCCGGGGTTCGACCCCGAGGGTGTGCTCGCGTTCGACCTCTTCATCCCCTACGGCACGTACTCCGATTACGAGGCCGTGGGGCAGTTCTACCGCGAGCTGCTCGACCGGCTCGAGGGCCTGCCCGGCGTCGAGCGGGCGGCGGCGACCACGCGGCTGCCGATCGAGGACGCCGGCTACTGCTCGGCGGTCTTCGTGGAGGACGTGCCGGCCGAGAGCCAGACCGCGCCGCCGTGTCTGCCCACGTCCCTCGCGACCCCCGGATTCTTCGAGACGCTCGACATCCCGGTCGACGGCGTGACGCCCGGGTGGACCGACATGATGGACGGCTCGGGGCCCGTGGTCGTGACCGAGGCGCTCGCCGCCCGCATGTGGCCGGGCGAGTCGGCGATCGGCAAGGGCCTGCGCGGGAACGGGTGGGCGCAGCCGTTCTATCGCGTGGTCGGCGTGGCGCGCGACTTCCGCTCGGACGGGCTCGATCGGGCGCCGATCGAGGGCATCTACTTCCCGATGTATCCGATCGAAGGGGCGCCGCTGTGGAGTCCCCCGAACGCCATGCGTGTCGCCGTCGAGACGTCGGGGGATCCGATCGCGGTCGCCCCGGCGGTCCGCGCGCTGCTCGCCGAGATGGACCCCGACGTGCCCTTCGCGAACCCTCGCGACTACCGCGAGGCGGTGTGGTCATCGCCGTCGGTCGCGCGGACGTCGTTCTCGCTCATCCTCCTCGGGATCGCGGCGGGGCTGGCGCTTCTGCTCAGCACGATCGGGATGTACGGGGTCGTGTCGCAGCTCGTCGTCGAGCGCTCGAACGAGATCGCCGTTCGGATCGCCATGGGCGCCCGGCTTCGCGAGGTGGTGTCGATGGTGATGACCCAGTCGATCCGGGTCGCGTTGCTCGGCGCCGCCGTGGGGGTCGTGGGCGCGCTCGCGGCGACGCGGGCGCTGCGATCGGTGCTCTACGAGGTCGAGCCGACCGATCCGCTGACGTTCACGCTGGCCACGGTTACGCTACTCGCGACTGTCGCCGTCGCGACCTTCCTCGCGGCGCGCCGGGCCGGGAGGGTCGACCCGATCGAGACGCTTCGCTCCGACTGACGGCTGCCTGACGGCTGCGCGCCGATGGAAGGCCTACCGGACGGCCGCGACTCGCGCCGTTGCTGCATCCCCGCCGAGCGCAGAGAATGCCCCCTGAACCTGCGAACGGGGAGGCCGATTGCAGCTCGAAGCGAAGGTCGCGCTCATCACGGGCGGCTCCGCCGGACTCGGGGCCGCGCTCGCCAGACGATTCGCGGAGGAAGGGGCGGCGGTATCGATCTGCGGCCGCCGCCCCGAGCCGATCGAGGCGGTGTGCCGCGAGATCGAGGAGATCGGGGGCCGTTGCCTGGGGGTCGCGGCGGATGTCACCGACCCCGAGGACGTCGGCCGCTGGCTGTCGCTCGCTCGCGCCGAGCTGGGGCCAATCGACGCGCTCGTCAACAACGCGTCGGTCCTCGGCGAGCGCACCTCCATCGAGGACTACGACCTCGACACCTGGCGCAACGTCCTCGAGGTGAACCTCACGGGGGCGTTCGTGTGCGCGAAAGCGGCCGTGCCCTACCTGCGCGAGACCGGCGGGTCGCTCATAAACGTGTCATCCGGCGTCGGCGATCACGGACGTCCCTACTGGGGCGCCTACTGCGTCTCGAAGAACGGGCTCGAGGCCATGTCGGAGCTGATGGCCGGCGAGCTGGCGGACGACGGGATCCGGGTGAACGCGGTCGACCCCGGCAGCATGCGGACATCGATGCGGGCGGCGGCGTACCCGGATGAGGACCCCGAGACGCTGCCCGAGCCAGGCGAGGTGGCGGACGTCTTCGTCTACCTGGCGTCCGACGACTCGCGCGAGGTGACGGGCGCGCGGTTCAGGGCGAAGGAGTTCGACGTCGCGGTCAGGTAGTCACCAGTCATAGACCGTCCACGCCCCGCAGTCCGGCGACGGACAGATCAGCCGCACACGAAACGGCGAGTCGTCGGTGCGCGGCGCGCGGTGCTCCTCCACGAGCCGCACCATCCCGGTCGAGCACAGCGGGCAGGATGGCTCGCCGCCC
>JAWWCR010000207.1:0-7537 GCA_033720355.1 Gemmatimonadota bacterium
AGCGCGAGCATGATCCCGATCTCCGGACGCTGCCGCGCGACCGTATAGGCGCCGAGCCCGTAGACGCCCACAGCCGCGATAGAAAGCGCCACCACGGCGAACGCGACCAGCAGGATCGCGTAGAACTGCCGCTCACGCTCCGCCCCGGCCCGCAGCTCTCGGAACGCGTACGACGCCCCCATCGAAAGGGCGGCGTTCACATCCCACAGCCCTTCCTTCATCGACTCGATGAGCGTCTCGGGCTCGACCGAGGTGCGCGCCGCGAAGAGGAGCGCCCCGTTCGGGCTCTGCTGGTGGGGGATGTAGATCCGCGGCCCCGGATCGGTGTCGAGGGCGCCGTGCCGGACGTCGCCGACGACGCCCACGACCTCGGCGGACACGGGCGGACCGGCGAACGACAGGGTGATCCGCTCGCCGACCGGGGAGCGGTCGGGGAAGTGGCGGCGCGCCAGTTCCTCGTTCACCAGGATGACCCGCGCGGCGTCGGCTCCGTCCGACGTGTCGAACCGCCGCCCCTCGATCAGCGGTACGCCGAGTGCCTCGTGGTACCCGGGGCTGATCGTCGCGCTGCCGGCGCTCGCCTCGCGCCCCTCCACGACGGAGCCGTCGCGCTCGATCCAGTATCTGGCCTCGTCCGCGAACGCCTGCTCGGCGAGCGGCAACGACGACGTCGTGCCCACCTCGCGTACGCCCGGCAGGGCCGCGAGCCGGGCGCGCGCCTCCTCCACGAACGCCGCCTGGGCCGGCCCGGTCGGATACTGCCGCCAGATCTGGCTCGTCACGACGGCGATGTTGTCGGTGCGGTAACCCGGATCGAGCGCCGAGATCGCGAGGACGCTGCGCGCAGTGAGCGTCGCAGCGGTCACGAGGACGAGCGCCATCGCGAGCTGGACCGCGACCAGCGACTCGCGTCGGGCCCGCGCCGCCTTCGAGCCCGTCGAGCTGCGCCCGCTCCCCTTCAGCAACTCGGTGAGGTCGACGCGCGACGCGCGCAGCGTCGCCGGGAGACCGACCAGCAGGCTGACCGCGAACGCGATCGCGAGGGCGAAGAGCCACACACGCGCGTCAACGGACACATCCGCGACCCGGGGCAGCGTCGCGGGAGCGAGACTCTTGAGCGCCCCGATCGTCCAGCTCACCAGCCCCGCCGACAGCACGGCAGACACGACGGCGAGAATCACGCACTCCAGCACCTGTGGCATCACCAGGTCCCGCCGGCTCGCCCCCATCGCCGAGCGCATCCCCATGAGCCCCAGCCGATCGTTCGTCCGCGCGATCACGAGACTCGCGACGTTGGTGCACGCGATCGCGAGCAACAGACCCGAGCACGCGAGCAGGAGAAGCAACCCCGAACGAACAGGTCCGAGCACCAGCTCTGGAAGCGGGACCGCGTTCGCTCCGATCGACTCGTTCGTCGCCGGATACTCCTGCTCCATCTGCGTGGCGGCCCGGTCGAGCTCGGCCTGGGCGAGCGCGAGATCCACCCCGGGCGCGAGCCGGGCGACGACGTCATAGTAGTTCGCGACGCGGTTCTGACCTTCCGCCTCGTTGAACGTACGCGGAATCCAGATGGCGTTGCCGCGGGGAAAATCGAACTCGGGCGGCATCACGCCGGCGACCAGGACCGGCGCCTCGTCGAGCCGGATCGTCGTCCCGACGACCCCGGGGTCGGCCCCCAGCCGGTGCTGCCAGAAGGCGTGCGACACCACTGCGGTAGCCGTCTGGAGATCGTAGTCCTCGGGGGCGAGCGTACGGCCGAAGAGGGGCGGCGTCCCCATCACGGGGAAGAAGTCCTCCGTGACCCGGAACGCGTCGACCTCCTCGGGTCCCTCGTCGGTGAGGAACTCGAGGCCCCACGGCTCGAGCGCCGCCATCCCGTCGAACAACGATGTCCGGTCGCGCCAGTCGAGGTAGTTCCCCACCGCCACGGCATCGCGTTCGATCCCCTGCGCCCGGTCGTGCTGCCAGATCAACACGACGTCATCAGCGTTCGGATACGCCAGCGGCCGCAGCAGCACGCCGTCGACCACGCTGAACACGGCGGTCGTCATGGCGATCCCGAGGGTGAGCGTGATGACGACCGTCAGCGAGAACGCGCGATCCCGCACGAGAGCCCGCGCGGCGAAACGAATCTCGCGCACCCAGTCCGCCGGACTTCGGGCGGCTCGCCGCTCGCGTCCGACCCGGTCGCGCCATTCAGGCACGACGCCGGTGACGAGTGCGGCCAGGTTTCTGAGTGCCCAGACCACCGCGGCGACGCGGCCCGTCGCGGCGGCCCGTTCGAGCACGCCCGACCGGATGTCGACGAGGACCTCGTCCGCCACGTCCGCACGGAACTCCGGCGGGTAGATGCCGAGAAGCGCCCTGGCCGCGCCACGGGAGGATGCGGCCAGCACCCGCCCCTTCATGCCGAGGCTCCGCCACCCGCGACACGGCGTCTGCCAGCCTCGACCACCGACTCGAGCCGGGCGATCTCGGCGGCGAGTACCTCGCGCCCGAGCTCGGTGGCCTGCCAGTACTGCCTCTGTCGTGCGTCGGGCTCCTCCTCGACGCCGCGCAGCGACCTCACGAGCCCTTCCTCGCGCAGCCGGCGAAGCGCCCGATACAGCGTCGGGACCTCGAAGCCCGGGTGGCCGCCCTGGCGCTCCTCGGCCTCCTTGAGGATCGCGTAGCCGTGCACCGGCCCATCCGCGGCCGCGATCAGGATGTCCAGCTCGACGCTGCGGAGGGGGATGAAGGACTCGGGCTCCATTGGCGGTCTCCTCGGCGTGGACTCGGCGGGGCGCCCCGGCGACGCCCATATGAACGCGACGTTAGTATGATACTGACGTTACGTCAATATCACTCGGGCGCCGTGTCGGCCGACCCGTGACCCCCTCGAACGACCGAACGAGGCATCCCCACCGCCCGCCATATCGATTCGTTACGAATCGTAAACTCCCGTACGGCGCGGGAAACGGGGGGGTCGGGTCGGTCGTCGCCGGAGACGGATGCGATCGGTAGGTTGGCCCGTCAGCCCGTCGCAACTCCCCGAAAAGGTGGGGGACGGATGGAACGTGGGGTCGAGATCTTCGCCGCGATCAACCTCATCGTGATGGGGCTGTCGCACATCTTCGCCCCGGCAGCGTGGAAGGAGTTCTTCACCCTCCTCCACTCGAAGGGAGCCGCCGGGAGCATCATGAACTGCTTCCTGTCCATCGGGTTCGGCGGCTTCATCGTCGCGTTCCACCCGGGGTTCGACGGCATCGTGCCGGCTCTTCTCACCATCTACGGGTGGGTGTCCCTCGGGAAGGGGACGCTCTATCTCCTCGTCCCCGCGCTCGGCGTGCGCAGCATCGAGACGCCGACGAAGAAGGATCCGCGGCTGTTCATCGTGCCGGGCGTGCTGATGGCCTCGCTCGGCGTCGCGCTCCTCGTCTATCCCCGGTTCTGACGAAGCGTCCGGTGATCGAACGGATCGCGGTATCGACGCGCGGTAAGGGTCTCCACGAGCTCACGACGGATCTCCAGCGGGTCGTCGAATCGAGCGGGGTCGCCGAAGGACTATGTACGGTGATGATCCAGCACACCTCGGCGAGCCTCACGATCCAGGAGAACGCGGATCCCTCGGCGCGGCGCGACCTCGAGGACTGGATGGAGCGCAACGTCCCGGAGGACGATCCGCACTTCACGCACACGCACGAGGGCCCGGACGACATGCCGTCCCACATCCGCGCCGCGCTCACGTCGACGACGCTGTCGATCCCCATCGTCGAGGGGCGGCTCGCGCTCGGCACCTGGCAGGGCGTCTATGTGTGGGAGCACCGCCGTCGCGGGTCGAAGCGCCAGTGCGTGATACACATCGCGTAGTTACCCCGGCAAGGCCAGCTCCGGGCTACCGAAGCCTCAGGATCTCGATCAGCTCGACCTCGATCCAGTCGCCCATGGCGGGGTCGTGGTCGTCTTCGTTTTCGATCCGACCGGCGGCGGGATCGCCGTTCGTGCCGACCATCATCTTGATCTCCACCTGTTTCCCCACCACGGACCCGGTGCCGCGGAGGCGGATCCGGAACACGTAGCCGGCCGTATGGACGTGTTCCGTGACGAACTCGTCGCCGAGCGTGATGGTGTGCCCCTGCCCGAAGGAGCTGCGTGACGCGCGCTCGTGCGTCGGCGCGAGGAAGCGCGCCTCCGCCGCCGGGTCGTCGTCCGCGTCGAACCGCAGCCACAGCCCATCCGCGGTGGTCGCCGAGCCCAGGTGCCCCCAGCCGGGTTCGGGATTCCCGGACGTGGAGCGAACGATCACCTCGGCGTCATCGAGCAGGTCATCCGACACCTGTCTCGGACCGGCGCGGCGGTGCAGCACGGCGAGCCACGCGGCCCCGAGCCCGACCGCCACGCCGATTCCGATCAGCCAGCTCATGCGGGAGCACTGCTCCGTAGCCGGCCGGATACGACGCCGACGCTCACCTCAGCGCCGCGAGCTCCGTCGGGGTAAGAGGCCTGACGGGAGATCGCCGAAAGCCCTTCTTGTCCCTGGTGACGATGTAATCGGCGCCGATCGCTTCCGCGCAGGCGACGTGGACCGCGTCCTCGAAGTCGGTCCAGTCGAGCGCCAGGGCGTGACGGATCCTGTCGGCATCCACCGCCGCCACGTCGACGATTCGCATGAGATCGGTCAGGGCACGCCGGGCCTTTGCCCGTCCGATGTCGCGCGCGAGGAAGTAATGGAGAGTCGTGACCGCGTGCGCGGCAGCGAAACCGTCGATTCTCCCGACCTCGGCCCGACCCAACGCGGCCCTCGAGTCCTCGGCGAAGGGGGCGCGATTCGCCAGCACATCGAGGAGGACGTTGGTGTCGAAGAGGGCCCGGGTCACAGGTACTTGCGATCAAGGTGTCGACGGTACTCCTCGAGAGCGGCGTCGGCCATTACCAGGCCAGTGAGGCGATCTGTCACGGGAGTGGCTGAGCGCTCCGGTTCCCCGAGCCCTCCGAGGAACTCTGTCACCAGCCTCGAGATGGACGTCGAGTTGCGGTCTGCAAAACGTCGCGCGCTCTCGATGACCGCTTCGTCGACGGAAAGGGTGAGCTTCTTCTTTGCCATGGACTCCCGCCCGTAATACATACTTTCTCACACACAATATACGTATATCCCCCGTAGCGCGAGCCATCCACCTGGCATCATCCGCCGAAGTGTCAACCGTCCATCACGTTTCCGCTTGCCAACATCGGACGGGTGCGGCAGCCTGAGCCGATGAGCGAATCGACCGCACGCCCGCGCGGCAGCCTCGGGCTCTGGATGTGCACGGCCCTCGTGGTCGGCAACATGATCGGCTCGGGGGTCTTCCTCCTTCCGCAGTCGCTTGCCCCGTTCGGCGGCATCAGCATCGTCGGGTGGCTGGTGAGCACCGGCGGGGCGCTCTGCCTCGCCCTCGTGTTCGCCAGCCTCGGGTCGGCGATCCCGAAGATCGGAGGGCCCTACGCCTACGCCCGCGAGGGGTTCGGGGACTTCGGCGGGTTTTTGGTCGCGTGGTCGTACTGGATCTCTATCTGGACGACGAACGCCGCGCTGGCCGTAGCGACGGTCAGCTACTCGACGGTGTTCATCCCGGCGCTCGGCGCCTCCGCCGCGTTCGGCGGCGTGGCGTCGGTCGCGCTGTTGTGGCTGCTCACCGCCGTCAACGTGGGCGGCGTAGAGAACGGCGGCCGGGTACAGCTCGTAACGACTATCCTCAAGATCCTGCCGCTCGCCGCGATCGGGCTGTTCGGGTTCGTCGCCTTCGATGGCTCGCACTTCACGCCTTTCAACCCGACGGGCGGATCCGCGTTCGCGGCCATCTCGACGACGGTCACGCTGACGCTGTGGGCGTTCCTCGGGCTCGAGTCGGCCTCGATCCCGGCCGGAGACGTCGACGATCCGACGCGGACGATCCCGCGCGCGACGGTGATCGGGACGCTGACCGCCGCCGTCATCTACATCGTCTGCACGGTGGTCGTGATGGGCCTCATCGCGCCGGCCGAGCTCGCCGTCTCGAACGCGCCGTTCGCCGATGCCGCGGCGACCCTCTGGGGCTCCGGCGGCAGGCTCCTCATCGGGGCGGGGGCGATGATCTCCTGCTTCGGGGCGCTCAACGGGTGGATCCTCCTGTCGGGTCAGATGCCACGCGCCGCGGCGCTCGACGGCCTCCTGCCGGGGCGGTTCGCCGGGCTCAACAAGTACGGCTCGCCCGTCGTCGGGCTGATCTTCTCGAGCGTGATCTCGACGGTGCTGATCGGGATGAACTACACGCGCGGCCTGGGCAGCGCGTTCACCTTTCTCATCGTGCTCGCGACGCTCGCGACCCTCGTGGCGTACGCGCTCTCGACCATGACGGGGCTGATGATCTCGCTGCGCGAGGGCAGCGCGGGCGGAGGCGGGCAGAGGCCCGGCGGCGCGGGGGTCCGTCGGGGACGGGTCGTCATCGCCTCGCTCGCGTTCGGTTTCTCGCTGTGGGCGATCATCGGGGCGGGCGAGCGGGCGGTCTTCCTCGGCTTCGTCCTCATCGTTATCGGTCTCCCCGTGTACGCGATCATGCGTTACCGGACGGGCCCGGACGGCGGCGGGGCGGTCTGACCCGGGTCGGGTGGCGATGCCCGCGAATTGCGTGCTGGATCGGGCGCGCGTTCATTGCGAGACCATTCGAGGACCGTCGCTGTCCGAGTGGCAGCCACCGAGTTCAACTCCAGGGCCCGAAGGGAGTCGTCGATGCAGGGTCGCGACCGCTGGTTCCTCGTGCTCATCGCATGCTCGATCATGGCCTCGGTGTTCCCGGCCTCCGCCACCGGACAGACGGGCCGGATCTCGGGGGTAGTGAGGGATGTCGAGGGGGCCGCAGCGGCCGGAGTCGGCGTGGTGGCCACGAACCTCGCGACGAACGCTGTCCGCAGCGCGATATCGGGGGATGACGGGCGGTACGAGATCGCGGACCTCGCGGGGGGCGAGTACGCCGTGACCACGGTGCAGGCGGGGTACCGCGGCGCCGTCTCCGAGGTTTCGGTCACGGCGGGCCAGACGACATCCCTCGATCTAGTGGTTCAGCCGGTGCAGGTGGCGGATCTCACCGTGACGGCGATGCTCCGCGAACAGGAGCTGTTCGACGTCCCGTTCTCGATCGCGGCGCCGACCGAGAACATCCTGCGGTCTCGCGGGATCCAGGATCTCGAGGGCGTGGCGACCATCGTTGCCGGCTTCTCCGTGCAGAACCTCGGTCCGGGACAGAGCCAGCCGGCCATTCGTGGCGCCTCGGCCGGTCAGATCGCGCGCGACCAGCCGGGGGTCAAGGAGGAAGTGAGCGTCTACCTCGACGACGTCCCTGTCTCGCTTTCCCTCTTCACACCGGACCTCGATCTGTTCGACGTCTCGCGCGTGGAGGTGCTGCGGGGTCCGCAGGGAACGCTGTTCGGGGCCGGATCGCTGGCCGGCACGGTGCGCTACATCTCGAACGCCCCGGAGCTCGGGGTGTCCCGGTTCTTCGGCGAGGCGACCGGCGGACTGATCGACGGCGGGAGCCCGGGAGGG
>JAWWCR010000208.1:0-7489 GCA_033720355.1 Gemmatimonadota bacterium
CGGCCCCTGCCCGCGCGGCGACACCTCGTGGACGGCTCGCGCCACGAGCTCCTTCCCCGAGCCGGTCTCGCCGCTGATCAGGACGGTGGCATCGGTGGCGCCCACCTGCTCGATCGCCGCGAGCATCTCGCGGATCGCGGGCGAGCGGCCGACGATCCCGTGGTTCGTAGCCTCGTCGAGCCTGCCGGGTCGGGCGCGGCGGGCGAGGAGCCCCGCGACGCGCTCGAACAGCTCGGGCGGGTCGACCGGCTTCGTGAGAAAGTCATCCGCGCCCAGGTGAAGGGCTTCGACGGCCGTCTCGACGTCCCCGTAGCCGCTGATCATCAGGATCGGGACGCGCGACCCGCGTCGTCTGAGCACCTCGATCACGCGCAGTCCGTCGATCCCCGGCATCCGGAGGTCGAGAAGGAGGAGGTCGAGGTCGGTCGACTCGATGATCGGCGATGCCTCGGCCGCCGACGCCGCCACCCTGACGCGGTAGCCCTCGTCCGCGAGCAGCTCGGACGTCGAGAGCCGGAACGCCTCGTCGTCGTCGACGATCAGCAAGAGCGGCTCACGCGCGGTCATCGGGGTCCGTCCCCCTCCGTCTCCTCGCCGCCGTCCGCCCCGCCGGTCTGTCTCCCCCCGGCGGGGATGTGCACGCGTACGATCGCCCCCGGCGGGTCGGCGCGGTTCTCCGCCGAGATGCGCCCGCCCGCGGTCCGCACGAGCCCCTCCGCGATGAACAGCCCGAGCCCCACCCCGTGCACCGCCTCCTTGGTCGTGAAGAAGGGATCGAAGACGTGCGGCAGGACGTCTTCGGCGAACCCCGGCCCACGGTCGGAGACCGAGAGCCCGAGACCGGACTCGCCGTTCGCCGTCCCCATCCGGATCTCGATCTCGCCGCCTTCCGGCATCGACTCCTGCGCGTTCGTGACGAGGGTCAGGAGGACCTGCTTCAGGGCATCGGCGTGGATCGGCGCAGCGACCCCCGACGTTCCGACGACCTCGATCGGCCACCTGCCGTCGCGGTCGCCGATCTCGGCGAGCGCGGTGACATCGCGGACTACGCCGTCGACGTCCGTGTCACCCGCGGGCCCGTCGGACGGCCGGTTGAGATCGAGGATCCGCTCGGCCAGCTCGTGCATCCTTAGCAGCTCATCGATCGCGAGGTCGGTGAACCGCTTCGCCTTCTCGTCATCGATGTGGCGCTTAACGACCTCGAGCGAGTTGCGGACGTTGGCCACGGGGTTCCGGATCTCGTGGGCCAGCTCGGTGACGAGGCGGCCGGCGGCGGCCAGGCGGTCCCGCTGGACGAGCTCGCTCTGGAGCGCCTGGAGACGTTCCTGCCGATCGGCCAGCTCCTCGTTCGCCTCGGCGAGCTCGCGAAGACGACGCTCGAGAGAGGCGCGCATGTCGGCGAACGCCTGACTCACGGTCTCGATCTCGTCGACGCGCGACGCCGGAAGAGGCGCGTCGAAGTCGCCGCTCGCGAGCTGGTGCGACGCATCGGCCAGCGCCCTCACGGGACGGGCGAAGCTCCGCGCCACGATCCCGGCGACCAGCAAGGTGACGAGAAGCGTGATACCCGCGGCGAGCAGCGCCGCACCGCGCAGACCCGGCAGGGCGGCGAGCTCGCGGTCCACCGAACGGACGAACAGGGCGCGACCCGCGGCCCCCAGAGCCGCTTCCGTCGTCCAGAAACGGCCGGCGTCGGACACGAGAACCTCGCGCACGCCATCCGGGTCGGTCGCGACCTCCGAGCTCGCCAGCGCCCGCGCGACGGCCGAGTCGACCGTCGAGGCGACGATGCGGCCCGATGCATCGACGAGGACGACGTCCGCGAGCGTGAGACCCGCGAGCTGTTCGGCGGTGGTCGCGTCGAGCGCCTTCGCGACCCCGGCGGCGCCGACCATGGTCGCCCCCCGGCGCACCTCTGCCAGCGCGAATCCGTGCAGCGTTCCGTCGCCGCCGACGACCGTGAACGGGCCTGCCTCGAGGGTCGAGGCGGGGGTGATCGCTCCGGCGCCGCCCGGTCCGCTGAGCACGCGTCCGTCGGCGTCGACGACCACCGCCTCCTCCGACCAGGTTTCGGCCATCGAGGTGGCGGCCGAGACGGCGCGCTGCATGTCGCCTGCCGCGAGGGCGTCGATGACTTCCTCGCTGCCCGCCACCTGCATGGCGTGCATGCGAAGCATCTCCCCCTGCGTGGCCTGACGGTCCACCAGAAGCGGAGGTGTCGCCGACAGGTCCGCACGCGCGTCCTCCTCGAGCTCGGCGACCAGTCGCCGGTCGAGCGTGACGCCGCCGAGCACGAGTGCGGCGATCAGGGTCGCCCCCATGGTCGCGCCGAGCGCGCGGTTGAACGGGATCCGCATGGCGGGAAGATACAACCGGGGCCGGAGGCCGCTCACCCGAGGGTGTCGCGCGGCCTGTCGTCGAAGCCCGGCCCCGGTCGTGGTCGAGCCTCAGTTGATGCGGGTGACCGCCACCATCGCCACCGGATTCGTCCAGCCGTGCAGACCCGGCTGGAGACCGGCCGTCCCGGCGATCCCCGGGTGGTGGTGGATCACGCCGTTCTCCGCCAGCGCCGGGTCGCTCATGCCCGTCCCGGGCGGGGGGTTCTGGATCCCGGTGAGCGCCGGACACGGCGGCACGAGGTCCGAGAAGTCCTCGGTGTTGACCTCGGTCCCCGCGTCGTACGCGGCGAGACTGCGTGTCACGCTCCGCCCTACCTGCGACGGCAGCTTCAGCCGATCCACACCGGTGAACCCGTCGTTCGTGCAGATGAGCATGGAGATGAACGACAGGAAGCGGGCTCCCGGCTCGGCGTCGATCTCGAAGGTCACCGAGCCGCCGGCCATGACCGGAGGGGGTTCCCCCGCGACGGCGACCACGATGTCGGAGACGTGGTCGGAGGCGCCGAGCGCGCTCAGCATCGGGCCGAGGTTGCCGTTCTCGGCGATCTGCTGAACGCCGACGCTCGCCGGCGAGCCGACGTCGAACAGATCGGCCGCGCCCTGGTGCGTCGCGACGAGGGGCGGTGTGAAGGGCTGGCCGCCCGTGAGGTTGTACACGGTGACCTCGTAGGTGCGGGCCACGGACGCCCCGCCGTTCCGGTTCTGGATGCCGGCCTCGGCTTCGAGGCCATCCACCGACATCGTGTCGGTCGAGCAGGCGGCGGTCACCGCGACCGCGCCGGCGACGAAGATCGATCCGATCGTTCGAGCATTTCTCAAGTGGTCCTCCCTGTGGTGAGTCGGAGCGTCACGGCGGACGCCCGGGTTTCCGTGGGGAAGGGAGTGCACGAGCCGGCCCGACCGACGCCCGGCCGGTCCGGCCGGTCGGAAGTCGGCGAGCCGCCGCCGGTTGCGCCCGGTCCACGGCCGCCCGAACGGGCACGGCCGGGCGTTTCAAACGCGTTTCATGAAACGGATCGAAACACATCCGCGAAACACGCGATCGGTCGAAACCCCGCGCCATCCGGGGCTTTACGATTCGAAAGGATTCGTCATGGGGCTCGGGTGGGGGGGGCGGACCCGGCGAGCGTGCCCAGCATGGCGAGGACCTTCGCGGCCGTCGCCCGCTCGGCGTCGCCGGACACCTCTAGCGCTCGCGCGACGAGCCCGGTCGCGTTCGCGACGGCGAAGCTGATCCCGTTCAGGTTGCGCTCGGGTGGCACGCCGGGGATCGGACGGGGATAGGGGGAGGCGCCCAGACCGGGTAGCGTCGGGTCGACCCGGACGGCGTCGCGGGGACAATCGGGGTCGAGCACGACGCCGAGCACGCCCTCGAGCGAGCCGGGCAGCCACTCGACGCCGTCGTGCTCGCGGGCCGAAATGATGAGCGTCCCCCGGCGGACGGCGCGCTCGACGGCCGGCGCGAGCACCTCGGCGCGGTGTGCGTTCGGCGTCCCGAGGCTCAGGTTGACGATCGTCACCCCGCGGTCGGTCGCCCAGTCGATCGCCCTGACGAGGGTGGCCACGCTCGTCGCGAGCGCGTCATCGAACACCTTAACGACGTAGATCTCGGCCGCGGGCGCCTTCTCCTGGATCGCCGCCGTCACCGCAGTGCCGTGACCGAGCCGATCGACGTGGTCGGGGCGCTCCGAGCCGTCGGGGGTGAATCCGACACCCCCGGCCACGCCGGCGATGTGCGGGTGGTCGGGGTTTACGCCGCTGTCGATCACGACGATCGAGATGCCCACGCCGGTCGCGCCGGGCAGCGAGTCCACGCCGACGGTCCGGACCGCGCTCACGTCCTGCCCCCGACGAGGATGATGGCGCTCACCGGCCGCTCGGGACGGTCGGGACCGCGTTCATCCGCCGCCCGGGACGGCGAACAGCTCGCGGAACGCGCCCGGCCGGGCCCCGAGCTCTTCGGGCGGCCCGTCCTGGGCGATCCGTCCGTCGCGGATGACGAGGACGCGATCGGCCCTGCGGGCGAGATCGAGCCGGTGGGTGATGAGGATGGTCGTCCGGCCCGCCATAAGAGACTCGAAGCCTTCGAGTACGCGTCCCTCCGAGGACGGGTCGAGCGCGCCGGTCGCCTCGTCGAGCACGAGGACGGCCGGGTCGGCGAGGAACGCGCGGGCGACGGCGACACGCTGGCGTTCTCCCGCCGAGAGCTGCGCGCCGCGCTCGCCGACCGTCGTGTCCAGCCCTTGGGGCAGTCGCTCGATCAGCGAGCCGAGGGCCGCAGCGTCGACGGCCGCCGCCACCTCGGCGCGGCTCGCCCCGGGACGCGCGTACCGCACGTTGTCGACGATCGACGCGTGGAACACGAACGGCGACTGGTCGACGACCGACACGAGCCGGCGCACATCCGACAGCGCGAGCGCGCGCAGATCGTGGCCGTCGAGCCGCACGGCCCCCTCGTCGGGGTCGAGCTGCCGCACCAGCAGGTCGCCGATCGTCGACTTCCCGCTGCCGCTCGCCCCGACCACCGCGATCCGCTGCCCGGCGGGAACCTCCAGCGTAACGCCGTCGAGCACCGCCCCGCCGCGTCCGAACCCGAACCGGACGGCCTCGAGCGAGAGCGCCCCTTCGGCCCGGTCGAGGCGCACGGGCTCCGCGGCTTCCTCGACGTCCGGCGGTGTGTCCAGCAGCTCGTGCACGCGGACCAGCGACGCACGCGCGCTCGCGAGGTTGGCATACAGCCCCATGAGCGCCTGCACCGGCGACAGCAACCGCATCTGGTACGCCATGAACGCCACGAACGTCCCGAGCGTGATCTGCCCGCCGATCACCCGGTACCCGCCGTACAGAAATACCGCCGCCGTCCCCGTCTGGAGGAGCAGCCCGGGGAGCCCCCCCGCCAGGTAGGTGAACCAGCGCATCGAGAGCAGCGCCCCGACGAACCGGTCGTTTCGCTCGCCGAATCGGGCGGCCTCGCGATCCTGCGCGTTCGACCCGACGACGAGCTTCATCCCCTGGAGCGTCTCGATCAGAAACGTCCCGATCTCGGCGCTCCGCTCACGCAGATCGCGTACGCGGTCCTCGAGCTGACGGCGGTAGCGGACGAGCGCCCACAGGCTGGGCGGGAGCGCGAGCAGCCCGACGAGAAAGAGCCGCCAGTCGAGCGCGACCAGCATGACGACCGTCCCGACGAGGAAGACGACGTTGCCCAGCCAGCCGAGCGCGGTCTCGGCGGTCACGCGCTGGATCTCGCCGATGTCGCTGTTGATGCGCGAGACGATGTCGCCGAGCGGGCGCCCGGCGTAGAATCGCGGCGACAGACGCTGGAGGTGCCGGTACAGCGCGAGACGCATGTCGAACAGGATGTCGGCGGACACCCGCGTGTACCGCATCCCGCTCGCCACGTTGGCGGCGAAGCTCGCGAGGGTGACACCCAGAAAGATGAGTACGATTCGTAAGAGCGCCCCGAAGTCGGCGGCGAGGATCGCGTCGTCCACGATCGCCTTCGACAGATAGGGAAGGACGAGCGAGAGGCCCGTCCCCGCCAGCGACAGCAGGACGACCGGCACGAGCGCGCCGGCGTAGGGGCGGACGTAGGCGAGCGCCCGTCTCAGGTGGGGATCGCGGAACGGCCGGACGGGGTGACTCGACATCGACGGCGCGCGGAGATCGCGCGGCGGGGGGTCAGTCCCCGCCGGTCGCTTCCTGCGGGACGACGACCACGCCCGTCATGTCCTCGTCGAGCTCGACGGTACGCAGGTGCTCGAACGTCTGCGAGTCGTAGACGTCGATCGTGTTGCCGGCGTTGTAGATGAACAGCCGGGTGCCGTCGGCGCTCGGCATCAGTGACATCCGCGGCCGACCGGGGAAGGGGACCCGCTCGGCGACGCGGTTCCCGGCCACGTCGAACTTCCAGAACTCGTACGAGCCGATCCTCGACCGGAGTCCGTACCCGGTTCGTCCGTCGGGGGCGAGGACGAAGCTCACGCCCTCGGCGGGACCGAACGTGTCGAAGTCGACCCTGCGCTCGTTCATGTCCACCGTGGCGATTCCCATCAGCCGCCGGTTCTGCGCGGGGTCGGTCACCCGGAAGAGTCCCGTGTACACGCCGTCGTCGTCCTGGTAGGGGCTGCGGCCGAAGGGCAGCGACATCGGGCCGAGCCCGGGCTCGATCGGCTCGGAGATCTCCCACCGGTCCTGCTCCTCGAAGGTCTCGGCATCGAGGACGATGAGCGCCTCGTCGAACACCCAGATGGCCTCGCCGTCCGGCGAGATCCGGAAGCCCGCGCCATCCGGAGTCTCGTCGGCGGGGTAGGGGATCGTGTCGGTCACGGTCTTCGTCGCCAGGTCGATGCGCAGGAAGAACGGCCCCTCGACCTCCCAGCGGTCGGCCTGCTTCGTGTAGCTCTTCGCCCAGACGATGGCCCACTCCTCGTCGGGATCGATGTCGTATCCGTTGATCCTGATCTTCGTGCGGGCGCGGGAAAGGGTGATCTCGTCGACGGTCTCCTTCGTCGCGAGATCGACGACCTCGATCGTCTCGAAGAACGGGTCCAGCAGGTAGAGGCGCTCGCCCTCGCCGGGGAGGTCGAGGCCGATCGGGATGCGATTGCGAACCGTAATGCGGTCGACCACCTCCTCGGTGGCCTCGTCCCACACCAGCACGTCGTTCGTGTAGGTGGCGATGTACCAGTGCGCGTTCGGGGCCTGGGCCGTCGCGGTGGAGGGGAGGAGGACGCCGGCAAAGACGAGGGCGGCGAGCCCGGCGCGGAATGTCGGGCGCGAGGCCCGCCCGGTCGTGTCGCGACAATCCGTCGCCGGGTGGCGGGTCGAGCTTCGGATCACGGGAACACCAGGTCGAGCTTCCGCCAGTCTTTCTGCGCCGAGGCGCATTGTCCCGTCCAGTCGACCGAGTGGTTGAGCTGGTCGGGCACGTGCGCGGGCCAGAAACAGGCGAGGTGGCAGTCGAACAGATCGCGCTCGACCGGCTGGCAGAGCCCGGCCGTCCCGCCCTCGCTGTCGGCCTCCCAGCCGGGGAAGAACACGAGCGAGCAACCGAGCGGGATGTGCGGCCCGTCGGGCGGCCGCGTCTC
>JAWWCR010000209.1:0-7475 GCA_033720355.1 Gemmatimonadota bacterium
AGATGTCTCTCGACTTGCCCATGACTCAGATCCGTCCGGAAGCCGTCGCGAAGGGCACTATCCTCACGCCCCGACCGCCTCGGCTTCCGTCTCTGGGGCATCCCCGGCGGGCTCGGTGCGTCCGCCCCTGAACACGCCCGCGTAGAAGTCGAGCGCCTTGCGGAGCGCCGCCTCCGTCTCCTCCGAGATCACCCCCTCGCTCGCGATCGCGCGGCCGACCTCGGGCTCCTGGGCCGTCATGTACTCGAGGAACCCGCGCTCCCACCCACGGACGTCGGCGACCTCGAGCCCGTCCAGATAGCCCTGTGTCGCGGCGAAGATCACCATGATCTGGTTCTCGACCGCGACGGGCCGGTACTGCCCCTGCTTCAGGATCTCGAGCACCCGCTGTCCGCGGTCGAGCTGCTTCTGCGATGCCGCGTCGAGCTCGCTGCCGAACTGGGCGAACGCCTCGAGCGCCCGGAACTGCGCGAGATCGAGACGGAGACGCCCGGCCACCTTCCGCATCGCCTTCACCTGCGCGTTTCCGCCGACGCGGGACACCGAGAGACCCACGTTGACCGCGGGGCGCATCCCCGAGTAGAAGAGGTCGGTCTCGAGAAAGATCTGTCCGTCCGTGATCGAGATCACGTTCGTCGGGATGTAGGCCGAGACGTCGCCCGCCTGGGTCTGGATGATCGGCAGCGCGGTCAGCGATCCGCCCGGCACCTTGATGTCCGGGTGCGACGCGATCACGTCGGCATCGTCGCTGATGCGCGCCGCCCGCTCGAGCAGACGGCTGTGCAGGTAGAAGACGTCGCCGGGGTATGCCTCACGCCCGGGCGGGCGCCGCAGGATCAGCGACGCCTCGCGATACGCGTCCGCCTGCTTCGAGAGATCGTCGTAGACGACGAGGACGTCCTTCCCCTCCTCGTACGCGAAGTACTCGCCGATCGCGGTCGCCGCGTAGGGCGACATGAACTGCATCGGCGCGGGCTCCGACGCGTTCGCCGCGACGATCACCGTGTAGTCCATCGCCCCCTCCTCCTGGAGCCGGGCGGCGATGGCCGCGACGGTCGAGCCCTTCTGGCCGACCGCGCAGTACACGCAGATCACGTCCTTGCCCTTCTGGTTGATGATCGCGTCGAGCGCGACCGCCGTCTTACCGGTGCCACGGTCGCCGATGATCAGCTCGCGCTGGCCCCGGCCGATCGGGATCATCGAGTCGATCGCCTTGATCCCGGTCTGGAGCGGGGTGTCGACCGGCTGCCGGTACACGATCCCGGGGGCCTTGCGGTCGACGCTCATGTACGTGGTCGCCTCGATCGGACCGCGGCCATCGCGCGGACGCCCGAGGGCGTCGACGACGCGCCCGAGCGAGGCGGGGCCGGCCGGCACCGAGAGGACGCGGCCGGTACGCGCCACCGGGTCCCCTTCCTTGAGCCGGAAGTAGTCGCCGAGCACCACGGCCCCGATGTTGTCTTCCTCGAGGTTCAGCGCGAGCGCGACGATCTTCTCGCCCGAATCGGCGGTGATCTCGAGCATCTCGTTCGCGACGCAGGACGACAGACCCCAGATGCGGGCCACGCCGTCCTTCACCTCGAGAACCTCTCCGATCTCCTCGACCTGGAGTTGCTCCTCGTAGCGGTCGATCTGCTCGAGAAGCGCCTTCTTGATCTCGCTCGCGCGAAGCGCGCTTTCAGAACTCGTCATCTCTGTCCCGTTCTCGGCCGGTCACCGGCCCGTTGTCGACACGGTCTCGCGGGATCCGGCACCGGCCGGCTCACCGCGAATTCACGCCTCGATCAGCTCCTGCTTCAGATCCTTCAGACCCCTGCGGACCGATGCGTCGAGCAGCCGATCCCCGGCCCGAACGATCAACCCGCCGACGATCTCCGGATCGACCCGGAACTCGGGGATCATCTTCTTGTCGAACCTCTTCTCGAGCGCCGATACGATCGCGTTCGCGAGCTCGGGATCGGGCTCGTACGGCAACGTCACCACTGGCCGCACGCGACCGGCCTTCTCGTCCAGAATCTCCCGATACGCGAGCGCGATGCCGGGCAGCGAGTTGTGTCGCCGTCGGTCGAGCACCACGAGCAGGAAGCGAACGAACGGCTCGGGCGTATCGCCACCGAGCGCCGCCCGGAGCGCGGCCTTCTTCTCGGCGAGGGCGATGCCCGGAGCGTTCAGGAAGTGGTGGAACCCCGAATCGGTCTCGTACAGCGACCCGATCGCGGAGATCAACTCCCCGAACCGCGCCTCGCTCCCGTCTCGGGCCGCGAGATCGTAGAGCGTGCTCGCGTAGTTTCGCGCGACCGCAGACGTGCTCACGACATCCTCCTAGAGATCCCCGACCAGCTCGCTCACGAGCCGGCGGTTCTCGTCAGCATCGAGACGCGTCCGAATCAGACGCTCGGCGGCGGCGATCGAAACCTCGACGGCCTCGCGCCGCACGTCCTCGCGCAGCCGGTCGCGCTCCCGACCCATCTCCGCGCGTGCATCCGCGAGGAGCGCTTCCTGCTGCTCCTTCGCCTGTGCGAGGATCTCCTTCTTCGTGCCCTCCGCCGCGGCGCGGGCGCGCTCGATCAGGTCCTGCGCCTCCCGACGGGCCTCGTCCAGCGCGGCCTGCTGCTTCGCGAGCGTCGCCCTGGCTTCGTCGCGCGCCTGGTGAGCCTCGTCTATCGACGCCTGGATGCTCTGGTGCCGGGCCTCGAGCCCGCCGGAGATCGCGGGGAACACCTTCCACGCGAGAATCCCCAGCGTCAGCAGGAAGAGGATCCAGGTCCAGATGACCAGACCCGGATTCACCGAGAAGATCGGGTTCCCACCGGCCTCCTCCGCGTGCTCCTGCGCGAGGGCCACGACCGGCGACGTGGCGAGCGCCGCCAGACCGAGCGACAGCGCGGTCAACCGTGATCGCGACATGGCTATTTGATGAAGCCGGCGATCACGAGACCGAACAGCGCGGCACCCTCGATGAACACCGCGAGGATGATCGACGCCGTCTGGATGTTCGCTCCGGCCTCGGGCTGGCGGGCCATCGCCTCGGCCATCTGACCACCGATCTTGCCGATGCCGAGCCCGGCGCCGAGGACGGCGATTCCGGCCCCGATCACGGCGAGGCCCGCGCCCACGTCTCCGCTGGTCTGCAGCAGTACCGCCAACATGTTCAGCATGGGGTTCGCTCCCTTGCGTTGATTGTGTCTCCCCGCGTCTCGCGAGGACCTCCGTCCGCGCGAGGCGGATCAGTGTGCGTGACGAATCAGCCCGATGAACACGGCCACCAGCATGGCGAAGATGAACGCCTGCACGAACGCCACGAAGATTTCCAGAAACATCACGAAGAGCCCGAGCGCGAGCGATCCGATGGTCGCGAAGATGCCGATCGGGCTCGGTCCCCCGTAGGTGATGATGAGGCCGAGCAGGGCGAGCAGGACGAAGTGTCCCGCGGTCATGTTCGCGAACAGACGGATCGCCAGCGCGATGATCTTCGAGAACTTCCCGATCAGCTCGACCGGAGTCATGATCAGCAGCACGAAGGGCTTGAGCCAGCCCGGGAGGCCCGGTGGCATGTAGAAGATCGTCTTCGCGTAGCCGGCCGGACCCAGGGCGCGGAATCCGGCGGTCTCGATCACGATCAGCGCGATGAACGCGAGAGCCGACGTCACCATGATGTTGCTCGTCGCCGTTGCGCCCCACGGGACGAGACCGAGGATGTTGGAGTAGAGGATGAAGAAGAACATCGTCAGGACGAGCGGCACGAACTTCTCTCCGCCGTGACCGATGTTCGCCATCACGACCTCATCGCGCAGATAGAGGAAGAACACCTCGATCGTGTTGAGCAGACCCTTCGGGGCGCGAACGCCGTGGTCGAGCCGTCGGGCCGTTCGGGCCGCCGCGAACATGGTCAGGACCGTGAGCGCCGTGGCGATCATGAGGAAGAGCACGTGCTTCGTGATCGACAGGTCGATCTCGAGCCCGCCGATGTGGAACGGGGGGAACTCGGGCAGGTGGATCGTCCCGAACGGCTCGATCTCCCACTCGGGGGCATCGACGATGTGATGGATCATCGTCTCGGTCCCCCACTCGTGCGCGGCTTCGGCCCCGTGCGCGGCCGCGTCGGCCGCCTCGCCGGCGTGCTCCTGCGCGGTGTCGGCCGCTTCCGCGACGTGCTCCTGGATCTTTCCGAGCAGCCCGTCGAAACGAGCCGTCAGGGATCTATATGATGCCGGGCTCATCCGGTCGTCGTCCGTTCGATTCCGTTATCCGTCGCGGCCACACCGGGCCGTGGCAGCCTGCGGAACAGCCACCCCGCCTCCAGCAGCAGCAGCGCCGTCATCCCCACCCCATAGGCGATCGGCACCTCGCGACCGACCACACCCCCGAGGGCCAGCCCACCCGTCGCGAGCAATCCGCCACCCCGCAGCACCAGACCGCCGAGCCAGGCACGCGTCGCATCTCGTCTCGTCGACACCGCCCGCGCGAGCGGTTTGAACGCCGCCAGCTGGACCAGCCAGGCCGCGAACAGCCCGACGCTCGGCTCGAGGCGTCCCCCCAGGAGCGCCGTCGCCGCGGCGACGAGGACCAGCGTCCAGATCGCGTACGCCGCGAATCCGCGGTCCCCGGGGTCACGCGTGTCCATTTTCACGTTCGGCATCGCGGTCAGTCGCGCTCTCCCGTCCCCTCAGGACGAGTCGCGAATACATACTCCAGAAGCCGCCTCCGAACCCGGTGAATACGCCCACCAGAACGAAGAGGGGCGACGTTCCCAGCCTGCCGTCCACCCAGTTGCCCGCCCAGGCGAAGAGAGCCATGGCGAGCCCCAGCATGAGGCCAAGCCCGGCAAGCTCCGAATGACTGGACGCCGGTCGGGGAGTTCCCCCCGCCCCACGGCGCCTTTCGGAAGCGCGTTCGGGGTCGCCGGGATCTCCGGTCGGTCGGGGCATGGGATCGGCCCTCCAGAGAGCGTCTTGGACCGCGATGATACCCGCTTGTGAAAAATTACGCAAGCCCCGGAGACACGCTTGTGAAAAATTACGCAAGCGCGGATTCGCTTGACCCGAAGCAGAAAAGACCTAGCTTCCCCGGCATCAGACGAACGCCCTTCCATGACTTCCGACGGGCCCCGGGCCCTTACTCCCATAACATGCCCGCTACCCTCCACTCCGGTTCCCCTGCCCCGCGTCGGGACGTCTGACGTGGAGGCGGGCCGCAAGGTCGAATCGGGCGACGTCGAACTCCTCGAGCGCGTAGGGGTCCTCCGGGACCGGGCCACGGCCGAGATCGCACGACGCATCGTCGGCCAGTCGGCGATCATCGAGCGCCTCATGATCACGCTCCTCGCCGACGGGCACGCCCTGCTCGTCGGCGTGCCGGGGCTGGCGAAGACGCTGATCGTGTCGACGCTCGCCCAGGTGCTCGACCTGGCCTTCTCGCGCATCCAGTTCACCCCCGACCTCATGCCGTCCGACATCACGGGGACGGAGGTCCTCCAGGAGGACCACCAGACCGGGAGGCGGCAATTCCAGTTCGTCCGCGGACCGATCTTCGCCAACGTGATCCTCGCCGACGAGATCAACCGGACTCCGCCCAAGACGCAGGCGGCGCTCCTGCAGGCGATGCAGGAGGGCGAGGTCACGGTGGCCACGGAGACCTTCCACCTCGAGCGTCCGTTCTTCGTGCTGGCGACGCAGAACCCGATCGAGCAGGAGGGCACCTATCCGCTGCCCGAGGCGCAGCTCGACCGGTTCATGTTCGAGCTGCGGATCACCTATCCGACGGCGGAGGAGGAGATCCGGGTCGCGGACCTGACCTCGTCCGAGCCGACGGCGTCACTCGAGCCGGTGGTCTCCGCCGACGAGTTGCTCGACTACCAGGCGCTCGTGCGGCGCATCCCGGCGCCACCCTCGGTGATCGAGTACGCCGTGCGTCTGGCGCGGGCGACGCGGCCCGCCGACGAGGCATCGCCCGGTTTCGTGAAGCGGATGGTAAGCTGGGGCGCGGGTCCGCGAGCCTCGCAGCACATGGTCCTCGGGGCGAAGGCGCGCGCCGCGCTGCACGGCAGACCGGCCCCGAACTTCGACGATGTGCGGGATGTGGCGCCGGATGTCCTGCGGCACCGGATCGTCCCCGGCTTCGAGGCGGAGGCGGAGGGCCGAACGGCGGATGACCTGGTGGCCGAGCTGATCGAGCACAGCCGTACCTGGTGACCCGGACGACTATTGGACGATCCTCCCAGTACCGGTCGTAGCGACGTCCCGGCGGGGCCCCGAAGCACCGCGGGCAAGGGAGCCGTCACGTGATCGGCACCGCGGCGCTGCTGCTTTTCCTCCTCATCCTGTCAGGTCTGTTCTCCGGAGCCGAGATCGCGCTCTTCTCGCTCGGTGCGCCCCGGGTGCGGTCGCTTGTCGACGAGAAGCGGAAGGGCGCGCGCGCGCTCGCCGACCTCAAGTCGGATCCGGAGACGCTGCTGATCACGATCCTCGTGGGCAACAATGTCGCGAACATCGGCGCCGCCTCGGTGGCCACCTACGCCGCGACCGAGGCGATCGGCTCGGCGGGAGTGGGGATCGCCACGGGGGTAATGACCCTTCTCGTCCTCTTCTTCGGCGAGATCGCGCCGAAGAGCTTCGCCGCACGCAACGCGGTCCAGATGTCTCTTCTGGTGGCGCCGCCGCTTCGGGGGCTGCGTCGGCTCCTCACGCCGATCATCGTGCCGCTCGACCGGCTGCTGGATGTGGTGTTGCCCGCCGCCCGCGGACCGAACGTCCCGCCCATCACCAAGCGCGAGATCCGGGCGATGGCGCGGCTCGGCCACCAGGTCGGCGAGATCGAGGAGCACGAGCGCCGAATGGTCGAGCGAGGGTTCACCCTCGACCGCCGGCGTGCCTGGGAGATCATGACGCCGCGTGTCGAGGTCTTCGCCTGGCCGGAGGACCTCCCCCTGGCGGATGTGGCCACTCAGCTGCCCGACGTCCGTCACTCGCGCATTCCCGTCTACGACGGATCGCTGGATCGCGTGACGGGCGTGCTCTATCTGCGGGATGCCTACCAGGCGCTTCTGCTGGGGCAGCGCGACGTGCCGCTGGGGCGACTCGCGCGCGACCCCCTGTTCGTGCCCGAGTCCGTCACCCTCCTCGAGCTGCTCGAGCAGTTCCGGAGCCGTCGGGTCCACCTCGGCATCGTCGTGGACGAGCACGGCGGCGTCGATGGAATCGTGAGTCTCGAGGACATCCTGGAAGAGCTCGTCGGCGAGATCGTCGACGAGACCGATCGGCCCGAGACGCCGATCGTCAGGGTCAGCCGCGACGAGCTCCTCGCGACCGGGACGGCCGATCTGCGCGAGGTAAACCACTTCTTCGGCACCGCGTTCCCGATGCTCGAGCACCGCAGCCTGAACGGCTACCTCCTCGATGAGCTCGGCCGGGTGCCGCGCGAGGGCGACACGCTCGAGCGCGCGGGCGTCACCATCGAGATCCTCCGCGCGACGGACA
>JAWWCR010000210.1:0-7413 GCA_033720355.1 Gemmatimonadota bacterium
CCCAGCCGGGCGCTCGGCAGCGCCGCGATGTCGCTCCAGCCCTCGCGGCCGAAGATGTTCTGCGGCGGGTCGTGGAAGACCCAAAGCGCGCCATCGCCCGGGTCACGCAGGAGCGCCTGCACCGGGATCCACCAGTGATCCGCGAAGTCCTGTCCCTCGTCGACGAGCACCGCGTCGTAGCGGTCGCCCGGGTTCGCCTCGAGCGCCTGGAGGAGAAGCTCAGCGGCCGTCGTCTCCCAGAACTCCGAATCCGCGTCGCGCATCGACGGCCAGCCGAGCCCCGCGGCGATCGCGCGCGCGTGGCAGAGCCCGTGGAAGCTGAACACGTCTATCTCCTCGATGTCGCGGAGGTCGTCCGCGAGACCCTCCGCCAGCCCCCGGTTGAAGCACAGGACGAGCACGCGGGCGCCATCCGCCGCGAGACGCCGCGCCTGCTCGACCGCGACGAGCGTCTTCCCCGTCCCCGCGCCGCCCTCGACCGCGAGACGGGTCATGCCCCCGTTGAAGTCGAGGACCCGCATCTGGTCATCCGTGAGCCGGACCAGCTCGGCCTCGTCCGCCTCGATCCGCTCGGCGAGCGTCTTCGGACCGATCCGAACCGGCTTCATCGACGGCACGAGCCGGAACCTCGGCAACACCACGTTCCGGAACGCTCTCACCCCGGCGTCATCGAGCGCGGGGCCGTCGACATTGAAGTGGTCGAACGCGCGTCCCACAGCCGCCGTCGGATCGGAAAGGTCGCCGCGATCCGTCACGAGCCGGCCGGGCAGATCGGCCCCCAGGTCGCCGTCCACGTCGACGTCCGGCAGCACGACGCCCCAACCCCACCCGCGCCGCGAGAGTGCCGGGTCACCGTCGCGGATGTAGTGGCCGAGGTTGTGGATGGCGCTCTGGGCCTGGGTGCCGGGGTCCTTGATGCGCTTGCGGCCGCCCGGCGCGTCCCGGTACCAGCCGTCGTGGTCGCGGCCGACGTGGCCGCCCTTGACCTCCAGACCGACGATTCCGCGTTTAGGATCGAGGACGAGGAAGTCGACCTCGCCTTCGGCGGGACGGCGGTTCCCCTGCGGGAGGACGAAGCGGCGGCCGTGGATCACGAGCCAGTCGTCGGGGAGGCCGTCGCGGAGGGAGGTCCAGGAGCGGGAGGGACTGGCGCACGCCCCCGGGGGGCTCGGCGCCGGGTCGCTGTTCTGCCGCAACGCCGATGATCGCTGGCCCGAGTTCGCTGGGCGCGATCTCGTCTCGGCCTTCCCCGGAATCGAGCACGTCGACCTCACGGTGGACGGCGCGACCACGTCGAGCACGCTACAGGCGCAGATCTCATGCATCCCGCCGGCTCTCGCGGGTCCCACCGTTGTGACGCTCACCGCCGGAGGGAATGATCTGGTCGGGCTTCTGGATATGGACAGGGACCGGCCCTTCGCGGCGACACCGACCGAGCGCGAGGACCCCGTCGCGGAGATCGCCGACCGGCTCGCGCGCATCGTCGCCGAGCTCCGGTCGAACCTCCCGGAGCCGACGATCCTCCTCGGGACGGTCTACGACCCCTCTGATGGCACGGCCGACCTCGGTGACGGCGTGGTTCGCGACCGGGCGCTCAGCATGCTCCACCAGTTCAACGATCGCGTGGCCGACATCGCCGAGTCGACCGGAGCCATCCTTGTCCCTATTCACTCCCACTTCCTGGGCCACGGGCTCACCGACCCCGACGTCGACGCGCGCTGGTACTGGCGACACCTCGTCATCGAGCCGTCGGCGGCCGGGGCGAGCGAGGTGCGTCGGCTATGGGTCGAGGCCATCGGATCGTGAGGGCAGGCTACACGAGCGCTTGAGGGCCGGATGACCCCCTCGCACACCCTCGAGGCACTTGATCGGATCAGGGCCGCGAGGGTATGTTGCACGACGATCATCGTACAAGTCTGCGGGTCGCCCGGCGGCGGCTGATTGAGGCTTTGAGGGCCGGCGAGTACCGGCACGAGGCCCGTGAGGCGCTCGCCGAGAAGAACATGCTCGCGGTGGGAAGGGTGACGCCGGAAGAGGTCGTACGGCTGCTCCGGCGTTGCCGGGGCGAACAGCACGGGACGAGCCCTCACCATGCCGATCGGGAGCTTGTGGTCCATGAGTTCAAACCGTACGCGAGCGGTCGGAAGTGGTACGTGAAGGCGTATTTCCGAGGATCGACGGCCTGGTTCATCAGCGTGCATCCCGGTGAGGAGTGATGAGGATTCTGCGCGAGGGCGAACGCGAGGAGGCGCTTTGTCCGACCTGCGAGACGTGGCGCCCTACGGTGTACCGTTACCGAACCGTACGACTCGAGGAATCGGGGCTCGACGTCGAGGGCGTGCTTGTCGGGGTATGCGACGCGTGCGGGGAGACGGTCTCGCTCCCCCCTCAGTCCACGCCGCGGCTGCGCGAGGCCAGAGCGCCGAAGGAGCACGTGCTCGAGGCGAGGATCCCCCGCCATCTCGACGACGTCGTATTCGTGATCTCCGAGAAGCTCGGGGCGCCAACGGCTGCCCTCAGGGGCGCGATCGTTCGCTATTATCTGGACGAGGTCCGTCGAAAGGCGACCACCGCCCGTCGGGTCGAGCGTCTGGCGCGGTCGGAGCTCGCCGGTGGGGCTTGTGACACCCGAATATCCGTACGGGTGGACCGCAGCGCCTGGGACGATGTGTGGGCGGTGGCGCGCGACGCGGGGGTGCGGTCACAGTCCGATCTGATTCGCGGCGCACTCGTCGCAGCAAAGGAGGATCTGCTCGACGAGCGGGCGAAGGCGCGCCGCCGGGATCTGGAGCGGCTGGCCGCGGCGATCTGACCATTCCGCGGCTCGATCCCGCAGATCCGTCCCCAGCCACGCATGCATGCGTCTGAGCTCGTGCCCGGCGAAACCGACCGTGCGAGCATTGTCAGACCCCCCCGCCAGACTCCTCGTGCGACCGTGCACCCCCGAGGAGAGGAGTCCTGTCATGACACATACGCCGACGCTCGCGCTCGCTCCCGTCGCCCCGCAGATGCACGGGGCCATCACCGTCTTCCCGCTCGTCTCGCTCGAACCAGTCGAGTTGCCGTACGCACTGCCCGAGGAGGCGATCGAAGCCGGCACGCTCACGATCGGGGAGGTGAGCGAGGCCGGCTCGGTCCCGCAGCTCGGGGCGGTGAACACGGGCGACACGGACATCCTCGTCCTCGACGGCACGCAGCTCATCGGTGCGAAGCAGAACCGCATGGCGAGCCGCTCGTTCATCCTCCCGGCTGAGAGCGAGACCGTGATCCCGGTGAGCTGTATCGAGCAGGGCCGCTGGCGGTTCAACGAGCGGAGGTTCCGCGGGGCGCCGCAGCATTCGCCGAGCCGGGCGCGCAGGTCGGTCCGTCACGTCGAGGCCGCGCTGGCTGAGCGCGGGGCGAGGGCGAGCGCGGACAGGCTGGGCGCGGCCCAGGGACAGGTGTGGCGCGAGGTGGATCTCTATCAGAAGAAGCACGCGATGCGTTCGCCCACGGCCGCTCTGACCGACGTCTTCGACGGCGTGCGGGAGCGGATCGACGCGTGGGTCGGGGCGTTTCCGGTGGTGGAGGGGCAGGTGGGCGTCCTCATCTTCCGGGACGGCGAGCCGCTCGGTGTCGACGTGATCGGGGGACGCGATCTGTACCGACGACTGCACGAGCGGCTGCTCCGGGGCTATGCCCTGGACGCGCTCGAGCACGATGGTGACAACGCGCGGAAACGACCCGGGTCGAGAGAAGGGGTGGACGCGCGGACTGCCAGGAAGCTGGAAACGGGCAGCCCGGTCGACGAGTTCGACGCCCTCGTCTTCCTCGCGGACGTCACGGCGGCGAAGCGTACGGAGGCGCCGACGGTGGGGAAGGGTCGGTACTGGGTCCTCTCGGGCGGGGTGGTCGGCGCAGAGCTGGTGGACGGCGAGCGTCTCGCGCACCGGAACGCGTTCACCGGGTAGGCGCCTGAGGAACTGCGCCGCGCGGACCTTCACACTCGCGTTTCCGCGGATACGTCTCACGACGAACCACGTCTCCGCGGAGACGTCGCGATCCACCCGCGTCTCCGCGGAAACGTCGCTCCCGGCCGTCGCCGTCCGTCCCGGTCGGGAGCCAGCGCGTCAGTTCCAGTAGAAGCCGAACGCCGCCTGGAAGAAGTAGGCGAGCGTGTTCGAGGTCAACATGGTGAATGTCAACTCCGGGACGAGCGCGACCTTCCTCCGCTCCCCGAGGTTGATGTTGTAACCGACTCCTCCCGTGATGGCCCCGTACACGTCTTCATAGTCGTAGTCGATCGCGGCTCCGCCGATGCCGCCACCGAGAGTCAGGAACCAGTCGCCGGCCTGCGGGAAGATCTGGGCCTGGAGCTCGAACGAGCTCACCTGCGCGGAGACGCCGTCCTCGGAGCGGTTCCAGGTGTTCGACGCGGCGGCCAGCCGAAGATAGGGCGACATGGTTCCGCCGATCTTCCCGATCCCGGCGACGCCGCCGATGTTGTCCTCAGAGCAATCCAGACACCCGAGAGACGACCAGCCGAAGCCGAGGCCGCCCCAGACGCCGCCGCGATAGTGGTCCTGACCGACGGCCGGGCCGGCAGTCAGGACGAACGCCAGGATGATGGTGGGCGCAAGTCGCTTCATTGGGCACCTCCCTCGCCGAGTGCCTGTCGGAGGATCCCGGCCAGCTCTGCGTGGGTGGTGGCGGTCCCGACGTCGTCGGGGACCCGATTCGCCGAGCCCACGCGAGGCCGAAACGTGTAGCCCGTGAAGGTGTTTCCGCTCCCCGAAGCGACCAGGCTCCCGGTCATCACGCCCGGCTGCAGATTCCCCGTATATGTGAAGACTCCGCCCGCGAGCTGGTTGAAGTCGAACGTCATGGAGACCGAACCCTGCTGGTGGTCTCCGCTTCTCGTCCCCGAGAAGCCGTCGCAGAATGCGAATACGGGATTCCCCAGAACCTCGAACCGGCAGGAGCCCGAGAGGCTACCGCCATTGTCGTTGATGATCGCCGTGATCCGGAACGAGTCGCCGCTCCCGAGAATCACGTAGTCACCCACCCAGTCCCCGGTCGCGAGGATCGGAGGCGGAGGAGGTGGCGGTGGAGTGGGCCCCGTCGAGTCTCCCGATGAGCAGGCCGCCGCGACGAGAGCCGCGAGCAACACGTTCAGTCGTCTGTCCTTCATTCGATCCATCCTCTCAGGTCGCTTCCCCGTTTCCGTTGCCATGCCGACTCCGTGGACAGGAAACCTGGGATCCCCCTCTGACAGTCGTCGCCGAAGTGCCACGAGGAGACGGGCGCGCCGCCTGTCACACCCTCCCGCCAGTTTGCATTGCGGTAGGAAGCAGGACGCGCCGGGACGGGCGCGCTCCGTGACAATGACAGAGCGGATGAGGAGGCCAGCGATGACAGACGAGAGGTCGAGCCAGCGAACGATCACGGATATCGACGGAAGGGCGGCGCTCGGTCGACGGTCGGCGATCGGTCGAATGTTCACGCTGCCCGCCGGGCTCTCGACGTTCGGTCTCCTCGGAGTGCAGTGGACATCGAGGACGGCGCCCGCCTCGACGACGGGTCGGGCGAGTGCCTCGACGCCCTCGCTCTTCCGAGGCTATGTGGCCGGCTTCCAGTTCCATGAGGGGCCGGCGCTGCTGGAGCGGATGCGGACGGGTGACCCCGTGACGCTCGTCCGCGAGCCGGAGAACCCGCACGACCGGCACGCCGTGCGGATCGACTATGGGGGGCGAAAGGTCGGATACGTCCCCCGGATGGTGAGCGAGCACGTCTCGTGGGCGATCGCCGATCGTGCCACCGCCCCCGGGACGATCTCGGCCGTTTCGCCGGGAGCGGTCCCCTGGCGCGCGCTCCAGGTCCGTGCGGGTTGAGCGGCTCGCCACACCTGGCGACTGTCATTGAGCCTGGGGTTCGTGTCTATTCCGTTAGCGTTCTCAGGGAACGTGCAGCCTGAGGCGATGCCCTAGAGGCGAGGCCGTGCGCGAGGTGGAGCCCCCTCGGCAGCCTCCAGACGGGAGCGCGGCGTGGCCGAACGCATATCGAAGACCCAGCGCTGGCTCGATCTGATCGCCTTCCTGATCGGCCACCGCTTCCCCGTCCCCGTCGAACAAATCATGAAGAACGTCCCGGCGTACACCGCCGACTATGAGTCCGGCGACGAGACGCGCATGGCCTCGGTGCGGCGGAAGTTCGAACGTGACAAGGACGAGCTGCGCGACCTCGGCATCCCGATCGAGACCCTCGAGTACTCGACGAACTACGGAGCCGAGCGCGAGGAAGGGTATCGCCTCCAGCGCTCGAACTTCTATCTGCCCTACCTGCGCATCATCGGCGGCGAGACCCCCGGCGACGCACCTCCCGGTGGACCGCGTCAGGAGGGGGCCGGTACGCTCGACGTCCCACACGATGAGATGGGGACCGCGCTCAACGCGCTATCAAGGGCGGCGGCGCTCCCCTCGTTTCCGTTCGTGGCGGAGGCCCGCTCGGCGTTCCGGAAGCTCACGGGGAACCTCGATCCCGGGGCGCTCGAGGGCCGCGTCACCTACGCTGCAGATGACGACGCGGGCGTCACGCGCGACCGGCTGCGCGCGCTCGCCGGGGCGCTCGATCGCCGGAAGACGGTGCGGTTCACCTACCACGGGATCCACCGCGGCGAGACCACCGAGCGCGAGGTACACCCGTGGGGGCTCTTCTTCCAGGGCGGTAGCTGGTATCTCACCGGTCACGACGTCGGGCGCGACGCGAAGCGCACCTTCCGCGTGTCGCGCATGGAGGACCCCGACGTCAACCATCTCGCCCCCGGATCCCCCGACTTCGAGGTGCCCGACGACTTCGACGTGACCGCGCACACCGGTCGCTCGGCGTGGGAGCTCGGCCCCGACGAGGAGGAGCCCGTCGCCGCTCGCGTGCACTTCGCTTTCCCGCGATCGCTGTGGGCCGACCGGAACGCGCACGGCCGGCTCGTCGAGGCGCTCGACGACGGAAGCGCGATCCGCGAGTTCGAGGTGCGGCAGGTGAACCCGTTCCTCCGGTGGGTCCTGACTCTTCAGGGCGACGCGCGGATCGTCGATCCCCCGGCGCTCGCGGACGAGTTGCTCGTGCTGGCGCGCAAGGTCATCGAGATCCACGAGGCCGCCGCCGCGGAGGATGCCGATGGCTAGCCGCGGGACGGCGAGCGACCGGCTGCAGCGGATCCTCTTTCTCCTCCCGGCCGCCGGGGGCGACGGGGCCGCGATCGGCGAGCTCGCCGACTCGTTCGGCGTGTCGTCGGACGACGTGCTCGCCGACCTGAACGAGGTCGCGGCCCGAGCCTATTACCACAGCGCCGGGCCCGCCGATGCCCTCAACGTCTATATCGAGGCCGACCGCGTGCTGGTGCGGACCACCGGCGATTTTCGGCGCCCCACGAAGCTC
>JAWWCR010000211.1:0-7389 GCA_033720355.1 Gemmatimonadota bacterium
GAGGGATGGACCCCAGGATCGCTGCAATCGAGAAGGAGTACGTGCGCACCGATCTCCCGTCGTTCGCGCCGGGAGACACGGTTCGCGTGCGTGTTCGAGTCCGCGAGGGCGACAAGGAGCGGATTCAGCCTTTCGAGGGCATCTGCATCGCGAAGCGCGGTGCGGGCGTCAACGCCACTTTCACGCTTCGCCGCGTCTCGGGCGGCGTCGGGGTCGAGCGCATCTTCCCCCTCCACTCGCCGTGGATCGCCGGTCTCGAGATCGTCCGGCGCGGTGACGTGCGGCGGGCGAAGCTCTACTACCTGCGTGCGCGCATGGGCAAGAAGGCCCGTGTCCGCGAGCGGAAGTGGTGGCTCGACAAGCCGGGGGCCGTCGAAGAGATGCAGGCGCTGGCCGCCGAGGCGGGAATCGACCCGGCCGAGGCCGCCGAGGAGATGGCTGCCGAGACCGACGAGGATGTCGGCGTGGCGGCCGCGGCCGTCGGCGCGGAGTCGATCGGCGACCGGATCGAGGACGCCGTCGAGGCGGCGGGCGACATGATCGAGGATGCGGTCGAGAAGGCGAAAGACGTCGCGGAAGACGTCGTCGAGCGTGTCGAGGACATCGTCGAGGCCGTGGCGGGCGACGACGAGCCGGCCGGCGACGAGGCCGAGACCGAGGAAGCGCGCACCGAGGCGTAGCCCGAAACGGAGGTCCGCGATCGCGACTGCGACCCGCACCGCGAAGCGCAACGAGCCCGACACCGCGCCGCTCGACTACGAGCTGGAAGCGTGGGAGTCGGGCTCTTCCTTTGTGGTCGGCATCGACGAGGTGGGGTACGGGCCGGTCGCCGGCCCCGTCGTCGTCGGCGCCGTCGCGCTGCACCGGGATCAGCGGTTCGAGGGGGCGACCGACTCGAAGCTCCTGACGGCCGACCGGCGCGAGGAGCTCGCCGCCGAGATCCGCGCCGGCTGTCTCGGGTGGCGGGTCCACGCGGCCTCCGCCCGCGAGATCGAGCGCTACAATGTGCGTGGTGCCGCCATCCTCGCCATGAAGCGCGCCCTCGGCCGGCTGCCCTTCGAGGCCGACCTCATCCTCGTCGACGGCAACCCCGTGCCCGAGCTCGGCCGGCACCGGTCGATCGTCGGCGGCGATCGGCTGTGCCACTCGATCGCATGCGCTTCGATCCTCGCCAAGGTGACCCGCGACCGGCTCATGCGACGGCTCGACCCCCGATACCCCGCCTACGGGTGGGCGTCGAACAAGGGGTATCGGACGCGGGGCCACATGAGCGCGATCCGCGAGCTCGGTCCCACACCGCACCACCGCACGACCTTCCAGGGCGTCCTCCAGACCGAGCTGGAGCTGTAGCGCAGCTTGTCCCCGACGCGGTCAAAGATTACAGTGTGATTATTACAAACCTAACACCGTGATCTTACTCGACGGGCGGAGACCGAAACCGCATGGCGAAGCACCTCGGAGAATTCGAACAGCTGGTTCTGTTCGCGCTCGTTCATCTCGGTGAGGAGGCCTACGGGCTCGCGATCCGACGCGACATCGAGAAGCGCGCCGGGAGGGCGGTCTCGCAGGGCGCGGTCTACATGACCCTCAACCGGCTCGCCGACCGGGGGTACGTCACGGCCCACTCCGAGCAGCCCGCCGACGGGAACGGCGGCCGGCCGCGGAAGCTCTACCGGCTCGAGCCGGCGGGCGCGAGGACGCTCCGGCGCGCGTACGACCAGATGAGCGCGATGGCCGACGGCGCGCTGGAGACGCTGGGGGACATCGCGGATGGACGCGGACCCCGGAGTCGTGCCTCGTCGGGGGCGGTCCGGACGGGGTCTGAGGCGAAGGCGGGATGAGTGACGTGAACGGACGCGAGCTGTCATCCCTGCCGCCGCTCGCCCGCCTGTCGCGGGCGCTCTTCACCGCGCTGGCTCGTGGGGAGAGCGCCGAGCTGACCCTCGCCGATCTCGACGATGAGTTCGCCGAGCGGATCGCCGCCGCCGACAGCCCGCGGGCCGCCGGGCGGGCCTACCGCAGGCAGCTGATCCGCTCGCTCGTCCCGGCGATGCGGGACGCGCGAGCCGATCGCCGTCGTCGCGCCGCCCGGTTCGGGATCGGTGCGTCGCTCGACCGCGACCGCGCGCACGCGTTGCGCGAAGCCCTCCAGGACGCGCGCTACGCCGTGCGATCCTTCGCGTCGAGCCCGGGACCGACCGCCGTCGTCCTCGTGACGCTCGCGCTGGGGATCGGGGCGAACACGGCCGTCTTCAGCGTCGTGAACGGGGTCCTCCTGCGCCCGCTGCCGTACCCCGACCCGGACCGCCTCGTCGTGCTCGCGACCCGCGACACGCAGGACGGCGACACATACACCGTGTCGCCGCTCAACTTCGTGGACTGGTCGGAGATGAACGAGACGCTCGAGGCGACGTATGCCTGGACATCGACCATCCTCACGATCACGGATGGCGACCGCCGCGAGCAGGTCGAGGCGGGGGACGTGTCGCCCGGCTTCCTCGATGTGCTCGGGGTCACGCCCATCCTCGGTCGGGGATTCCTCCCCGACGAGCTCGGCCCGGGGTCTCCGGCGGTCGCCCTGTTGAGCCACGGGTTCTGGGAGCGCCGATACGGGGCCGACCCGGGCGTGCCGGGCTCCGTCATCGAGCTCGATGGCCGGCCGTACGAGATCATCGGCGTCGCGCCGCCGGGGCTCGAGATGCCGCTCGCGCGTACCGAGAAGGACCTGTGGGTGACGCCACGGGACGACTGGGCCGCCGAGGCTCGCGACCAGGTCTACCTGTCGGCGCTCGGGCGGTTGAAGCCGAACGTCTCGCTCGCGCGTGCCCAGGAGGACTTGAGCGCCGTCCACGCGCGGTTGCGTGCCGCCTACCCCAACGAGACGATCGACACCGGGGTCGCGGTGGTGCCCCTAAAGAGCGAGGCGGTCGGCGACGTGAGGCTCGCGCTGGTCGTGGTGCTCGGCGCCGTCGCGTTCCTGCTGCTTCTCGCGTGCGCGAACGTGGCGAACCTCTTCCTCGCCCGCGCGGCGGGGCGGGGGACCGAGCTCGGGGTCCGTACGGCGCTGGGCGCCGGACGCGGCCGGCTCACCCGACAGCTCCTCACCGAGAGCACGGTCGTGGCGCTCGTCGCGGGGGCGCTCGGCGTCGTCGTCGGGTGGGGCGGGCTCAGGCTCCTCATCGCGCTCGCGCCGGACGATCTGCCACGTGTCGCGTCGGCGACCCTCGACCCGACGGTCCTCGCGTTCAGCACACTCGCGACGATCGTCACGGGCGTCCTGTTTGGCGCCGTTCCGGCGCTGTATGCGACGCGACGCGACCCCGTGCGCATGCTGCGCGGCACCGGGCGCGGTCAGGTGGGCGGGCACGGGCTGCGCCGGCTGCGCGAGGGACTCGTCGTGGCCGAGATCGCGTCGGCGGTCGTCCTCGTGGTCGGGGCCGGTCTGCTGGCCCGGAGCTTCGGCGCCATGCTCTCCGTCGACCCCGGGTTCGACGAGTCGAACCTCGTCCTCGCCGAGATCCATGTCCCGCAGGATCGGTATCCAGAGCGCGAGCAGCGAGCCGAGTTCTACCGGGGTCTCATGGAGGCGCTGGAGGCCTCGCCCGCCGTCGTCGCCGCCGGTGGTGCATGGAACGCACCCATGAACGGGGCCGTCGCGAACACGGGGCTCCAGCTCGAGGGCGAGCCGCGCCCCGAGCCGGGTCAGGCGCCGCTCGCGGAATTCCGGATCGCGACCGGCGGGTACTTCGACGCGCTCCGCATCCCCGTGCTGGCCGGCCGCTCGTTTCTCCCGTCGGACACGCGCGATCAGCCACGACGTGTCGTCGTGAGCCGACTGCTCGCCGAGGAGATGTGGCCCGGCGAGAACCCCGTGGGTCGCCGCGTGTCGCTCAACATCCTCGAGACCGACGGGGCGCCGCTGTGGCACGAGGTGGTCGGTGTCGTGGGCGACGTCCGCCTGAACGGGCTCGACGACCCCGAGCGGGGCGTCATCTACCTCGCCTACTCGCAGCTCGCGCAACCGTGGATAACCGTGACGGCCCGCACCCTCGGCGACCCCGCCGAGAACGCCGCCGCCGTCCGCGACGCGATCCTCGCGTTCGAGCCGCTCGTCCCCAACCCCGAGATCACGACGATGTCGGGGCGGGTGGCCGAGACCCTCGCGGCGCGGCGGTTCTACCTCACCCTGCTCGGGGCGTTCGCCGCGATCGCGCTCGTTCTGGCATCCGTCGGCACGTACGGTGTGCTCGCCTATGCGGTGAGCAGCCGCACGAACGAAATCGGCGTGCGGGTGGCGTTCGGCGCGAGCCGGCGGCGCATCCTCGGTCAGGTCCTGATCGAGGGGATGCGGGTGGCCGGGCTCGGCGTGGCGATCGGACTTCTCGGCGCGTGGCTCCTCTCGCGTACCCTCCGGTCGCTCGTGTACGGGGTGAGCGTCGGAGACCCGGTCACGTACGTGGGGGTCGCGGTGCTGCTGGTCGTGGCGGCGTTGCTCGCGTGTGTGGTGCCGGCGAGCCGGGCGGCGTCGGTCGAGCCGCTGGACGCGCTCAGATACGAGTAGCCGGCCCGGGGTCGTCCTCGCGCCGTCAGTACCGCCAGCTCGTGAGGTCCGCCCCCGGCGGGTGTGCGTCCAGCATGCGCTGTAGCATGAGCGGCGTGTACATCTGGACGTAGCGGAGCCGGCTGATCGCGTTCGGCTGGTCGTGATCGCCGTTCCAGCAGTGCTCGTCCCGGGCGCCGTAGTCCACCACGCCGTCGTAGTACGGGTCGGTGGTGGACTCGAGGAACTCCTCGGTCAGGTACACCGCGTTGTTCAGGTAGTAGTTGTCCATCTCGCCGACGTAGATGTGGAGCTTCCCCTCGAGCTTCGGGCCCAGGGTCGCCCAGTCGCGGCGGAGGATGTGGGAGAGGTCGTAGTTCTCCCTCCAGTACTCCGCGACCTCGTGGTCGATCTCGCCGGTGATCTTGTCCCAGATCCGCTTCGGGTACCCGTCCTCGCCGACGGGTGAGTACACCGACTCCCATACGTCCCATTGCTGGCCCGAGCGGGTCTTCGTCCCGAGGGCGAGCTCCATGTGGTTCGACTCCCATAGCGACCGGTCGATGCGGCCGAGCCAGTCGCGGTGTCCCGGGCGCGGGGTCCGCTTGAACGGCGCGTCGATCCAGTAGGCGTTCTCGTCCTCGTAGAGGTTCACCACCGTGTAGGCACGGAAGTCGATCGGGTCGGGGCACGCCGCGAACGCACCGTTGAAGTCGTCGGGATAGAAGACCTGAACGGCCATGGCCTCCCAGCCGCCCGTCGACCCGCCGTAGGTGAAGCGGGCCCAGCCCTCTCCGATCCCGCGGAACCGGCGCTCGATCTCGGGGACGAGCTCGTGCATGATCGCGTCGCCGTATGGGCCGTTGTTGGCCGAGTTCACGGCGTAGGAGTCGTCGTAGAACGGCGTCGGGTGCTGGATCTCCACGACGAGGTGACGCGGGAAGTCATCCGACGTCCACTGCCGGTACAGCTCGTGCCGGTACTGCTGCTGGATGCGGTTGTAGCAGTCGAGGCTGAACCGCTCGCTGTACACGCACTCCTCGTCCATGTCCGGCGGCTCGACCCGCATCGCGCTGAACGAGCTCGGGAAATGGCCGTGCCAGATCGCGAGCGGGTAGCGGGCCTCGGGGTGCTCGTCGAAGCCCATCGGCAGCAGCACCCAGGCGCCGAGGTACATGTCCGTTCCCCAGAAGTCGGACAGGAGATCGGACCGGATGCGGACGAACTTCACCCACTCGGTCTCGAGTGTCGCGGGGTCGGGAAGCTCGGGGATCTCGTTGACGAGGCTCAGGTGGACCGCGGTCGCCCCGCGTCCGACCTCGACGTCGACGACGTCACTGTACAGGTTGCCCGGCTTGCGGGCCCACTGCTGCCCCTCGCCGCGGTCCGGCGGCAGCTTGACCGTGTGCCCATCGGCGCGCTCGAACGTCTCGTAGCGGTTGAGGATCGCCTGTACCCGGTAGTTCCCGGGGGGCAGCTTCCCGAGCGTACGGACGGGGAAGCCGAACGTCGTGTCGGCCAGCGCGACCCGCTCGCCCGGCGACCAGCCCTCGACGTCCACTCCGAAGACCGGTTGCGCTGCCGCACCGTCGGTCACGTGGAACCTCGGCTCGCCGTCTTCCCGCCCCGAGAACACTACGATGACCCGTCCGTCGAGCGCCGTCTCGGACCGCTCGGATGGGAAGCTCACCTCGAGAGCCGGGGTCGAGCTCGCGGGCTCGCATGCGCCGACACCCGAGGCGGCCGCGAGGGCGAGCAGGGCGGTCGCGCGCGGCGACCCGAGGGCGGTGGACAGGAGCGAACTCATGCGGGACATGTGCGACCTCGAGGGCATGGGGCCAGTAAGCGAGGTTAGACGTTCTCGCCGCGGCCGGCCAGACCGCCACTCGACCCCCCGCTAGACTTCGCTCCAGCCCGTGTTTGCCTTTCCGCGGCGGCATGGGCGACCGTAGCATCAGTCGGCATCACCCGGACAAGTCGAGGTTCGTCGCCAGTTGAACGCCTGGGCAGTCGTACCCGTCCTCTCGACCCTGGTCGCCTGGGGCGTCGCCGTTTCGGTGCTGAAGTGGGCCCCGGGGCAGCGCGTGTCGCGACGGCTCGCGGTCTTGCTCTTCGTCGAAGGCACGGCCGTGTTTACGACGGAGTTCGCGTTGCTGTTCCTCGTCGAGAGCGAGACCGTGGCTACGCGCATCTCGCTCGTCCACGCCGGGGCGGACCTGCTCGTGCTGTGTCTCTACCTCCCGTTTCTCGGCGCAGCGCTCGACGTCCCGCCCGTGCGGGCGTTTCGCTCGCGGGCCGCGGCGATCGCGTTGGCCGTCCTCGGGCTCGTCGGACTCGGGGCCATCGTGGCGTTCCCGTCCGCGTTCGTCGCGGGGTCGTTCCCGATGCCGCCCGAGGAGCCGGTCCGGTGGATGTTCGAATGGGGCGACGCGTGGCAGGTGCTCGCCGTCGGACTCGTCGCCATGTATACGCTCGGGCTCACCGCCTCCGTAGTCGCCCTTCGGCGAGCGCACACCGATCTCGCGCGTCGTCGCGCGCGGGTCTTCCTCTGGGCATTCGGTACGCGCGACCTCGTCTGGGGCGGCATCTACCTGATCGCGATGGTGTGGGGGAACATCATCATGCCGACCGGGCTGGCATGGCTCGGGCAGTTCTACGCCGGCTCGCTGCTCGTCTACTCGGTGCTCGTCGGGTACGGCATCCTGACCGTCCAGCTCCTCGACATCGATCTCAAGCTCCGCTGGACCATCAAGCAGGGCACGAGCCTGTACCTGCCGCCGATGATCTATCACGAGGCGTTCGCGGCCTACCAGGACAACTTCTTGCCGTTCGCGCGGACGCGGGTCCGA
>JAWWCR010000212.1:0-7387 GCA_033720355.1 Gemmatimonadota bacterium
ACTGGTTGAACCCCTGGCGACCGTAGTCCAGCCCGCGCCGCACGATCACGAGATCGTGCGAGGGGACGACCACCGTGTACTGCCCGCGGTTGCCGGCGGTCGAGTACGCGTCGGACGGGACATCGGTGCGGTCATCGGGGACGAGCCACCACTGCCCGCCGTAGAAGTTGCCGTTCTCGGCCGTCGCGGCGGCCGGGGTGCGGACGAACTCGATCCACTCCTCCGAGAGCAGCCGCTCGTCCTTCCACATCCCCTCCTGCTCGTAGAGCATGCCGAACCGGGCGAGGTCGCGGGCCGTCGTGTAGACCTGGCTCGAGAAGATGAAGTCGCCGAAGCGGTCGACGCTCGCGTAGGTGTTCCGCATGCCGAGCTTGTCGAACAGGGCCTTCCGCGGGAACTCGAGGTACGCCTGATCGTCGCCGATCGCCCGCTTCATCGCGTACACACCGAGCAGGGTGTCGTAGTTCTCGTAGTCCCAGAACGTGCCGGGCTCGCGGATCAACGCGCGGTTCCGGGCCCCTTCGGCCGAGCTCGCGCCCGCCCAGTACGCGAGGCCCGACCCGGTGGCGTACTCCATCCCCCAGCTGTCCACCGGGTAGAGCCCGCTCGACATGTTGAGGACGTGGCGAAGGGTGATCTCGTTCCTGGGGTCCGTCTCGGGTGATCCGGCGCGGGTCGGGAGCCACTCGAACCCGAGCGGCTCGTCGAGCGCGAGGCGGCCCTCATCGACGAGCATCCCGATCAGGGTCACCGCGAGACTCTTCGCGGTCGACCACGTCCGCGTCTTCGTGTACATGTCGACGCCGTCGGCGTACCGCTCGTGGACGATGCGGCCGTCGTGCACGACGATGAGGCTCAGCGTGACCTGCTCCGGCGACTCGCGTTCGAACGCCCAGTCCGAGGCCGCCTGGAGCGCGACCGGGTCGATCGCCGGCGGCAGGGCGGTATCCTCGATGAGGTCGCCGTCGGGCCACGCCAGCCCGGCCGGATCGCCCGGCAGCGGCGGCGTCTCGAGGATCGGCAGCTCATCGATGTCGGCGAAGGTCTGGTCGGGAGCCATGATCACGCACCCGATCCCCTCGCGAAACGCGGCCCGCATGACCGGGATGTCGCCCTCGGCCCCGATCGCGACGGCCTTGCGGTCGCGGTCGACGACGTAGTCCCCGCCCTCCGGCGTGCCGATGGGCTCGCGAAGGTAGGCGAGCTCCTGGGCGAACACCTGCTCGAGGGTGCGCTCGCTGGTGAACAGACCGTTGCACTGCAGGATGGCCTGGACGCCTCGCTGCACCATCTCGCGCTGCGGGGCGAAGTAGTCGAACTCCCGCTCGCGCTGCTGCGCGGCCAGCGGGGCGGGGACCAGGACGACGAGGGCGAGGGCGCTGCGGACGAGGCGTTTCATGGGTTCCTCGGTGTCGGATTTGACGTGCCGGCACCCGCACGATGGGGGCTCGCCGACCGGCAGACCATACCGGTCGCGTCGCGAGGGCGCCGGACGTTGTATCATGGTGGTCCGTCCGAACGCACCGGGCGAGGAGGAGAAGGAAGGAACGTCGTGAGTCACCACATGACCGGGGGCGCGCGTCCGCTGGCCGTCATCGGGGCGATCGCCCTGGCCGGATGCGCCTCCAGCACCGCCCCGCTCGACGAGCTCCCGCGCAGCCTGACACCGGCCGAGGCGTCGGTCGTCTCGTCCTCAAACGAATTCGGGCTGGACCTCTTCGGACGGCTCGCGGCGGACACGCCGGACGACAACGTCTTCACCTCCCCGCTGAGCGCGTACATCGCGATCGGGATGGTCGCGAACGGGGCGGACGGCTCGACCCTCGAAGGGATCCGCTCCGCCCTCCACCAGCCCGGGCTCACCGAGGAGGAGGCGAACGAGGCCTACCGCGGGCTGCTCGACCTCTTCCTCCACCTCGATTCGAGCGTCGAGTTGGAGATCGCGAACTCGATCTGGTACCGCGAGACCATGACGCTGCGGTCGGAATTCGCCTCGCTCTCGGATCGGGTGTTCGATGCGGCGGTACGCGGGCTGTCCTTCGACGACCCCGCCTCGGTCGACGTGATCAACGGATGGGTCGCCGCCCGCACCCGTGACCGGATCGATGAGATCGTCGCCGAGCTCCCGCCGGAGCTCGTGATGCTCCTCATCAACGCGATCTACTTCAAGGGCTCGTGGCAGACGCAGTTCGACCCGGACCTCACCCGCCCGGCTCCCTTCATGTTGCTCGACGGATCACGCGTCGACGTCCCGATGATGACTCGGCCCGATGTCGATTCGGTGCGATACGCGGACCGGGATGGCATGCGCGCGATCGAGCTCCCGTACGGTCGCGGGGCGTTCGCGATGACGGTGATTCTCCCGCCCGATGGCGTCACGCCGGCCGAGCTGGCGGCGACCCTCGACGGCCCGGCCTGGATGGATCTGACCGACGCGTTCGAGGACGTGAGCACGTTCGCGATGATCGGCCTCCCGAAGTTCCGTCTCGAATGGGAGGCTGTCCTGAACCCGCAGCTCGCCGCCATGGGGATGTCGGAGGCGTTCACCGACCACGCCGACCTGTCGCGCCTGTTCGACGAGGCCACGGGTCTCACGATCAGCGAGGTGAAGCAGAAGACCTTCGTCGACGTGAACGAGGAAGGCACCGAGGCGGCGGCCGTAACCTCGGTCGGCGTCTCGATCACGAGCGCCCCCCCGAGCTTTATCGTGGATAGACCGTTTATCTTCGCCATACGCGAGCGGTTCTCGGGGACCGTTCTCTTCATCGGTCAGGTGCTCGACCCGCGCGGGTGAGCACCGCTTTACGGCGCACCTCCCCGGGGACGCGCCGGGGAGGTCCGCATGCGAGTCGCCCTTCCGTCGTTCGCCCTTCTCGTCGCGCTCGCCGGGTGCGCGCCGGCGCCGGACGTCGCTTCCGATGCCGCCGCGGACGCCGCTGCTCCGGACCTCGCGGCGATCTTCGGCGGATCGAGCGGCACGTGGATCGACATGAGCTGGGCCTACTCGTCCGAGACGATCTACTGGCCGACCGATTCGCTCGGCTTCGAGCTCGAGGAGCTGGCGTTCGGCGAGACCGACCTCGGCTATTTCTACAGCGCGTACCGGTACGCCTCGGCAGAGCACGGAGGCACGCACCTCGACGCGCCGATCCACTTCTCGCGGGACGGCGACGCCGTGGACGAGATCCCGCTCGGGCGGTTCATCGGCCCGGCCGTCGTCGTGGACGTGTCGGATCGGGCGACGCCCGACTACCTCGTCGGCGTCTCCGACCTCGAGGCGTTCGAGGCCGAGCACGGACGCATCCCCGACGGCTCGATCCTGATGATCCGGACCGGGTGGGGCGAGCGGTGGCCCGACCGGACGGCCTACCTCGGCACCTCCCTCGAGGGCCAGGCGGCGATCCCCGAGCTGCACTTCCCCGGGCTCGACCCCGAGGCCGCCCGGTGGCTCGCCGACAACCGCTCGATCGACGCGCTGGGGATCGACACGCCGTCGATCGACTACGGGCAGTCCACGGACTTCCAGACGCACGTCGTGCTGTACGGGGCCAACATCCCCGGGTTCGAGAACGTCGCGAATCTCGAGCGGCTGCCGCCCGTCGGCAGCTACGTCCTCGCCCTCCCCATGAAGATCGCGGGTGGTAGCGGGGGACCCATCCGGATCGTCGGGTTCGTGCCCGGCGACGGGTCCATGTAGCCGCCGGGCCGGCGTATCCGGCCGGGATCCTTGACGGCCGCGCGACGAGATGCTACAGATGTAGCATGCTGCTACACACGTAGCAGGTGGCGCCGCGAAACCGAGGCGGCGCAGAACCCGTGGAGATGGAGACCGCGCGTGCGCAGGCCCGACCTGCCGGCACTCAGCCGGCGAGAGCGACAGATCATGGACATCCTGCTCAGACTCGGCAGCGCCAGCGCATCCGATGTCCGGGCGGAGCTCCCCGATCCCCCGAGCTACTCGGCGGTCCGCACGATGTTGAGCCGGCTCGAAGAAAAGGGACACGTGTCGCACGAGCAGGACGGTCCGAGGTACCTGTACCGCGCGGCGATCGATGCCGATCGGGCGCGGGAGTCCGCGCTCGAGCGCACGGTCCGGACCTTCTTCGAGGGGTCGCCCGGCAAGACGGTCGCGGCGCTGCTCGATCGGTCGTCCACGGAACTGAGCGATGCGGAGCTCGGCGAGCTCGCCGAGATGATCGAGCGAATCCGACGGGAGCGTTCCTGATGTTCGACATACCGACGCCGCTGACCCTGTGGGCGGGCGAGTTCGCCGCGACCACCCTTCTCGACGCCGCGATCGCGAGCACGGTGATCTTCGCGGCGGCGACCGCCGTGGCGCTCGTGCTGAGGCGGTCCTCGGCGGCGAGCCGCCACCTCGTGTGGACCCTCACCATGGTGGCGTGTCTCGCCGTCCCGGCAATCTCGGGCACGCTCCCGGGCCCGCGGCTCGCAACGCCGATCGCGGAGCTGTGGGACGGAGCCCGTGACGCGCTTCGGTCCGTCGCCGGGCCGACGTCCGCCCCGCCGACCGCGGACGCGGCGCGCGAGCCGGCCGCGCCGGGGCCGCCTGCCCTGCCCGCGGTTCCGGACGTGCCCGTTCTGCCGGACGTGCCGGCGGTGCCCGACGCACCACCACCCCCATCGGTGACCGATCGGGCCGAGACTCCCCCCGAGGGGACATCGGCCGCCGGAGTCGCGGGGTGGCGGACACCGTCGGATGGTGCCCGGGACCGCGTGACCGGCGCGACCTTCCCGCTCGGCGCCACCCTCACCCTCGTGTGGCTCGCCGGCGCCCTGTTCCTGCTCGCGCGAGTCGCGCTCGACTCGCTGCGGCTGCGGTGGATCGAGCGGTCCGCCGTTCCGGTCGCGCACGGCCCGCTGTGGCACGCGGTCCAGCGCGCGTGTCTCCGTCTCGGCGTGTACGCGAACCCGGTGCTCCTCGAGGGCGATGACGACGTGATCCCGATGACGTGGGGGACGTGGCGACCGCGTATCCTCCTCCCGGCCGGAGCCGAGGAGTGGTCCGACGCGCGTCTCGACGCGGTCCTCCTCCACGAGCTCGGTCACGTCAGGCGGAATGACTACCTGGCCGGTCTCGTCGCGAGGGTCGTCTGCGCCGTCTACTGGTTCCAACCTCTCGCGTGGCTGGGCAGCCGCCGCATGCGGCTCGAGCGCGAGCTCGCGTGCGACGATCTCGTGGTGGCGGCGGGTCACGAGGGCCCGACGTACGCGGACGACCTGCTCGAGATCGCGACCGCGCTGCGGCCTGTCGCACGGGTACGGGCGGCGGCGCTCGGGATGGCGCGCCCGGGCCACCTGCGCGAGCGCGTGTCCGCGATCCTCGATGACACGCGGGCGCGGGGCGCGGTGACGCCGCACGTGCGCGGGCTCGCGATCGCGGCGGCGGTCGTAGCGACGCTCATCGTCTCATCGCTGGTCCCCTCGGGCACCGCGCACGCCGACGAGTCGGTGGCTCCCGCGACGCCGCGGGCCGCCGCGGCGCGTTTCGGGTCCGAGATGCCCCCGGGGGCGGCGAGTTCCTCGATTCCGGAAGCGCCCCCGATCGTCGACGCGCTCCCGCCGGCCGACCGGGCGCAGGAAGCGCCTCCGGCCCTCGCGCCCGAGGGCTCGCGCGATCTGTCGCGGGTGTTCGACGCGCCTCCGCCCGCATCGCTGCGGGCGCTGCCGGCGCAGGAGGCGATGATCCTGTGCGGACCGGCCGACGGAGAGGCGCGCCGCCGCTCGACCTCCTGGAACGACGACCGCGGCACGATCGAGGCCGAGTTCGGCGACTGCCGCTCGCGCGTCGACGTGGAGGGCGAGATCGAGTTCACGCCCGACTTCAGCGGCATCGCGCGTATGTCGTCCGGCGCCCGGCTTCGGATCGAGGTCGACCGGGACGGCGCACGCGAGCGTCTCGACGCCGAGCCCGGGGATGGCGGGCGACCCGACATCCGGTGGACGGTGGACGGGCGCGACCGCCCCTTCGACGCGGCCGGCGAGCGCTGGCTGGCGCAGGCGCTGACGGACGTCTTCCGCTCGAGTGGCTACATGGCGCGCGAGCGCGCGGCCTGGCTGGTGTCGGAGGGCGGGTCGGAGGCCGTGCTCGACGAGGTCGAGCTGATGTTCTCGGACCATGCCCAGGCCACGTATCTCTCGATCCTGCTCGAAGAGGGGAGCCTGTCCTCCACCGAAGTCCGCAGCGTGATCGAGGTGGCCGGCCGGCAGGTCGACTCGGATCACTCGCTGGGCGAGGTCCTGCTTTCGACGGCCCGATCGTACACGTTCGACGGGCAGACGCGAGCGGTGTTTCTCCAGGCGGCAACCTCGATCGACTCGGACCATACCCAGGGCCGGGTCTTCGAGGCGGCGCTGACGCGCGGGGACCTGTCGCAGGAGAACCTCGAGGCGCTGCTCGAGACGGCTGCGTCGAGCATCGAATCGGACCACACCCTGGGCGAGCTGCTCATCCAGATGGCCGGCCGGTACGGGCTCGAGCCCGGGCTGCGCGCGCCCTATCTGCGCGCCGCCCGCACGATCGGTTCGGATCACACGCAGGGCCGCGTGTACGAGGCGCTCCTGACACAGCAGAGCGTGGGGCCGACCGAGCTGGCGGCGGTCCTCGAGGCGGCGAGCGAGATCGAGTCGGACCACACGTTGAGCGAGCTGTTGATCAGAGTGAGCCGCAGGGGGCTCGATGACGCGACGCTCCAACGCGCGTATCTCAGATCGGCCCGCTCGATCCAGAGCGACCATTCGATGGGCGAGGCGCTCAACGCGTTTTCCGCGATCGATGGAGTCGGTACGGCCGAGCTGGTCACATTCCTCGAAGTCGCGCGCGACATCGGGAGCGACCACACCCTCAGCGAGGTGCTCGCGGCTTTCGCCGGCCGGCACGAGGTCGAGGGCGAAGTGCGTGACGCATACCTCGTGACCCTCGAGGAGATCGGGTCGCGTCATGCCCGAGAACGTGCCGCGGCCGCGATCGCACGCGGTTAGAGCGAGGACGACCCCGGGCGCCGGCCGGCGGCGCCCGGAACCGCGAGCCTCTTTCGGGGTCCCTGTCTCGATCGGACCCCGAACCCGTATCGGACGAGGCTTCGCATGAACGACCTGCGCTACGCGCTTCGGCAGCTCCGCAAGAATCCTCTGTTCGCGCTCGTGGCCATCGCCACGCTGGGTCTCGGCATCGGGATGAACGCCGCGATCTTCGGCGTCGCGAGGACCGCGCTCAGCCCCCACCTCCCCTTCGAAGACGCCGAACGGCTCGTCCGCATCTATCAGGTCCCGGAAACCGGGTCGCCCGACATCAGCCCGCGCAGCCCGGCGTTCATGCTCGTGCGCGAAAATGCCGACGCCTTCGAGCGCGTCGCGGGGTTCCGCTTCA
>JAWWCR010000213.1:0-7352 GCA_033720355.1 Gemmatimonadota bacterium
CCCGAACGCATAAGTGCCTGGAACCGGCAGGCCGGGTTCCAGCGCGAGTCGCTCGGCCAGGACGCGTTCAGGGAGCTGAGAACGGCTCACCGGGAACGCTATCTCGCGCTCCACGACAGTCTCTCCAGCGCCGAGCAGGTGACCGCCGAGCAGGTACACGACATGGCGAACTACTGGTGGGCCGCCGGCGGCAACTACGATGAGCTCGACCCGGAGATCTGGAGGTACTGGACCGGTCGGCTGCGCGAGGAGTTCCCCGATCACCCGACGGTTCTCTTCGTCGGCGAGAATGAGACCCGACGGGAGTACCGGGACGATCCGGACGCGCGGCTCGAGGCGGTCGAGGCGCTGTGGCGACGGTTGGAGAACGTGCCCCCGTCGTCCGATCGTACGTTCGCGATGCAGGGCTTCATCAACAACACCCTGAACGTCGTCGACGAGGGGGAAGACCCGGCGTGGTTCGGACGCTGGATCGAGCGTTTCCGGCACTACGACCGGCCGACACCCGAGGGAATCGCGTATCGGGTCGAAGGAGTGCTCGACCGGGACGACCTGCGTGATCGCGGCATTCGTGAGCTCCAGAGAGAGCGGGCCCGCATCGAGACCGATCTCGACGCCCTGCGGTCGCTCTCGATCACTCGGGAACGGCAGCGCGCGCTGAACGACGAATGGGCCGCGCGTCTTCTGCTCGTCATGGGCAAGGGCTATCTGGCCGGTGGCGACACCCTTGTTGCGGTCGACAGCCTCGAGCTCGCGAGCGGTCTGGCATGGTCGCCCGAGGTGGATAGGCTTCTCGGCGAGGTGAACCTCGCGCTCGGCGACACGCTCGCGGCCGTTCGGCGCTTCGCCGCCGTGGCGGCGGACCCGGGCACGAGCGAGTCGTTCGCCGACTCGGCGCTGGCCCTGGTCGGTACCGGTGTCGCCCTCGAGGCCTGGCAACGCGCGACCGACGAGGCCCGGGCACGGATGTCGCGTCAGGTTCTGGCGCAGGCCGATCCCCAGCCGATCCAGGGCCCGGTCAGGCTGCGCGACGAGACGGGAGCCGAGTCGACGCTCGCCGATCTCGCCGACGGGAAGCCGCTCGCGGTGGTCATGTTCTCGCGCCACTGTCCGTGGGCGGTTCAGGCGCTGCCGGAGATCGAGCGCCTGTCGGATCTGGTCGGGGCCCGGGGAGGACGTCTCGTGGTAGTGAGCGAAGACGAACCGGATGACGAGCTGCGCGAGGTGCTGTCCGACAACGACGTCGATCTCGTCCCGCTCTTCGATTCGCGACGTGAAGCCACGAGGGCGTTCTCCAACTTCGGCACGCCATACCACTACATCATCGATGGCGACGGGACGCTGATGTTCAAGGGCGAGGGGAGCCTGGGACTGTCCCGGATCCCGCTGGAGGTGGAAGCGCTTCTTCAGACGAAGGAGCCGGAGGGAGGCGGGGGACCGTAGCCGTGACGGCGCGGCGCCGGCCGGTCCACCTCGGTGCGCTCTTTCTCTGCGTCGTTTGGGTGCCGTTGGCGGGACAGGAGGAAAGCGAAGGCGACCGGACCGGCGCTCTCCCCGGACGAGTCGTCGGACGGGTAGCCGACGCGGACGCCGATGGCCCGGTCGCCGGTGCACGTCTTCGACTGATCGAGCACGGTCTGGAGACGATCACCGGCCAGCGCGGAGACTTCGTGTTCGAGTTCGTGCCCCCGGGATCTCACAAGCTCACCGTCTCGCACCTCGCGTTCGGCGAGGAGACCATCACTGTCGACGTCGCCTCCCGGAACACGACTCATCTGGACATCGCTCTCACCGTCCGCGCCATCGCAGTCGACCCGCTGGTCGTGCACGTGGAGCGGGCCGTGCGCCCCGTCTACCTCGAGACCGAGGGCTTCTATCAGCGTCTGGAGCGGGGTTGGGGCGAGTTCTTCGATCCCGTGTTCTTCGAGCGAAACAGCCAGGGACGGACCCGCTTCCGACTCCGCGTGTTTCTTCGGACCTTCGGGCCGGCCCTGACGCTCGCTCCGAGCTGCACGGGCATCCCCATCTATCTGGATGGTGTGCGGGTGCTCGAGCCCGGGTTTCTGGAGCTCAGGAGCTGGAGCGAGATCGGAGCGGTCGAGGTTTACGGGTCGGCCACCGGGGCGCCTCACTTCGTGCAGGATCCGACCTGTGGCGCCGTCGTCGTCTGGTCGAAGCGATGGTGACGCTGCCTTCTTGCCCGCCACCCGGGCCGGTTCGCCGGCACGGGCGAGGTTCCGGACAGATTCACGCCGTTTGACTCGGGGCTGGTTTGGGTCGCGGGGGTGGTTCGGGACCGCCGACGATGTCGAGTGCGTCCGGGTCTACGGGCCGCGGACTGTCCGGTAGCGCACGACCCACGGGATGCCGAGCTCGTCGGTCTCGACCGCCCAGAACGTGTCGCCGCGGGCCCAGACGACCCTCGTACTCGAGGGAAGCTCGAGCCTGCCGCGCGGTCGTCCGGCCTCGTCGAGGATGAGCCACGAGGCGACGGCCGGGTTCGTGCCCGAGAGCCGAAGCCAGATGGATTCATCCTGAGCGACCCACTCACGGTCGATCGGGAGCCTGAACTCGGGGAAGCTCATCTCCGCGCGAAGCGTCGCGGCGATCGGCTCCCAATCGGGCGGGGCCGACGCACCCGGGCTGTAGGGAACCCCGCCGCCAGCCTCGCCCCTCGCGGCACGGGCCGCGATGCTGTCGAGGTCCGCCGCGGAATACGGGACCGGCGGGTGGACGAGTTCCCGGTGAAAGGCGGTGTCGTCCGTCAGCCCCAGCCTCGTCACCGTGAACACCCCGGCGTCCCCGGTCCCGAAGGGAGCGGGATCGACGACCAGGTACCCGTCCGGGAGCGGCTCCCACCAGGGCATCGCGGGGGGAGGGGACGGCACCGCGAGCCGGCGACCGCCGAAATCAACGAACGAGAAGTCGAGATCGAACGCGTCCGGTGGACTCCACATCCGCGGCGGAGGACGTGGCGCCCAACCGATCGTGTCGCTGACGGCGCCGGTCGGGTCGAACAGCACGAACGGATACGGGATGCTGTCAGCGGGCTCGACGCCGGTCGACGCGTCGCCCCGGCTGAAGCTGACGCGATAGAAGTGGCTGGTGAACATGCCGTCGGACCGCATCTCCCACGGCAGCACGTAGCCGTGCCCGATCGGCAGCGGCACCAATACGCTCTCGGCCCGCGTGTCCGCCAGCACGTCCCCCCGCCGGTCGAACAGCGCGATCCGCTCCGGAAACGACGATACCGCCCAGACGGTGTCGCCGATCACGCCGAATCGTGGCGCGCCCTCGAACTCTCCGGGGCCCTCGCCTCGCCGACCGATCCTGTGAATCAGCGCCCCGGTCGCTTCGAATACCCGAATCTCGGGGACCGCCGCCTCCAGCACGTAGATGTTGCCGTCGCGATCGACGTCGACGGCACCGGGCATCGAGAATCCGACGTCGGGGTCGTCCACGTCGCCGAGACGCATCTCCTCCTCGATCGTGAGGTGAGGAACCGCGTCCAGCCGGTCGCCCCCCGGACTCTCCTGAGCACACGAGGCAAGCGCGAAGCCGCAGAAGATGAACCGCGCGCGACAAGGGGTTCGATGGGTCATCGTGGCCTCCTCCCCCAAGAAGGGGCGCGCACGAGGACCCGGCAACTCGTACCGCCACCGCGCGCCTCGCCGATCTGAACCAGTACGCGTCACAGTTGCCCAGATCGAAGAAGTGCTCCCGGCCGTCGAAGGTGTGCCCGCTCACGACCTCGAAGACGATGCGGCAGTGCTTGCCGGCTATATGCGGACCCGCGAGCTTCGCGAGAGCGAGCGTCTCGCACGCGCGACAGAGCGCCGTCACTCTCATGTCACACGTTCAGAAGATCTTCGAGGAGATCCGCCGCCGATCGATCTGGCAGGTCCTGGGTCTCTACGTCGCCGGGAGCTGGGTGGTGCTCCAGGTCGCGGACGTGTTCGTCCAGCAGCTCTTCCTCCCGGGCTGGGTCTTCCGCGGCGCGCTGGTGCTTCTCGCCATCGGTCTTCCGATACTGCTCGCGACGTCCTTCCTGCAGGGGTCTCGTACGCACGCCCGTCTCGGGGATGTCGGTGAAGAGGACCGCGATGCGGGAGCGTCCGACGCCGGCCCGAACTCCGTCCTGACGGGGCTCTTCACCTGGCGTCGCGCGCTGTCGGCCGGCGTGGCCGCATTCGCGCTCCTCGGGCTGGGGACGGGCGGCTACCTCGCGAGCCGCGCGTTCGGCATCGGCCCCGCGGCGACGCTCGTCGATGTCGGCCTCATCGAGTCGCAGGGTCGCGTGCTGGTCGCGGACTTCGATTCGCCGACCGGAGACAGCGCCCTGGCGCACCTCGCCTCGGAGGCGCTTCGGATCGACCTCTCGCAGTCGTCGGTCGTGCGCGTGGCCGATCCGCTCCAGATCGCCGAAGCGCTCGGGCGGACCGGCCGTCCCAGGGACGCGGTGCTCGATGTCGATCTCGCCACGGAGCTGGCCGTGCGCGAGGGGATCGAAGCCGTGGTCGCGGGGGAGGTGAGCGTTGTGGGCGGCCGCCCCATCATCACGGCGGAACTCGTTTCGGCCGGCGACGGCGCGGTGCTGGTCACGCGGCGCGAGACTGCCGGGCGCGAGGACGAGTTCGTCGAGGCGATCGATCGCCTGTCGGCGGCGCTGCGCGAGCGAATCGGCGACCAGGTCGGGTCGATCCGCGCGGATCCGCCTCTCGAGCGGGCGACCACGTCCTCGCTGGAGGCGCTCCGGCTGTTCACGCAGGCCACCCGGATGATCGACTTCGAGGCGCGCAACGAACAGGCGATCCCGCTCCTCGAGGAGGCGGTCCGGGTCGACACGTCGTTCGCGCTGGCCTGGCGGAAGCTGGCCCGCGCGCAGGAGAACATCGGCTATCCGCTGAGGATCCGGCTGCCGGCGTACACCCGCGCATTCGAGCTGCGGGATCGGCTGACGACACGCGAGCGGCTGCTCGCCGAGGCGACATACCACGACGGGGTGACCAGGGACTGGGAACAGGCCCTGGTCGCATACGAGGCGATGCTCGAGCTGGATCCCGACGACTACTATGCGTTGAACAACGGGTCGCAGCACCTGCTGCGTCTCGGCCAGCCCGCGCGCGCCGAGGAGTGGGCGTCTCGCGCGATCGCGGTCGAGCCGCGGAACCGATTCTCGTACCAGGCCCTCGCCGCCGCGCAGGTACGTCAGGGGAAGTTCGATGAGGCGGCCCGGACGTTCGAAGCCATGGCCACCGTGCTGCCCGACGTGCCGAATTTCGAGATCCTCGGCGCGCAGCTGGCGTACGCCCGGGGCGACTACGATGAAGCCGAGCGACGGTTGCGGGAGTTTCGCGACGCCGATCCATCGATCCCGACGGGCCACACCTGGCTCGAGCGGTTGGCCAGACTTCGCGGGCGCCTCGCAGAGGCCGAGCGGTACGCGACGGATTCCCGCGCGGCTCAGGAGGCGCGGGGAGCGGTCAGGTACCCGATCGGCACTCTGGCCGTTCGCCTCGCCAATCTGGATGCGGTGGTGCGGCAGGACCCTGCGGCCGCCGCGAGGCGACTCGACCGGGCGATCGGTCAGGAACCGGTCCGGTTGCACGAGCCGGGGCAATCGTTCTTCTCGCTTGTCCGCCTTTACGGCGCGGCCGGACGATCGGAGGAGGCTCGCACGTACCTCGAGGCGACGATCGACAACACACCGCCCGACCGGCTGAACGAGACCGCCGTGATGGAAGCGGAGGTTCGGATCCTCTGGGGCGAAGGGCGCAACGACGAGGCGCTCGACCTGGCGCGGCGGGCCGAGGGCGTGCCCTGCGTGGATCTTTGCTGGCTTACCGCACGCTCCTACTTCCGTGCCGGTCAGGCCGATTCCGCCATCTCCTACATGGAGCGCGCGGTGACGATGCCCTGGCTCGGGGGGGAGGGCGAGGACGCGTGGTATCGCCCGCTCTTCTACGAGCGCCTCGGACGGCTCCACGATGATCGTGGCGATCTCGAGAAGGCGGCCGAGTACTACGCCAGGTTCGCCGAGCTGTGGGCAGGCGCGGACGAGGAGCTCCAGCCGCGCGTCCGCGCGGTGCAGACCCGTCTCGAGGAGATCCTCGCGGAGCGCGGGTGACCGCCGGTGCGAATCCGCGCGCGTCCTTCTCGCCGGAAGATTACCCTGCGGCTAGTGCCAGGTGGCTCCGATCGTGAACAGGAGTAAGGTCGCACCGTCGCCTTCCGTCCCGGTGTACAGGAAATCGAGCGCGGGGGTCAGAAAGAAGTTCCTGGCGAGCTGGAGGTCGTAGCCGAGCCCCGCCCCCAGACCGATCCCGCCGGTCTCGTCGGAGACGTCCACTTCTTCACCATCGAGCACGATGGTGGTCGACGTCGCGCGGCCGGCGAAGCCCGCGCTGCCCTTGAGGTAGAAGCCTCCCCCCGCGCTGGGGTAGTGCATGGCCGTGAACAACACGGCGCCCCGGCTGATCGCGACATCGTCTATCTCGTTCCCCCAGCCGATCATCTCGCCGCCGATCAGCCATTGCTGGCTCGGGCTCCCACCCATGCGCAGGAAGCCGGCGCCGCCGAACTGCGAGTCGTCCTCGAACGCGTCGTCGCCGAACGCGTTCCCGGCGCCGAAGCCGAAGCTGATCCAGAACCCGCGGTGCACGGCTTCGCGCTGGGCGCTGACGGGGCTCACGGCAAGCACAAAGAGAATCGAGGCCGCTCCCACGGCCCGAAGCATCGTCCACTTCACGCAATCCTCCCTCTGTATATCGATCTCGTAATGGGTTTACCGATTCACGACGGCGTCGCCGGCCGGGAAGTCACGGTCTGCCCACCCGTCGAGTTCCTGCGGCCACGACTCCCTCAAACGGGAGACATCCTCCCTCAGCCGCTCGATCAGATGCGCCCGCGCCGCAACCGAGATAGCAGGTCGCGCGATGCGCCGCGATACGGGGTAGAAAAGCGCGTCCTCGACGGGCCAGCGGTACCGATTCGGGACGCGCCGTAGCGCCTTCATGAATCGGGAGCCGTCGAGCCGAAGCCCGAGATCGGTCTTCCTGCGCTTACGGCTCGTGCCGTGTCTCCGGACGGCGAAGCGGATGGCGGAGAAGTCGGGCGAGACCCCCAGAAAACGGAAGATCTCGCGAAGGGTCTCGAGCCGGTCGTGCAGCAGCCTCTCGCTCTGCACGACGAGGATCCGCTCACGGTCGAAGTACTCGAGGTAGCGCGACAGCTGCATCCAGTAGCGGCTTCGGGCCACGTAGAGGTTCTCCTCTTCGTCGAGCAGCGCCGTCTCGATCGGGCGGTTCTCCCGGCTGGAGCTGGTCCACGTCACGTACTGGCTGATCATCCGC
>JAWWCR010000214.1:0-7319 GCA_033720355.1 Gemmatimonadota bacterium
ACGACGTGGTCGAGGATGTCGGCGAGTGTCTCGAGGAACCGCTGGGCCTCCCTCACCCCGCCGGCTCCGATCCTCCCACGGCGGCCCGGATCTCCGGATCGGACGCCTTCGCGGCCCTCGCCACCAGCTTGCGGCTCTCGGCCGTACCGTCGGGCATCGTCGACAGCGCCTGGAGCGCGGCGAGCATGAGACGCGACTTTTCGGCAAGACCCGGTATCAGTCCCGGACGGCGGACGAGCTCGACGAGGGGATCGATCGCGGAGAGGTCGGCCGACCCGCCGAGCGCTCGCACCCCGACGAGACGCAGCTCGACCGATACGGAGTCGTCGCGCACGATGTCCGCCAGGAGCTCGACGGCCTGCGGGGGACAGGATTCCACGGCGGCGGCGAGACCGAGGCTCCGCGCCTTGCGCTCTCTGTCCTTCAGAAGACCGCACACGGCCTGGTCGCGGGTCCGCGTGTCCCGCAGCATGAGCTTCAGCGCTTCCCGCCGGACCATGGGGTTGGGATCGTCGGAGAGCTGTGACGGCGACCACCCCGCGGGCCACTCGTCCATCTCGCCCATCAGGGCGAGCATATTGCGCCGCGCGAACCACCGGCCGTCGCGCAGCCGTCGCATGATCTCCGAGCCGATCTCGGGCGCGAGCCCGACCAGCCGGTTGAACAGGCGCTTCCGGGTCGCGAGGGACTCGGACTCGGTGAGGAGGTCGAGCAGCAGCTCGGCGTTCGAGGCGTCGATGCGGGCCAGAATGCGCTCGAGGATCTCCATGTTCGGCGACTCGGAGTCGACGAGCGCGCGCAGACGCGCCGGCGTGACGGCCCGGTGCCACGCGTCCGCGGCCACCCAGGAGCGCTTCGGCGCCATGCGCAGGATCTCGAGAAGATTCTCGATCCTGTGCTCGGCGAGCTCGTCGATCGCCTCCCACACCGCGTCGGGGGCGTGCTCGAGCTCGATCGCCATCATCAGCATCCTCTCGGGGCCGAGAAGATGTCGCGAGGTCTCCAAACTGCTCCCTCCACTCACCGCACCACCGGTTCACCAACGTTCGAGCCGTCGCCTGTCGGACCGATCGAAAAACTTGTCGCCCGCGTGCGGGTGCTAGCAAGCGCCACAACCTCGTGTGCGCCTGCGCGTTGGCGGCCCGGGGGCCTGCGGATGGGGTGAGGGTTCGCCCGCGGCGTTCGCGGGCGTAGTATTTGCACCCGCCCGCGTATGTCTCGGGCGTCCACGAACCCGGCCACGGATTGAAATGATCGCGCTCATCACCGGTCTGACCGGACAGGACGGCTCGTACCTGGCTGACTTCCTGCTCGAGAAGGGGTACGAGGTGCACGGCATCGTTCGCCGCTCATCGGTCGAGAAGTTCGATCGGATCGCGCACCTCGCCGGACAGGTGACGCTCCACCAGGCGGATCTCCTCGATCAGCTGTCGCTCATCAACGTGCTTCGGGAGGTCGGACCGACGGAGGTCTACAACCTCGCCGCGCAGTCGTTCGTGCCGACGTCGTGGAAGCAGCCGCTCCTGACCGGCGAGTTCACGGCGCTCGGCGTGACCCGGATGCTCGAAGCGGTCCGGGCCACGGACCCCGGCATCCGGTTCTATCAGGCGTCGTCTTCGGAGATGTTCGGCAACGTTCGCGAGACCCCGCAGAACGAGGGCACACCGTTCTACCCGAGGAGCCCGTACGGCGTCGCCAAGGTCTACGGGCACTTCATCACGGTGAACTATCGCGAGAGCTACGAGCTCTTCGCGGTCAGCGGCATCCTCTTCAACCACGAGAGTCCGCGCAGGGGGCTGGAGTTCGTCACGCGGAAGATCAGCTGGAGCGCCGCCCGCATCCACCTCGGACTCGCCGACGACTTCACCATCGGGAATACGAAGGCACGCCGGGACTGGGGCTTCGCCGGCGACTACGTCGAGGCGATGTGGCTCATGCTCCAGCACGACGTCCCCGAAGACTTCGTCATCGGCACCGGGGTCATGCATTCCGTCGAGGATGTCCTCGAGATCGCCTTCGACGAGGTCGGCCGCGACTGGCGCGACCACGCGGTCCGCGACCCCGAGCTGATCCGCCCCGCGGAGGTCGACCACCTGTGCGCCGACGCATCGAAGGCGCGCGAGAAGCTCGGGTGGCGACCGCGCGTCTCGTTCGATGACCTGATCCGAATGATGGTCAGGGCCGACATCGAGCTCCTCCGGGCGTCGAGTCCGGTCACATGAGCCGCTTTCTGGTGACCGGGGCCGCCGGATTCATCGGCAGCCACCTGTGCGAGCGTCTGGTCGAGCGCGGGCAAGAGGTGGTGGGACTCGACAACTTCGACGACTTTTACGATCCGGCCGTCAAGCGCAGCAATCTCGAGGGAATCGCCGGGCACGACGCGTTCGAGCTCATCGAGGGGGACATTCGCGATCCCGGTGCGCTCTCCGCGCTTCCCGACGGGATCGAGTGCATCGTTCACCTCGCGGCGCGCGCGGGGGTGCGACCGTCGATCGAGCAGCCGGTTCTGTACCAGGACGTCAACGTCGCGGGTACCCAGCAGCTTCTGGAGCTGGCCCGGCGGCGCGGAATCCGGCGCTTCGTCTTCGGCTCCTCGTCTTCCGTCTACGGCAACAACAGCAAGGTCCCGTTCTCTGAGGACGACCCGGTCGACCATCCCATCTCGCCGTACGCGGCGACGAAGCGCGCGGGCGAGCTGCTCTGTCACACGTACACCCATCTCTTCGGGATCCGGTGCGCGTGTCTGCGCTTCTTCACGGTGTACGGTGCCCGGCAGCGGCCGGATCTCGCCATCCACAAGTTCACGCGACTCCTCTCCGAAGGCCGTCCGATCCAGCAGTTCGGCGACGGTACGACGCGCCGCGATTACACGCATATCGGCGACATCCTCCAGGGTGTCGAGGGCGCGATCGACTTCCTGCGACGCGAGGATGCCGCGTTCGAGATCGTGAACCTCGGTGAGAGCGAGACGGTCGAGCTGACGCGTCTGATCGCGTTGATCTCGGGGGCGCTCGGCGTGACGCCCGAGATCGAGGTGCTTCCGCCGCAGCCGGGCGATGTCGAGCGGACCTACGCCGACATCTCGAAGGCGCGCCGACTCTTGGGGTACGACCCGGTGACGAAGATCGATGCGGGGATCCCGCGGTTCGTCGAGTGGTTCCGCGAGTCGCGCTAGAAGGGTGTCCGAAGACGGTGCCGGGCCGCCGCCGGTCCGCTCCTAGGTCCTGACCTTCGCGTAGAGACCGAGACCGGCCAGCAGGAAGACCGCGTTCGGCAGCCACGCCGCCACCATGGGGTCCATGGCGCCTCCCGCGCCGAGCGCCTCCGCGATCCGCACGAAGATGAGAAACACGATCGTGGTGGCCAGGGCGATCCCGATGGACTGCGGGGCGCCTCCCCGCCGGTTGGAGTGGGCGAGGGGCATCCCGAACAGGACGATCACGAGACACGCGAACGGGAAGGCGATCCGTTGCGCCCGGGCCGTTCGCAGGTTGAGCGGCTGTCCCCCCGACCGCTCGATCGCATCGATGAACTGGCCGAGCTCGGCGAAACGCATCTCATCCGGCTCTTTCGGTTCCGCACGCAACTCCTCGGGTGTCTCGTCGAACTCGCGAACGTGCAGCTCGGCGAACTCGTAGGCGCGCTCGGACTCCGGACCCGGGAAGCGGTGCAGCCACCCGAAGCTCGCGATCCAGCGGTTCGCGACCGAGTCCCAGCGAGCGCTGTTCGCGAGGATGCTCATGGTCGGGTACTCGGGGCCCGTACCCTCCCGCTCGATCTGCACGTTCTCGATCCGACGCTCACGGGTGTCGAGGCGTCGCACCTTGTAGACGTACCCCTCGTCCGCCCGAAAGACGAAGGACATGCGGATCGCCCGGCTCCTCGCCTCCTCGCGCTCGAGCACCTCCACCGAAAGCCGGTTCGTCACGGGCACCAGCTCGGTGAGCGCGAGCGCCACGCCGCTAAGGATGAGCGATGTGAGGAGAAGCGGGGCGGTCATACGGTAGAACGAGATACCGCCCGCCTTGATCGCGGCCACCTCGAAACGGCGCGTCATCCCCGAGATCGTGAAGACCGAGGCGAGGAGCGCCGCGATCGGGAACGCCAGGAGCGACTGATACGGGAACTGGTACAGGTAGTGGAGTGCTAGCTGCCCCCGCGTCGCGCCCTCGTCGAGGAAGAGGTTGAGGTTGTCGGTCAGGTCGATGACGATGAACAGGAACGGGACCCCGAGGACGCAGACCGCGAAGATCCGCAGGAACTGAGCTCCGACGTACCGGTCGAGAATCCTCATCCGGAGCGTCGGCCCGACATCTCGATCACCCCGTGACCCGGCGGGCCTGGACCATCAGCCCGAGCCCGATGAGACCGAACAGCACGTTCGGAGCCCACATCGCCCACAGCGGAGAGACGATCCGCCGGTCGGCCAGCTCCTCACCGCCGACCAGCGACACGTAGTAGGCGCCGAAGAACACCAGGCTCACGCCGACGACGAGCGCGACACCGGCTCGCGGGTACCGGACCGCGATCGGAGCGCCGATCAGGACGAACACGATGCACGCCGCGGGGATCGACCCCTTCTTGTGGATCTCCACCCAGAACTTGCTGATCTGGGCGTGACCGTCGTTCTCGCGCTGCCGATAGATGTCGAACTGGTTCGACGCATCCACCGCCGAGCTGAACCTCTCGGCGGCGGCCGCGCCGAGCGCCATCAGCGAGTCGTCGGACGGGGGCTGCGGTTTGGCGAGCGGGTCGACGATCTCGGTCCCGGCATCCTCCTCCGCGGGCGCGCGGACGCCGCCCGCGCGTCGGTCCGGGGCGAGTCGGGGGCCCCGAGGTCCCGCCCCGGCGCCCGCGGCGTCACCGCCCGGGGATGTCTCCCCTCCCGCCTCGCCGGTCGTGTCGGAGTCGACGGCGCCGGGGTCTGTCCCCCCGGCGTTCTCGAGGGGTTCGCGATAGTCCGACAGCCGCTTCACCAGGGCGAGCGCGTACGCTCGCGACTCGTTCCGCGCCCGCGCGACCCGCGCCTCGTTCTCGACCACGATCGCGTACATGTCCTGGATGTTCATCTCGCGATCGCTGCGGTACGTGCTGAGCGTGTCCCGTTCGAGCGCGTTCGCCACCCCCTCGACCTTCATGACCATGTTCCGGAACCGGATCCGCTGGAACGACGTCGGCTTCCCCTCAGGGCGCTCCTGGAGCGACCCATCCAGCAGAGTCAGATAGAGGTTCTCCCCCTCGGGCCCGAAGGCCATGCGCCCGCTGTCGGCGTAGATCGTACGGCTCTTGCCCCCCCGCTCGTCGTAGATCGCGACGTCCTCCATCGAGCTGCGCCCGCGGTCGATGACTCCGGGTTGCACGTAGAGCCGCGACGGAAGTACCTCGTTGATCGTGCGCTCGCGTAGCGAGAACGTCGGCTTCTTCCGGCCGATGCTGGTGAGGAGGACCTGGAGCTTGTGATTGGACTCGGGCAGGACCGTGTTGTTGAACCACGTCATCCCCCCCGCGACGATCGTCGCGGCGACGACGAGCGGGACCATCACCCTCGCGAGCGGCACGCCGCTCGCCCGAATCGCCGTGATCTCGAAGTCGCCGGCCAGCCGGTTGAAGGTATAGAGGACCGCGATCAGCACCGCCATCGGGAGGGTCTGGGCGAGGATGAACGGGATCGAGTAGACGAACACCTCGACGATGACGGTCCAGTGAAGGTCCTTGCCGATGAGGTCGCCGAAGCGCCGGCTCACCTGATCGAGCAGGAGCAGCAGCGTCAGTCCGGTCACCGCGAACGCGAACGGCGCCACGTGCAGACGCAGCAGGTACCGCGTGAGAATCGTCATCGCCCCGAGACTATGTCCCCCGTTCCCGTTTGTCAGCTTTCGGGCGCCGCCAACATGTACCACGACGACGGGCACGGGATCCGCTCAGGGGCCGCTCCGGGTTGAGTCCGGCCCCGACGCTCGAGCGGCCGCCGCGTCGCGTCGCCCTCGTCCGGATGAGCGCGATCGGCGACACCGTGCACGTCCTCCCGATCATCGCGTCGCTCAGGGCCGCGTGGCCCGACTGCCGCATAACATGGGTCGTCCAGCCCGTCGCCCACCGTCTGTGGACGGGGAGGCCCGACGTCGACGAGTTCCTGATCTTCCATCGGGAACGCGGCGCCCGCGCGTATCGTGACTTCCGCCGGGCGCTCGGGGACCGCCGTTTCGATCTCGTAATCTGCCTGCACCCGTGTCTGAAGGCCGCGATCGTCACCCGGCTGCTGTCCGCTCCCATCCGGCTCGGTTACGATCGGGCGCGATCGCGCGATCTCTCGTGGCTCGCCGTGAACCGGCGGATACCCGCCCGCCCGCCGGCACACGTGCAGGACCAGCACTTCGAGTTTCTCGAGTACCTGGAGGTGCCGGTTCGGCGCGAATGGAACTTCTTCTTCACACCCGAGGAGACGGTCGCGAGGGACCGCTGGCGCGCGGAGCGGGCCGGCCGGCCCGTTCTCGCCGTCGTCACCCGGTCGTCGAGACGGGAGAAGGACTGGACCCTCGCCCGGTACGCACGGGTACTCGATACGGCGGCGGGCGACCTCGGCTTTCGAACCGTGGTCGTCGGGGGGCCGTCGGAGGGGGAGCTCGAGGACTCCGCGCGGTTGCAGGCCCTCTGTCGTTTCCCGCCCGAGGTGGAGTTGCGCTATGATCTGCGCGAGATGGCCTGGTTGCTCGACGCCAGCGACGCGGTGTTGAGCCCCGATACGGGGCCGCTCCACATGGCCGTGGCGCTGGGCACGCCGACCGTCGGGCTCTACGGCTTCACCGACCCGAAGCGGGTCGGGCCGTACGGGCGGTACGGGGATCTGCTGATCGACCGGTATTCGCGGCCCGACGACGCCGGGCCATCGCGTCGTACCCGACCCGGCCGGATGGACCGCATCACCGAGGAGGACGTCATCGACAAGCTGCACCTGCTGCGCTCGCGCTACCTGTCGGGGGGCGCCGACTCGTGACCGAGACGATGCGAGAGGCGAAGTCCGGCCGCATCCTCTGGGTCGACGACGAGGTGGATCTCCTCCGCCCGCACCTGATGCTCCTGCGGGGCGAGGGGTACCAGGTGGACGCCATCATGAACGGGCAGGATGCGCTCGAGCTCCTGGGCAGCCGCACGTACGACCTCGTTCTCCTCGACGAGCAGATGCCCGGTCTCCGGGGCATCGAGGTCCTCGACCGGGTGCGTCGCGCATCGCCGCGTCTCCCCGTCGTCATGGTGACGAAGAGCGAGGAGAACTCGACGATGCACGAGGCGATCGGGCGGCGGGCGGACGACTACATCGT
>JAWWCR010000215.1:0-7311 GCA_033720355.1 Gemmatimonadota bacterium
TCTCGTTCGAGGCCAACGCGATGTTCTTCGATGAGGAGGACACCGCGGTCTTCGCGGCCCGGTCGCCCGAGGTCGAGGCGTTCGACCTGGCCTGGGAGTACCCCGTCGCGCTCGGCGTGCGGTGGTCCTTCCGCTAGCCTGGGCGGTCCTGGCTATCAGTCGGTCGCCAGGACCTCCACCGGATCCACCCGCGTGGCGCGCCACGCGGGTACGATCGACGCCGCGACCGCCGTGGCGCTCATGACCAGGGTCACTCCCGCGAATGTCGCCGGGTCCGACGCGGTGACGCCGAACAGCGCCGACTCGAGCAGGCGCGAGGCCCCCGCCGCCACCAGCAGCCCCACCGCCAGACCGCCCGAGACGGGCAGCAGGCTTCGCATCACGGCCGACCGCAGGATCGACCCGCGCGAGGAGCCCAGCGCGAGCCGCACGCCGAACTCGGCCTTCCGCCGGCCGTTCGTGTAGGCCGTCACGCCGAACACCCCGACCGCGCACAGCGTTAGCGCGAGCGCCCCGAACGCGCCGAGCAGGAGGGCGAGAAACCGCGTGCCGCGTGTGGACTCGACCAGGATGTCGGCGAGGTGGTCCATCCCGGTGATCGGGACGTTCGGATCCACGGACCACACCGCCTCGCGGAGGGCGTCGGCGTACGAGCCCGGGCCACGCTCGGCCGGGTGGACCTTCGCCACGACCCATATCCCCATCTGATCCCACGGCACCTGCTCGTGGGCGAAGTACATCTCGGCGAGCGGCTCGCGATCGCGCCCGTGCTGGTGCACGTCCCCCATCACTCCGACAACCCGGTACCGCGTCCCTTCTCGCGAGAAGATCGAGAGCGACTTCCCGATCGGGTCTTCGTCCGACCAGAACCGGGCCACGAAGCTCTCGTTGACGACGACGACCGGTTCGGTATCGGCGGTGTCGGTGTCCTCGATCGGGCGCCCTCGCCGCAGGGGCATCCCCGTCGTCCCGAAGTAGTCGCCGCGAACGGCGCGGAAGTTCACCGACGGCACGGGGTCCCCGGAGACCAGCTCGACGCCCTCGGGGAAGGTCGGAAAGCTCCAGTTGTTGCCGCCGCCCGGGACGATGTGGATTCCCCCCACCGACTCGACGAAGGGCAGCGCCTCGACGCGCTCGAACACCTGGCGGTAGTAGTCGCGGAACGCGACGCCGTCGTCGTAGCGGTTCGCCGGAGGACTCGGGAGAAAGGCCATGACGTTCTCGCCGTCGATCCCCGGGTCGACCGAGAGAAGCGTCCCCAGCGATCGCAACATGAGCCCCGACCCGATCGTCACGACGACCGCGAGCGCGATCTGACCGCCGACGAGCGCCGGGGTCAGTCGTCCCACCCCGCGGTGGGCGGTGCCACGGCCCGACCCGCCGAGCGTCGCGGTTCCGCGCACGCGGCCCGCCCGCAGCGCGGGCACGAGCCCGGCGATGAGGGTCGAGACCAGGGTCGCGACGACCGCGAACCCGAGCACCACGGGGCTCACCGAGACGGCTCCGATGCCCGGCAGGTTGTCGGGCGCCTGCTCGACGATGACGCGGACGAGACCGTACGCGGCACCGACGCCGAGCAGGCCGCCCGTGACCCCGAGGATCGCCGCCTCCGTCAACAGCATCCGGGCCATCCTCAGCCGGCTCGCGCCGAGCGCCGCACGCACGGCCATGTCGCGGGCGCGCAGATCGCCTCGTGCAAGGAGCAGGTTCGTCACGTTGAAGCACGCGATGAGGAGTACGAGACCGACGGTGCCCAGCGCGACGAGGATCGAGGCCCGCACGTCGCGCGTCATGTACTCCCGGACACGGCGCACCGTCGCGGTCTGCGATTCGTCGGCGGAGAAAATCCCGGGGAGGGTGCGCTGTACCGACGAGGCGTGCGCCCGTACCTCGGCGTTCGCCTGTTCCAGCGTCGCATCGGGGGCGAGACGCGCAACCCGCGTGTTCACGTACCAGGTGTCGTCGGCCTCGAGCGTCGCGGCCGGATCGCCGTCGAGCGGAATCCACACATCGACGTCCTGCATGAACTCGTCGACCCCGGGCGGCATCACGCCGACGACCCGGCGCCGGTCGTAGTCGGCCCCGCCGATCTCGATCGTGCGGTCGATGGCCGCGGGATCGCCGCCCAGCTCGTTCATCCAGAAGTCGTGCGACAGGACGACGACGCCGGCGGCGCCCGGGAGATCCTCCTCGGGCAGAAACCCGCGTCCGAGCGCCGGACGCACACCCAGCAACTCGAAGTAGCTCGTCGAGACCTTGAGCCCGGTGATCGTGCGCGGCTCGCCGAGCCCCGTCACCGTGAGCGACCACGCGCTCATGCCCGCGACCCCCTCGAGCGAGGGCATGGCCTCGTCGGCGAGGGCCACCATCGTGCGGTTCGCGTTCACTTCGGGCCACACGACGACGACCCGCTCGGGCTCGTGGACCGGCAGTTTCTCGAGCAGCACCCCGTGGACGATCGAGAACGTGGCCGTCGACGCCCCGATCCCGAGCGCCAGCGTCAGTATCGCCATCAGCGCGAGCCCCGGCGTCCTCCGCACGCCTCTCGTGGCGTATCTCACGTCCTGCATGATCGAGCTCGGTCTCATCGCGCCCTCTCCTCGTTCATCAAAGGCCAGGGCCACCGCCTGGCCAATCACGTCGGCGATCGCGTGCATCCACACGACCGCGGTGCGGCCTGGCCGCCCTCGTGTCTGTTCGAGTCGGTGGCGGAGGACCGCCTCCATGTCGCGGCCGAACCGCCGGGTCATGTCCTCGGGCAGAAGCCGCAGCAGGCGGCGATACAGTCGGAAGCCGCGGGGAGGCGTCATCGCCTCACCCCTCCGTCAACAGGCGGTGCCGTCGGGCATCCGCGACCAGCTCGCTCAACCGTCTGGCCTCGGCCTTCGCGACCGCCCGACCCATGCTCGTGAGCCGCACGTAGCTCCGCCGCGGGTCCGCGCCCGCCGGAGACGGCGCGTCCTCGACGAGGCCGTCGCTCATGAGGTCCCGAATCCGTCGGTACAGGTTCGCCGGGTAGAGCTTCCGGCCGCCGCCCTCGGCCTCCTCGATCGCCTCGACGATTCGCGTGCCGAAGCTCGCCCCGTCGAGCAGCGTCAACAGAATCCGGAATTCGAGCGGGTGGAGGGGGAGGAAATCCCCCGCGCTCCGCGGCTGTCCGTCGGCCGTCATGTCGATTCCTCGCGCGTTCACGAACAGTGTCAGAGTGACAGTATTCTCAAACTATCAGTCTGACACCATCAGTGCCGCAAGGGTTGGATCGGGGTCTCGACCTGCTGGCCAGCCTGGCCCGATCGGGAGAGGTTTGCGCGGCTTTCGCCGTTTACGCGGGCGAACGATAGTGGCGCAGCTGGCCGTCATGGAAACCCCCCCGTCCTCTTGAACCCGCGACAGCGTTAGCGACCGATCCGGCGGGGTTGGCCGTGGCGGCACTGCTCGAGGAGCGCCGGTCCTCGCGGTGACCTGAGCGCGCGCCGCGGCGGTCTTGCGCCCGCTTGCGGCGTCCGGACACGATGAGGCGTCTCGAGCCCCCGAGGTCCTCATGAGCCGCCGCGCACTTTCCGTCCTCGCCGTAGTGGCGATCGCCCTTTGCCAGCCGGCCGCGGCCCAGACTCTGGACGACTGGATGACCGTGTCGTCGGTGCGCGAGTTCGTCTGGTCGCCCGATGGCGAGTCCTTCTACTACACGTCGAACGCGGACGAGTCGGGGACGTGGGCGATCCTCCGCGTCGGGGCCGACGGCTCGTCGCCGACCCGGCTCGGGTGGCCACCGCCGGGGGTGCGACCCGAGCCCGCGCAGTCGCTGCGTCTGTCCGCCGACGGCAGCGAGCTGATCTTCGTCTCGGCGCGCTTCCACCAGGGGTTCGACAACATCTGGCGGATGCCGACGTCGGGAGGGAAGCCGACGCCGGTCACCTTCAACGCCGCGGTGATCGAGACGTCGCCGGCGCTTTCGCCGGACGGCCGGACACTCGCCTACCAGGTGAGGACGGGGGCGGGTCCGCGAATCTTTCTGAGAGACCTCGACGACGCGGACGGTTGGCCGCGTCGGTTCAGCCCGCGCGACGCGAACGAGACGTCACCGGCGTTCTCGCCGGACGGGCGCTCGATCGCGTTCTCGCGGGGCGGCGAGTTCCACGTGCGGGGGCTCGACGGCGGCGAGGCGCGCACGATCGTCGATCCGGCGATCGGAGGAGGGAACGGCGGCTTCGTCTGGGCGCCCGACGGCACCCGGTTCGCGTTCACCAACGCGCAGAGCGGCTGGTCGCAGGTCGCCGTCGTCGACGCGACGACGCGGGCGGTCACGCCCATCACGCACGCCGAGCGCGATCACGGCGACGTCGCCTGGTCGCCGGATGGCCGCTGGCTCGCGTTCACGCGCTCCGACGAGAGCGGGTTCTCGCGCCACGTCGCGGTCGCCGCGGCCGACGGCGGCAGCGAGGTACGCGAGGTGACCTCGGGCCGGGGGATGCGCGGGAGCCCGGCGTTCTCGCCGGATGGCGAGGAGCTCGCCTGGCTCGACGAGGGCGACACGCGGACTCCGGACATCTGGAAGGCCTCATGGGACGGCTCGGGGTCGGCGCCGGCGGTCGGCGAGCCGGTCCAGGTCACGCGCTCCATGGGCCGCATCGACCCGGCGACGCTCGCCGAGGCGGAGGAGGTCTACTACCCGGGCCCCGACAACCTGCCGATCCCGACACTGCTGTACCGGCCCCGCGACCTGGACCCGTCGGGCAGCTACCCCGTGATCGTCCGGCTGCACGGGCACCCAGGCCAGTGGAACCACTCGTTCGAGATGATGCGGCAGTACTGGGTCCGGCGCGGGTACGTGGTCGTGGCGCCGAACCCGCGGGGGAGCCGCGGATTCGGGCAGGGGTTCCACGACCTCCACATCGCCGACTACGGCGGCGTCGAGTTCGGCGACGTCATGAACGTGATCCCCTTCCTCGAGGGACTCGGCTACGTGGACATGTCGCGCAAGGCGACGTGGGGCGGGTCGGGTGGCGGGTACATGAGCTTCGTGATCGCGACCGAGGCGCCCGATGCGTTCGAGGCGCAGGTGATCCGCGCCCCCGTGTCCGACTGGCGGCTGCTCGCCAACGACCGTTACGCCGCTTCGGGGCGTCACTGGACGGCGGGTCGCACGCCGCGCCGCGAGCGTTCGGAGTTCGGCGGCTCGTACGCAGAGATCCCCGAGGAGTATGACCGCCGGTCGCCGATCAACTACGTCGAGCACGTCCGCGTGCCGCAGCTCCTGCTTCAGGGGCTGCGCGACGCATCGGTTCCGCCGCGTCAGTCGCAGGTGTGGGCCGAGCGGATGCGCGAGCTCGGGAAGGGGGATCTGCTCAGGTACGTCGAGTACCCCGACGAGGACCACAGCCTGAGGCGCTACCAGTCCACGGTGCGCGACATACTCGAGCGCATGGAGGCGTTTCTGACCGAACACCTCGGCCCGAGCGACTCGCACACTCCCTGACGGGTCCGAGCCACGGCCGACCCGTCGGTGAGGGCGGGATGACACCGGGACCCATCATCAAGGGGTGAGCACCGAGCCCTTGACATGCAGGACGCATGTCAGCATGTGTATCGCATGTCAGGCAAGATGATCCAGATCCGAAACGTCCCGGAAGTGTTGCATCGAGAGCTGAAGGCGCGCGCAGCCCTGGCGGGGCAGTCGCTGTCCGAGTACCTGCTCGAGATCCTGCGGCGGAGCGCCGAGCAGGCGACCCCGGAGGAGATGCGCGCCATCCTCGAGGGCGCCGGGACGACCGATCTCGATGTGAGCTCGGCCGACGTGATTCGCGACATGAGGGGACCGTTGACCGACGAATGATCGTCGCCGATGCCTCCATCCTGGTCGAGGTCCTTCTCGGGACGCCGCTGGGGGCAGTCGGCCGAGACCGGCTGCTCGCAATTGACGAGACGGTCCACGTCCCCTGTCTGGTCGATGTGGAAGTCGCTCAGGCGCTCCGCCGACACGCGCGGCACGGCCGGATCTCCGATGACCTCGGGGCGCAGGCCCTGGCCAGGCTCCGGCGCTTTCCGCTGGCGCGGTACGGGCACGAGATCCTGCTCGCGCGCGTCTGGGCGCTTCGTCACAACCTGACGGGGTACGATGCGGTCTACGTCGTGCTGGCCGAGGCTCTCGATGCGCCGCTCGTCACGTGCGACGCGCCTCTCGCGCGTGCCACCGGGCACCGCGCGAGAATCGAGCTGATCGAAGCCTGATACCGCCTACCCGCCGCCGGCCGCGGTCGCGGCGGCGGTCGACATGTCGATCTCGGGCTCGTCGAGCAGGTGGGCGATCGCGGGCGAGACGAGTCTGAGCACGGCGAGGGGCAGCGCGCTCGTGAAGGTATAGCCCGCTGCCTGGTCGCCGTCGACGTGTGCGGTGATCACGCCGAAGTGCCGGTCGCCGAGGTGAAACGCGAACGTGGCCGTGCGGTTGATCGTCCGCGTGCGGATCAGGGTGCCGCGACCGCCGAACACCCTGAACTGGTTGTTGCCCGTCCCCGTCTTGCCGCCCACCACGACCGGGTTGCCCGAGGATGTCTGCACCGCGTCCCGCACGGAGCGCCCCGTCCCGCTCTCGACGACGCCGTCGATGGCCCGCCGGGCGACGGAGGCGACATCGGCCGACATGACCGAATCGCCGGGTGTGGGTCGGATCGACCAGCGGGTCTCGTACGGCGTGCCGACGCCCATGTCGAGTCGGGTGAGGCGGACGGCCTGGAGCCGCACCCCGTCGTTCATGATGATACCGACGAGCTGTGCCAGCGCGTCGGGCCGGTCGCCCGAGCTCCCGATCGACGAGCCGTACGACGGGACGAGGTTGTCGAACGGGTAGCCGAGCCGCTGCCACGCGCGGTGGATGTCGAGAAATGCCTCGATCTCGAGCATGATCGAGATGCTGCGGTCCTGCGCCTGACGGCGGCGCGGGCTGAACAGCCAGGCGTAGACCTCCTGACGGGTGCTCGCGCTCGCCGCGATCGCTTCGGCGCGCGTGGCGTCGGGGTGCTCGAGCCGGTAGCGGACCACCCACAGCTCGAGCGGGTGCACGCCCGCCAGATACCCGAGGTCCGCGAGGCCGAATCGGGCCGCGTCGGCCATGCGATACAGCTCGGGAATCGTCCGGTCCGAAAACTGGGTGTCCGAGGACCGGGCGCGGATCACGGCCGCGAACTCCTCCTCGGTCGCGTCCGGCCGTACCGCGCGAAACGTCCACGCGAGCCGGCGTGGCGTGAGCCGCCGCTCGGTGAGCAGCGCGTCGATGATGCCGTCCGGTGGCAGGTCGGCGTACTTCGCCCAGAA
>JAWWCR010000216.1:0-7237 GCA_033720355.1 Gemmatimonadota bacterium
GGCCAGCCAGTGCGCACAGCTCTGGTAGCCGCCCGCCACCCAGCCCTCGAGACCGTGGAACCGCGCGATCATCTCGAGGAACCGCTGCGTACCTGCATGGATGTGCGCCGCCATCATCACGATCGCATCGCCGAGCTCCTCCACGTCCTCGGGGATCGCGTCGGACTCGGCGTCGGTCGCCTGGGGACCGTACCCCGCCCGCTCGGTCTCTCGAAGGACACCCGTACCCCAGCCCTCATCCCTCGAGGCCCACCGCCCTACCCGCTCCGTCGCGATCGCGTATCCCATCGTCCCCTCCTCCTTCTCCTCTCGAACCCGGCGCCGCGGTGCTGAACCGAGCACCGGGATGCACCTTCCTCTTCTCGTATATCAATATACGGGGCGGTTTTACGACCTCCTGAAGCGCCACCTCCGCCACGGGATGGGGGGTCCCGATAGAAAGAAGGTGGGTTCGACGCGAGGAGGCCGTGGAGCGGCCCGACAGGGGGCTGGACAGGGAGATCCGGAGGGGGTCCGGGACCTCGCGATTGGTCGCTCCCGAAACCTGTCAACCCCCTGATCGCCACTTCACGAACTGGCCGGTCAGGGCTTGCACAGTCCGCCGGCCGAGCGGCGAAGCCACTCAAAAAAAGTGGCCGGTCAGGGCTTGCACGCCCGCGCGCTGCAGAGCCGGGCCGGCTCGTCGACCCGCCGGTCGCCCCCCAGCCGGCAGCACCGCCAGAGCCGACCCACCGCGGGCCCCGCCAACCAGGCGCGCCCCGACCCCACACACCACCGCTCGGCTTCGACGATTGGCGGCGCCGACCCCGGCCCGGCATCATCCGCGCATGACCCCGAGCCGCCCCCGAAACTCCGTCCGCGTCCGCGGCGCCCGACAGCACAACCTGAAGGGCGTCGACGTCGAGATCGGCCGCGGCCGGCTCACCGTGCTCACGGGCCCGTCCGGCTCGGGCAAGTCGAGCCTCGCCTTCGACACGATCTACGCCGAGGGCCAGCGGCGGTACATCGAGTCCCTCTCGACCTACGCGAAGCAGTTTCTCGAGCGGATGCCCAAGCCGGCGGTGGACATGGTGGAGGGAGTCAGCCCGTCGGTGTCGATCGATCAGCGGAACGCGATCCAGTCGAGCCGCTCGACGGTCGGGACAGTGACGGAGGTGTACGACTACCTTCGCCTCCTGTGGGCGCGCGTGGGGACGACCGTCTGTCCGGACTGTGACATCGAGGTCGTCCCGGACACGGTACAGTCGGCGACCGCCGATGTGCTGGCGATCGACGGCGAGCCGCGGATCATGGTCGCGTTTCCGCTGGTTCTGAGCGGCCAGATCACTCACGCGATGGCGGTCGCGAACCTGCGCGCGCAGGGGTTCGTGAGGGTGCTGGCGGATGGGGAGGAGGTGTATCTCCCCGATCTTCCCGAGGCAGCGATCGAGGATCTGTTGCCGAACGTGGGGGTGGGGACGGATCCCGAGGAGGCCGCGGATCCCGAGGAGGCGGCCGCGGATCCCGATGTGGATGCGGCGGCCGGCAACGCGTCGGAGGCCAGCGACCCGTCGAAGGCCGGCGACTCGACCGAGGCCGGGTACCCATCGGAGCCCGACGGGCCGCCTGAAGTTGCCGATCCGACCGACACCGCCGAGCCCGGCATCGACCTCACCGCCGCCGAGGAGCTCCTCGTCGTGGTGGACCGCCTCCGGGCGACCGAGGCCGACCGCGAGCGCCTCGCCGACTCGCTCGCAGCGGCCTTCGCCGAGGGCCACGGCCGGGCGATCGTCCTCGAGATCCCGGACGCCGCAGACGACCGGCCACGGCGCCACCTGTTCGAGGAGTCGTTCCGCTGCGCGACCTGCGGGCGCTCGTTTCCCGATCCCGTCCCGAACCTGTTCTCGTTCAACAGCCCCGCGGGCGCGTGCGATACCTGCACGGGGTTCGGTGCGGTGCTCGAGTACGCGCGCGAGCTCATGGTCCCGGATGAGACGCGGTCGCTGGCGGACGGCGCGCTCGATCCGTGGACGAAGCCGCGCTACAAGCGCGAGCGGGCGAAGGTGGTCGAGTTCGCGAAGGAAGCGGGACTCGACCCGCGCGCCCCCTGGTCGGAGCTGCCCGAGGATGCCCGCGAAGTCCTTGTCGAAGGCGGCACGCACGAGGGCACGCGATTCAGGGGACTCGTCCCGTTCATGCGGTCGCGCGAGCGCAAGCGCTACAAGGCGTACATCCGGGTCTTCCTGCGCCAGTACCAGCTGCCCCGCGTGTGCATCGACTGCGGAGGGACGCGGCTCAAGCCGGACGCGCTCAACATCGAGGTGGCCGGCCGGCACATCGCCGATGTCGCGTCGCTCAAGGTCTCGAGCCTGCGCGAGTGGCTGGCCGGCGATCTCGGGCTCGGCGAGTTCGACCGCAAGGTCGCCGAGACGATCCTCCGCGAGGTGTCGGATCGCGTGGCCTTTCTCGACGACGTGGGGCTCGGCTACCTCGCGCTCGACCGGCAGGCGCGCTCGCTGTCGGGGGGCGAGATGCAGCGGATTCGCCTGGCCGGCTGCCTGGGGAGCCGTCTCGTCGACACGCTCTACGTCCTCGACGAGCCGACGATCGGGCTCCACCCGCACGACACCGATCGTTTCGTCGCGGTGATCGAGCGGCTCGCGCGCGCGGGGAACACCGTGCTGGTCGTCGAGCACGAGCCGGCCGTGATCGAGCGCGCCGACGAGATCATCGAGATGGGTCCCGGCGCGGGGGAGGCCGGAGGCGAGATCGTCTTCCAGGGGACGTGGGAGGGACTCCTGAAGGCGGACACGAGCACGGGGCGGGCGCTCTCGGGACGGGACGTACCTCCGGTCCGCCTGCCAGGCGTCAGCGGTCCGTCCCCGGGCAGTCGCGCTCCGGCCACGTCGGGTCGCGGCCCCGCGAGGCCCGGCCGCGCCGAGCCCGGTCACGCCGGCTGGCTCACGCTCCGCGGCGCCACGCTCCACAACCTCGATGGCGTCGATGCGGAATTTCCCCTCGGCGCGCTCACCGTCGTCACCGGCGTCTCCGGGTCCGGCAAATCGACGCTCGTTCGCGGAGTCCTCTACCACGCGCTCGAACGCGAGCTGTCGGGCGAGTCCAGCTCGCGCCCGTACCTCGGCGAGGACGAGGGATCCTACGACGCGCTCGAGGGGGTGGGCGCGCTCGACGGCGTCGCGCTCGTCGACCAGCAGCCCATAGGCCGCACGCCGCGGTCGAACCCCGCGACCTACATCGGCGCGTTCAAGGAGGTCCGGGCCGTGTTCGCGGATCTTCCCGAGTCCCGCGCACGGGGCTACAAGGCCGGATACTTCTCGTTCAACCGGGCCGGCGGCCGCTGCGAGCGCTGCAAGGGCGCGGGGTACGAGACCGTCGAGATGGTGTTTCTCGCCGACGTGACCGTCCCGTGCGAGGTGTGCGACGGCACGCGCTACCGCCCCGAGGTCCTCGAGATCGAGTACCGGGGACACACGATCAACGACGTCCTCGATCTGACCGTCGACCAGGCGATCAAGTTCTTCATCCGGCAGGACACGCTCGGCGAGAAGCTGTGGAACCTCCAGCGGGTCGGGCTCGGCTACCTGAGGCTCGGCCAGCCGGCCACCACGCTCTCGGGCGGGGAGGCGCAGCGGCTCAAGATCGCGCGCGAGCTGGCGAAGCGCGGGCGCCGGCGGATCGGGGGTCGCGCGAAACGCGGCCGGGCGAAGAAGACCGCGCGCCGTCTCTACATCCTCGATGAGCCGACCGTCGGGCTGGGTGTCGGCGAGGTGCGGACGCTCACGAGCGTTCTGCGTCGGCTCGTGGAGGAAGGCCACACCGTGCTCGTGGTCGAGCACAACCTCGACGTGATCTCCGGTGCCGACTGGATCGTCGACATGGGACCCGGCGCCGCGGAAGAAGGCGGACGGGTCGTCATCGCCGGCCCGCCGGACGTCGTCGCCGAGACCGCCGGCTCGCGCACGGGAGAGCACCTGCGGCGGTACGCCGAGAGCGTGGCCGCCGCCGCGGCGGGGGCGGGAGCCTCGCAGAAGGGTAACGGGACCGGGGCCGCCGGAACCGGGCCCAATGTCGGGACAGGAGGGTGACGTCTCCGCCCGTCCCGCGCGTCTCCATCCTCCTCCCCTGCCGTGACGCCGGGCCCCACCTCCAGGAGTGCATCGACAGCCTCATCGCGCAGACCGAGACCCGGTTCGAGGCGCTCGTGCTCGACGACGGCTCGACCGACCGCACCCGCGAGATCCTCGCGGCGTGGGTCGAGCGTGACCCGAGGGCGCGACCCGTCGAACCGAGGGGCCGAGGAATCGTCGACGCCCTGAACGACCTCGCCGCCGCGGCCCGCGCGCCCATCCTCGCGCGAATGGACGCCGACGACATCGCCCGTCCCGAGCGCCTCGCCGCGCAGCTTGCCCTGCTCGACGACCGCCCGGAGACCGCCGCGTGCGGCACCGGCGTGCGGTACTTCCCCCGCGAGCGCGCCCGCTCGGGCTACCGCCGCTACGAGAAGTGGCTCAACGGCCTCGCCACGCCCGAGGAGATCGAGCGCGACCTGTTCGTCGAGTGCCCGATCGCCCACCCGACCCTGGTGATCCGGCGACGGACTCTGGAGGACATCGGAGGGTACCGCGACATCGACGGCCCCGAGGACTACGACCTCGTCCTCCGTCTCGCGGCGGCGGGCCACTCGCTCGCGAACGTCCCGGAGGTGCTGCTCGACTGGCGGCTCGGCGAGGGCCGGCTGTCGGAGGGCTCGGAGCGCTACTCCCCGGAGGCGTTCCGCCGGCTCAAGATCGCGCACCTGCTCGAGGGGCCGCTCCACCCCGAGCGGCTCGGCGATCGCGAGCTCTGGCTATGGGGCGGAGGGAAGGTCGGGAAGGCGTTCCTCCGAAGCTGGGCCGCGGCCGGCCAGCCCCCGTTCGACGCGATCGTAGACCTCGACCCGAGAAAGGTCGGCCAGACGATCCACGGGGCGCAGGTGGTCGGACCGGACGTGCTGGACAAACGTTTCCGCGGAAACGTCGACCGGCCGTTCGTTCTCGGAGCAGTGGGGTCGCCGGGCGCGCGCGACGACATCCGTTGCGGACTCGAGGCCATGGGCGCTCGCGAGCTCGTCGACTACCGGATGATCGCGTAGGTCCGACCGGTCCGCGAGCCGTATGGCGCCGAATCGGCATCGAAGCCGAGCACCGCCTCCGGCACGAAGGGATCGACTACCTGAGGATCGAACGGGCCGATCCCGTGGAACTGCACCACGGTCTCGCCTTCGGCGCCTCCGAAGTGCGCCCCGGCGGCGGGCGCGGTCAGGAAATCGCCCGGCCGGTGAGCGCGTAGACGGACGAAGTCGAAGCGCTCGCCCTGAGCGAACAGGAACGTCCCGGCGATCACGGTAATCTGCTGATCGGTGGCGTGCCGGTGCGACGGAAACAGGTAGCCATTGGGGAGGCTGGCGCGGAGCGTGTATGCGCCGGTTCCGTTCGGGTCGCCCTGGAGCACGGCGATCGACATGCCCGCGGGTAACGCGCCCCTCGCGGGCTCCCATTCCAGCGCGTCCGCCCGCAGCCACGTCGAGGGCGGAACGGACGCGGGGTCTCGATTCGTCGAGGCCGGCTCCGGTTTGCAGCCGGTGATCGCGAGGAGCAACCAGCCGAGAAGCGGCACCCCGCGCACGATCGTCGGGCGGGTCTGCGCGGCGGTGGCTCGACGGTATCGGTCGATCCGGCGGTTTCGCATCTTGAACCTGCGGGCAAGCAAGACCGGACGGGCCCGGACCCGTGTTTCGCGGGGTTCCCCCGGGGGTGCTTCGCGGGGTCCCGAGCGGCGTTCGGCCAAGGTACGGCCCGACGATTAACCCTCCGTCTCGGCGGGGTGAACGCGCCGTGAACGGAGGCTCCCTGTCGCGGCGGGGTGCCATGTTCGACGTGAAGTTGCTTGGCGGGGCGTCCATCGAGGGCGAGACGGGTCCCCTGACGGGGCCCGCCGTCCAGAGACACCGTCTCGCACTCCTCGCGCTCCTGGCGGTCGCGTATCCGAAGGGGATAACCCGGGACAAGCTGGTGGCGCTGCTGTGGCCCGAGCGGGATGCGGAGAGCTCCCGGGGACTGCTGAACCAGGCCGTGCACCACCTCAGGAAGGTCCTCGGGCCCGACGCGCTGCTCTCGACCGCCGATGAGCTGCGTCTCGGCCCGGATCGAGTGCACGTCGATCTGCTCGAGTTTCGCGAGGCCCTGGCCGCGTCGAGTCTCGAGCGCGCCGCCGCCGCGTACGGTGGATCCTTCCTCGACGGTTTCTTCCTGCCCGACGCGGTCGAGTTCGAGCACTGGACGGACGGCGAGTGCCAGCGTCTGCGGCAGGACTACCTGCGGGTGCTGGAAGATCTGGCGGAATCCGCCGCGGCCGCGGACGATCGACGCGGCGCGGTCGACTGGTGGCGACGGACGGTCGAGGAGGATGCGTACAACGCGCGCTTCACCCTCCGGCTGATGGAGGCGCTGGAGGCGACCGGGGATCGTGTCGAGGCGATCCGCCGGGGAGAGGAGCACGCAGAGCGGCTGCGGCGCGAGCTGGGGGCCGAGCCGCACCCCGAGATCGAGGACCTCGTGGACCGGATGCGCGCGACGCCCCGGGCGCTCGAGGACGTGACCGATCGGCTACCCGCGCGGGCCGGCATCGAGGTCGCCGCCACGCCGATCGATCGCTCGTCCGGCATCGAGGCCGACGTCCGGCCACCCGTCTCTCATGTGGCGTCTGCCGAGCGCCGGGGCTCTGCTCGGAAGGCGGTCGCCGCGATTCTCGGCCTGGCGGCTCTCGTGGGGGCAGGGCTGGTCGGTGCGATGCTCGTGAGCGGGGAGACTTCATCGTCGTCGACCGGAAGGAGCCCCGGCGATGAGGTCTGGATCGCCGTCCTTCCGTTCGAGGACCTGGCCGAGACGACGGACGAGCCCGTGTTCACGGACGCCGTCCACAGCGACCTGATCGTGGCGCTCACGGGTGTCGGATCACTCAGGGTCATCTCTCGCACCTCCGTCCTGCCGTACAGGGACCGCGTGAAGCCCCTTTCGGAGGTGGCGGAAGAACTGGGAGTGGACGTCGTCGTCGAAGGAGGCGTGCAACGGCTCGGAGAACGGGTCCGCGTAGGCGTCCAGCTGACGGACCCGCGAAGCGGCGGGGTCCTGTGGGCCGACAGCTTCACCCGCGATCTGACGATGGAGAATCTCTTCGAGATCCGACGCCGGGTCGTGGA
>JAWWCR010000217.1:0-7177 GCA_033720355.1 Gemmatimonadota bacterium
CCCCACGCCCGGACCGCCTCGAGCACCCGCTCTCCCTCCTCGAGGTCTCCCGCGTAACAGATCGCGAGCGCCGCGACCGGGGTTCCGTGGAGTGGGGGCGGGAAAGGGTCGACGGGCGGTATCCGGAAGAGGAGGACCCCCCAGGTGAGCTCGTCGGGCACATCCGGCACGTGCTCCCGGAACACCCGCATGAGATCCTTTGCCTTCTCGGCGGGGTGGATGACCAGACCGGAAAGCACCGTGCCGACCGGATGCACGCGAAACTCGAGCGACGTCGCCACGCCGAAATTCCCGCCCGCTCCCCGAACGGCCCAGAACAGGTCCGGGTGATGGCTCTCATCGGCGGTCAGCAGCGCTCCGTCGGCAGTCACGAGGTCCACCGATGTGAGGTTGTCCAGCGCGAGCCCGTGCTTTCTCACCAACCAGCCGAATCCTCCGCCGAGCGTGAGACCGGGGATGCCGGTGATCGAGATATACCCGCCCGTTGCCCCCAGCCCGAACGTCTGCAGGTCGTGATTGAGCTCGCCCCATGTGACGCCCGGCTCGACGCGCGCGGTCCTGCCCTCCGGGTCGATGCGGACCCCCTTCATGCCTCCAAGGTCCACGACCACGCCGTCATCGCACACGGCGTTGCCGGTCACGTGATGCCCCGCGCTGCGGATCGCCAGGGGAAGCCCCTGCTCCCGCGCGAAATCGACGGTCTGCATGACGTCGGTGGCGCCCGCGCACTGCACGATGACGAGAGGACGGCGATCGATCATCCGGTTGAAGACCTGCCGCGCCTCGTCGTAGGCGGTGTGCGCCTCGGTGATCACCTCTCCACGGACACGCTCGGCGAGACCCTCGATTGCTTCTCGATCGACAGGGATGGGGGACATCGGCATTCACCCTCCTTACCCGGCGCGGTCGGCGCGACGGCACAACAGTCCTCTCTATCTCGGTGGAAAAAAAGCTGTTCCCCCGAGGGCGCAACCCGCAAGGCGGCGCGTTCCGTCGCCTCAACCGGCCCGGAAACCGTTACCGGCTCTCTCGGCCCACGGCCACGCCCCGGCTCACCCCCGAAGACCGGATCTCGAGTACGCGACCTGGCTATCCCAATCACTCCGAGTCGGCTCGACCTCTGTGAACCGTACCGAGTTTACCGGAGAGCTCCGGAGTTGAGTCTCACCCTCTCGGGTTGACCTGTCTCGCGTCCATAGAACGCCTCTTCGTACTCCGCCGGCGGGACGTAACCGATCGGTTCCAGCAGCCGGTAGTAGTTGAACCACCAGACCCATTCCAGGGTGGCGAGCTCGACGTCCTCGAGGCCGCGCCAGGACCCCGCCGCCGGATGAGCTCGGTTTTGGAGAGCCCGATCACGGACTCGGCCAGGGCGTTGTCGTAGGAGTCTGCTGTACTTCACTCTGGGCCAGCCGCGGAGGGCGCCCGGCTCCTCGTGCAGGACATCGATCGGCTGGCCGCCCGGCACGACCGCGCGTGGCTCATCGTCTCGAACCCGCGCGAGATCGACGGCCGCAATCAGCGGACGATCCTGATCGAACAGGCCGACCGGCTCGGCCGGCGGCTCGACGAGGTGGTTCGGCCGAGAGCCCGGGCGTACCTGTAACGATTCGGCGAGGTCCGCGGGGGATGCAGCCGGAAGGTCGTGCGGAGCAGGAGCCTCATCCGCGGTGGGCGTCGGACGCCCGCGGCGGGGGGTGCCCGGTTTACCGGGGCCCGGCGGGACCGTTTCTTGCACCCCACCCGCGCGAGTCGTCGACCACTTGCCGGAAGCGTCCAAATACGCCCTCCGGGTGTTGAGATAGCACCACGAAGAGGGACGATCACTCGAACTCGCGGGCGAAGGACACCTGATGAGCGATATCCAAAGCGCCGTGAAGAGCTACCTGCTCGAGGAGTTTTTCCCGGACGAGAGTCCCGACGCGCTCGAGGACTCCACGCCCCTGATCTCGTCCGGAATCCTGGACTCGTTGTCCACGATCAAGCTGGTGAGCTTCCTGGAGGAGAGGTACGGGATCCAGTTCGAGGCACACGAGGTGAGCCGCGAGAACCTCGACACACTCGACCTCATCGCGGAAACCGTCGGGTCGAAGCGTAACGGGTGATGTCGGCTGCCGCCGTGGAGACGCCCGGTCGCCTCGAGTCCCTCCTCACCGACAGCGCGACTCGATGGCCGGACCGGGTGGCGCTCGAGGATCCCGCGACGGGCGAACGCGTCACGTACGGAGAGCTCGACGAGCGGTCGACCCGCTACGCGCGCGCCCTCGCCGAGCGTGGTGTGCGGCGCGGCGATCGCGTGGGGCTGGCGGTCCCGAAATCGATCGACAGCGTCGCGTGGATCTTCGGAATCCTCAAGGCGGGAGCGGCCTACGTTCCCGTCGACCCGGATGCGCCGGCGGCCCGCTCGCGCGGGATCTTCGTGGACTGCTCGGTCGCGGCGATCGTGGCCGCGACATCGGTCGCCGGGTCGCTGGAGGCGGATGAGGACTCGCCCTGGCTCGAAGGGACCGCCTTCGGCCCGAATGTCGTGCTGCTCACGGGCGGGGCCGACGACGAGGAACCCGCGTCGGCGACCCGGGGCGGCGGCACCCTGGCCTACATCCTCTACACGTCCGGCTCGACGGGTGCGCCGAAGGGCGTCATGCACTCGCACGCCTCGGCCCGAGCGTTCGTCGACTGGTGCTCGGAGACCTTCGAGCCGAACGAGGACGATCGGTTCAGCTCGCACGCGCCCTTCCACTTCGACCTCTCGATCTTCGATCTCTACGTCGCGATCAAGCACGGCGCGGGCATCGTCCTGATCGGCGAAGACAGCGGCAAATCGCCGCTCCAGCTCGCGGAGATCGCCGCGGATCGAGGGATCACGTTCTGGTACTCCACGCCGACGGTCCTCCGGCTGATGCTCGAGTACGGACGGATGGAGGGCCGGGACTACGGGGACCTGCGGATGGTGTTCTTCGCGGGCGAGGTCTTTCCGATCGGCCAGTTACGCCGCCTCCGGCGTCTGTGGAGCGAACCGCGGTTCTTCAACCTCTACGGGCCGACGGAGACGAACGTCTGCACGTGGTACGAGGTGGGCCCGCACATTCCGGACGACCGGATCGAGCCCGTGCCGATCGGCCGGCCGGCGTCGGGCGACCTCTGCCGTGTCGTCGATCCGGACGGTGCTCCGGTGCCCGCCGGCGACGAGGGCGAGCTCGTGGTGAGCGGCGGATCCGTGATGCTCGGCTACTGGGGGCGGCCCGAGCGCACGGCGGCCTCGACGCTCGTCGACGATGACGGAGTCTCCTGGTACCGGACGGGTGACATCGTCCGCGAGGACGAGGCCGGCGACTACGTCTTCCTCGGCCGCCGCGATCGGATGGTCAAGCGCCGCGGGTACCGCGTGGAGCTCGGCGAGATCGAGTCGGCGCTGTACCGTCACCCCGACATCGTCGAGGCGGGCGTCGTGGCCACCTCCGATGACGAGAGCGGGGTCGCGATCACGGCGTTCCTGGCCTGGGCGGGGGACGGCTCGCCGTCGGCGATCATGCTGAAGCGACACTGTGCCGGGAACCTCCCCGCCTATATGGTGCCGGATGCGTTCATAGCGGTCGAAAGTCTCCCGAAGACATCGACGGACAAAATCGATTACCAGCGGCTCGAGCGGGATGTCGGGGTGCCCGGACGCGGATCAGACGCCCCGGTGGGGGCGCAGCGTAGGGAGTCGGGATGAGCGGTGACAGGAGCCGGTTCGACGTGGCGATCATCGGGGGCGGCCCGGCCGGAGGCGCCGCCGCGGGCTACCTCCGTCCGCTCAAGGCCGAGGGCGACTGCAGCTACGGGATGAGCCGACTGGCGGGGGGACCGCTTCGTCCTGATCGGCGATGCGGCACGGTTCGCCGACCCGATCTTCTCGCGCGGGGGCCGCATCGCGCTCACCAGCGCAAAGCTGGCCAGTCAGGCGATCCCGGCGGCCGCGCCGACGGCGACGTCTCGCGCGAGCGGTTCGCGGAGCTCGAGCGGATCATGAAGTGCGGATGCGAACACTGGTACGAGTTCACCACCCTCTACTACCGCCTCAACGTCCTCTTCACGCTGTTCGTCGATGACCCGCGGTACCGACTGGATGTCTTGCGGCTCCTCCAGGGAGACGTCTACGAGGAGGAGCGTCCGGCGGTGCTCGAGAAGATGCGCGAGATCGTCAGCGAGGTGGAGCGGAACCCGAACCACCACCTGCACCCGCTGCTCGGCACCCTGACCGCCGAGGGTCTGCGGAGCGCGTAGGTCGTCCGCCGACCCGGCAACGAGACGACTGGACTTCTCCTACACACCCGATCAGGAGGCGCTGCGAGAGCGGCTTCTCGAGTTCGCCGAGCGCGAGCTCTCGGAGGGCGCGATCGAGCGAGATCGCGAGGGCGAGTTCCCGCGCGATCTGTGGGACAGGTGCGGCGAGATGGGCATCCAGGGACTCCCGGTTCCGGAGCGATACGGCGGCATCGGCCTCGATCCGCTGTCGACGGCCATCGCGCTGGAAGCGTTCGGGTACGGCTGCCGGGACGGCGGGCTCGCCTTCGCGATCGGCGCGCACCTCTTCGCCTGCGTCGTCCCGATCTGGAAGCATGCGAGCGAGGAGCTCAAGCGTCGCTATCTGCCGGACCTGTCGAACGGGACCCTGATCGCGGTCAATGCGATCACCGAGCCCGACTCGGGATCCGACGCGTTCGCGATGAAGACGCGTGCGGTGCCCGTCGAGGGTGGGTTCCGGCTGAGCGGCACCAAGACCTTCGCCTCGAACGGTCCGGTCGCGGATCTCGCGCTCGTATATGCGGCGACCGATCCCGATGTCGGGTTTCTGGGGGGCATTACGGCCTTCATCGTCGAGAGGGGAGCCAACGGCTATTCGGTCGGTCAGCGCTTCGAGAAGATGGGGCTGCGGACCGCGCCCCTCAGCGAGCTCGTGTTCGAGGACGTGTTCGTGCCCGACGAGGCGGTCGTGGGCGGTGTCGGCGGCGGCGGCCCGATCTTCAACGAGTCCATGGAGTGGGAACGGATCTGCATCCCCGCGATGCACCTGGGGACCATGGCGCACCTGCTCGATCGTGCGGTCGAACAGGCCCGCACGCGGAGGGCGTTCGGAAAGCCGATCGGGAAGAACCAGGCGGTCTCGCACAAGATCGCGGACCTCAAGATCCGGCTCGAGGCGGCGCGTCTTCTCACCTACCGATCCGCGACCCGGCTCGAGGGCTCGGGCTCCGCGGGGATCGACGCCTCGATGACCAAGGTCCTGGTCAGCGAGTCGCTCGTTCGTAGCGCGATGGACGTCGTGCAGATCTACGGCGGCTACGGCTACATGGACGAGTACGGGATCGAGCGGATCCTCAGGGACTCGATCGGGAGCACGATCTACTCGGGTACGTCCGAGATGCAGCGCAATATCATCGCCGGGTGGCTCGGACTCTGATGCGCGGGTCCGTTCGCGCGCTCCGGATCGCCCTGGCCGCCGCCGGTCTGGCCAGCATCGGGATATCCGCCTGGCTCGTCCTCGGTCCGTCCGGCCAGGGCCTCAACGTACGCCCGATCGCGCTGGCGCTCGTCGGGTACGCGATGCTGGTCGGGATGGACTGGCTCGGGTCCGACGACGACTCGCGGACGGCCCAGGCCCTCCAGCGGCTGGCCGCCGGGGGCCTCCTCGGCCTGCTGATGATCGTCATCCGCGACTGGCACATCGAGGGCCCGCCCTTCGCGCAGGGGATCGCGCCGATCGTGTTCTTCGGCTTCCTGGTCCACCATTCCCTGTCGCCGAAGTGGCGGCCGACGCTGTTCCTGCTGCTCTCGCTCGCGGCGATCCTGCTCATCTTCGGTACGACCGGGGCGTGGATCGTGGCGATCGGCATCGTGCTGGTCGGGCTGTGCCACCTCCCGGTGGACTGGCGTCTTCGGGCGGGCCTCGCCTCGGCGGCGGGCCTCACGCTCATCCTGATGCGCGGCGGCACGATCGACTCGCCCTGGCCCGCGGCGATCTGGCCGATCATCGCATCGATCTTCATGTTCCGCCTGATCGTGTACCTCTACGATCTCAAGAACGGCAAGATCCCGGAGTCGTGGCCGCGGCGGCTCTCCTACTTCTTCCTGCTTCCGAACCCGGCCTTTCCGCTGTTCCCGGTCGTCGACGCGCAGACGTACTTCAGCCAGTACTTCCGGACCGATGCGGGCGCGCTCTATCTGCGCGGGATCACGTGGATGACGCGGGGGATCGTCCACCTCCTGCTCTATCGCTTCATCTACCGCGAGCTCGCGATGTCCGCCGTGGACGTGCACACGGGAGGGCAGCTGGTCCTCTATCTGCTGACGAACTTCGGGCTCTACCTGCGGATCTCCGGCCAGTTCCACCTCGCGATCGGCGTCCTGCACCTGTTCGGGCACGGGCTGCCGCTCACGAACAACTGGTACTGGCTCGCCTCGAGCTTCTCGGACCTCTGGAGGCGCATCAACATCTACTGGAAGGAGTTCATGCAGAAGCTGATCTTCTTCCCGGTCTTCATGAAGATCCGGAACTGGAGGTTCGGCGAGACGGCGGCCGTCATCGCGGCCTCGCTCCTCGTCTTCGTCGCGACCTGGTTCCTCCATTCCTACCAGTGGTTCTGGATCCTCGGCACCTGGCTGATCACCGGGCCGGACATCCTGTTCTGGTCGATACTCGCCCTGCTGATGACGGCGAACACACTGTGGGAGCGCCGGAAGGGCGCGAAGAAGCTCGCGAAGCGGGCCGGCGCTCGGGCTCGGGTCGGCCTCGCGCTACGCACGGTCGGCGTGTTCACGACCATTACGGTCCTGTGGTCGCTCTGGAACAGCCCGTCGATCGGCGAGTTCTTCCGACTGTTCGCGGTGGTCGAGTGGGGCGCGGCGACCACGTGGCTCTGGCTGGTCGCGTACGTCGGGATCGCGGGCGCGATCGCGACCGTCGCCCGCGCCGTCTCCGAGGGAGGGTTCGGGCTCGACGCTCCGAAGCGCGAGTTCATGCCGCAGGTCGCCACGATCGGAGTCGTTCTCGCGGCGCTGGCCGTCGGCGTGCGTCCGGTCGTCACCGAGCGCATGAGCCTGGAGGCGCAGGTGGCCTTTCGCGCGATCCGCCGGGGCGAGCTGAGCGAGCGCGACGCGGAGCTGATCCGGCGCGGCTACTACGAGAACCTGGTCC
>JAWWCR010000218.1:0-7171 GCA_033720355.1 Gemmatimonadota bacterium
AGCACGACCGGACCGCGTGTCGTTCGCATTCGTCGCGCTCGTCGCGACGGCGTCGTCGTGCGCCCCGTCCTCGTCCGCCGACGACGAGTCGCCGGCCCCGAGCTCGGCGGCGGAGGATCTGCTGGCAAGGTCGATCCGTTTCCATGATCCGACCGGTATCTGGGGGAACCGCGCCATCGAGCTACGGTGGGACGGCACGGACGCCGACGGACGAGAACGGGTGGCGGTCGAGATCCGTCTCGACTCCGACGCGGCGGTCTTCCGCCTGTCGGGTCGCTACCGCGGTCACGCGATCGAGTACTCGACCTCGGCGGAGGGGATGCACGCGACGGTCGACGGGACGACCGACGTGCCTCGGGAGACCTACGAGGAGATGAGGCTGCACCGCGAGGACGGGATGTTCTGGCGCAGCTACTTCAGCTTTCTCGCGGGGCTGCCGATGAAGCTGCGGGACCCCGGGACGCGGATCGATCCGGACATCCTCGAGACCGACTTCGAGGGCGGGGCGGTGCAGGCCATCCGCGTGACCTACGACGCGGAGGTCGGCGCCGACACCTGGTACTTCTACTTCGACCCCACGACGGCCGAGCTCGTCGGGTGTCGCTTCTACCACGACGAGTCCGCGAACGACGGGGAGTTCATCGTCTTCGAGGGTCTCGTCGAGGGCGGCGGACTGCGTCTGCCCGCGCGTCGGAGCTGGTTCGTGAACGCAGACGGGTCTCACCTCGGGACCGACGTGGTGCGCTCAGTCGCCGTCGGTCGCTGACGCGGGGTCCGAGGGGCTGGCCCGACGCGGAACCCGGATGGGGGCGACGGGGTTCTTCTTGCAGGACCCGGGTTCGCCGCGGTGGTGACTGACACACGAACCCACTCTACCGCTCTTCCTCCAAGGGAGTTGGCGGCCCGGGTCTCCCACCTCCCCCGACAGCGTTCCTCCACGTCGTTCGCGCGCTCGCGCTCTCAGGTCACACGCAGTATCGCGCCCTTCAGGTAGGCCGTCTCCGGTATCGTCAGCACGGCGGGGTGGTCGCTCGCCGCGCCCAGACGCCCGACGAGGACGACCCGCCGCCCCGCATCGGCCGCGGCCTCGCGAAGCATGTCCTCGAACGCCGATCGGGAGACGTGGTAGCTGCAGGAGAAGGTCAACAGGTGGCCGTCCCCGGCCAGCGCTCCGAGCGCGCGCATGTTGAGATCCTTATACCCGGCGAGCGCGCGCCCCAGCGACTTGCGGGTCTTCGCGAACGCGGGCGGGTCCAGCACGATCGTCTCGAATCGCGAGCCGCCGTCGTGCAGCTCGCGGAGCACATCGAACGCGTTCCCCGCGCGGGTCTCGATGTTGCCCAGATCGTTGAGGGCGGCGTTCTCCGCGACGCGCTCGAGCGCTCGCTCGGACTGGTCGACGGCGAGCACCGAGTCGCACCCGGCCGCCATTCGGAGAGCGAAGCCTCCCTCGTAGCAGAAGAGATCCAGTCCCCTGCCGCGGGCGAGCGTGCCGGCCAGCCACTGGTTCTCGCGCTGATCGAGAAAGCCGCCGGTCTTCTGACCGTCCCGGACATCGACGAGCCAGCGAACGCCGTCCGCTTCGACCTCGACCGTGTCGGGGACCGTGCCGCGGACCTGCTCGATCTCGCGCGCGAGCTGCTCGCGCTCGCGGATGGGGACGTCGTTGCGCAGGAGGATGCCACCCGGCTCGAGCACCGCTTCGAGCGCGTCGACGACATGCGACCGACGCGCCTCGAGCCCGGCCGACAACAGCTGGACCGACAGCACGGGGCCGTACCGGTCGGCCACGAGGCTCGGAAGCCCGTCCCCTTCGGCGTGGATCACCCGGTAGGCGGTCGCGGCGATCCCCGACCGTCGGCCAGCCGCGGCTCGCACCCGGGCGGTCCACCACTCCGCGTCGATCGTCGCACCGGGGCCGTCGAGCATGCGTAGCCGGATCTCCGAGATCGGCGAGTACAGGGCCTGGCCGATCTCCTCGCCCCTCTCATCCGCGACCCGGACGACCCCCGGCGCTCGCGGCTCGGGCTCGGCGCGCACGTCCGACCGGTATATCCACGGGTGGCCGCCCCGCCACCGCGCCGCGCCGCGGTGCGAGACGACGGCGCGGGCGGTCATGTCGAGGGCGGGCCGCCGACGAGCGCGGCCTCGTGCGCCGCGACGTTGTCGGAGATCGTGGCGAAGAGCCGCTCGTGCCCGCCGACGATGCGACGGCTGATCGCTGGGTCGGGGTCGAGCGACCAGTCGTCCGGATCGAACGAGCCCCCGAGGATGATCCCGTCGCTGCGCGGCATCATGTAGAGTCCCCCGCCGGGGAGGAGGATGTAGTCGACCTCGGGTTGCGGGAGAAGAACCTCGAGCTGACCGCGGACGGGGTGCAGCTCGTCGTCGCCGAACAGCGCGCGGCTGCCGAGACCGGTGCAGTTGATCACGACCGGTTCGGGGAGGGCGACGAGCTCGGCCGGGTCGGTGAACTCGCGAATCTCGATCCGGGCGCCGGCCAGCCGCGTGTCGCGCTCCATCGCGCGCAGGTATCGGGAGGTCTCGACCAGCATCGTGACCACCACCTGCACGTGTTCGGCGGGGAAGGGGTGCTCGTGGGGCTCGAGGTCGCGGACGCCCGGGAAGATCTCGGGGACGGCCCGCTCGATCGGCCCCGGCGTGATCGGCCGCGACGAGAGCGAGTAGTTCTCGATCCAGGACACCCCGTAGTCGGGGCCGACGAGGGCCTGGTAGTGCCCGTACGCGAGGAGCGAGGCTCGCCGAAACTGCGCCATGAAGGCGTCGGTGACGTCGGACGGCGAGAAGACGCTGAACGGCGCCCACTGGCCGGCCGCGATGTTCGACGTCGTCTGCGGCGGCAGATCGCGCGCGTAGATCCGTACCGAGAAGCCGTGTCGCTGAAGGAGCCGCGCGGTCGCGAGCCCGACGGCCCCGCACCCGATGATCGCGGCCTCGCGGTGCTCGATCTTCAGCGCCTCCTCGAGGGCGAGGTGCGCCGTGCCCCACGAAAGCGTGATTCCGCCGCCCCCGTGCCCGTAGTTGTGGATGACCGGCTTGCCGTCGAGCACGTCGGTACGCACGACGAAGCCCGAGCTGCGGTAGGGCCGCAGCCCGACGATGGTGCGGGTCACCCGATCGGGCGACACATCGACGAGCGGCCACCGGCGGTTCCAGGCGCGTGGCGTCGGCCCCGCCCCGGGAACCGGGCGACCGCCGGCGCAACCCGCGAGCACGCCGCCGGCCGCGACCACGCCGAGTCGGCGGACGGCCTCGCGGCGATCGATCGAGATCAAGGAGGCGACCCGCGGACGAATGTCATGCGGTTCCCGCTCGGAAAATGGAGGGTCAGCCGGTCGTTCTCCACGACCGCTCGCGCAGGCTCGAGCGGTCCCGCCGCGGCGCGTGTCTCCATGCGGAGCGGGCTCTCGGGGAGACCCTCCAGGGCATCGCCGACCGAAAGGTGGTGCAGATGCTCGAACGTCAGCCGATCCCCCTCGAGCATGTAGCTTCCGCCCTCGGCCGACGCACGGGCCGCGCGCTCGCCGTCCATCACGAAGAAGAGGACGAGCCAGTCGGATGCGGAGAAGTGGATCTGACCGCGGACCTGGTGCGTTGCGCCGCTGGCGAGGACGTACTCACGGGCGTCCCAAGACCCGCGGACGCCGGGGTCCTGCGCGACCAGGCGACCGGGGCCGGACGCGAGCGCTACCGCGAACAGGGAAGCGATGCCGCAGGCGGCCGGGTTGGGGCTTCGGGGGCGCATCCCGCATAGTCGCGAGCCCTCCCGTCGAGGGCCAGTGCCCCCGGCCGGCGGCCGGGGGAACCGCGCAGCTATCTGATGTTCACCCGACGCTTCGAACGCACGTCGTAGGCATAACGGGTACGCACGCCGGGTGGGCGGTGGTCGTAGTGGACGATCTCGACGACTCGCGGCGCGACACGAGGGCGCGTGATCAGCCACGCTCCCGCGGGCACGCGTCGCGACATCGCCCGGCACGGCCCGGGGGGTGGCTGGTGGCCCGGTGGCACCCCCGGCAGCCAGACCCGGCAGCTTCCCGGCGCCGGCAGGTGTCCCGGCGGGACCGGCAGCCGTCCGTACGACACGCGCCGCCCGTACCCCGGCTGATAGGCCACGCCGCCGTACGCCGCGTATACAGGCTCCTCGTGATAGACCTTCCCGTGTCCACCGCGGACGCCCGCGCCGAACGCGACGCTGCACCCGGCGAGCACCGGGAGAAGAGCGATCAATCCGAGCTTCGTCCTCATCGTGTACCCCCTTCCACCATCGTCGGAGGAAAGACTCCTCCGGTGGCCGGGGGGTCACGGCGACGGACGGCCGCCCCGCGACACCGTCTCGCGGGTCGCCGCCCGTCCGTCCGAATCTCCGAGCGTCCCCCTACGGAACGAGCTCCGTCTGCTGTTTGCGGAGGATGAACAGCCCCTCGCGCATGCTCGAGACGAGGAGGTTCCCCGACTCGAAGAACGGGTACACGCTGAACGCTCCCGCGAACCCGGGCACGTCCTCGCCCCGTGCGGTGTCGAAGTAGCCGACGGGCACCGGGTTGGCGGGGTCGGAGATGTCGAACACCCGCAGACCGCTCACGTAGTTCGCCTGGTACATGTAGTTGCCCTCGATGTACAGGTTGTGATCGGTCGCCTTGTTGTCGGAGATGTACTCTGCCGCCAGCACGGGGTCGTCGAGATCGGACACGTCCCAGATCAGCGTCCGGGTGCCGTCGACGCCGCCCGCCAGCTCGTCGAGCTCGTCGTTCAGATAGAAGAACCGCTGGTCCCCCGACAGCCACCCCTGGTGCGAGTAGTTCACGTTCGGGTAGGACGCGGAGGCGATCGGCGTCGGGTTCTCCTTGCTCGTCACGTCCCCGATTCCGAGCGCGGTCTCGCTCGCGTTGAAGCACACCTCGCGCCCGCGGTAGTCCTCGTCGGGCCCGGTGTACTCGACGCATTGCGCGTCGTGCGTGTACCCGGTCGAAGCGTTCCCCGTGGCCGGATCGGCGTAGCACCCCGCGAAGGTGGGGTTCTTCGGATCGCGGACATCGATCATGTGGAGCGCCCCGCCGCACGTCGTCCCGCCGCCGCTGTTCCCCACGGTGTAGGCGAACCCGGTCTGCTCGTTGATCACGATGTTGTGGGCCGAGGCGATGCCGTCGTAGATGGCGTCCTCGTCGAACTCGACCGGCGGGCTCGTCACGTCGCGCAGCCGCGTCAGATCGAACACCTGTACGCCGTGCTGCCCCGCGTTGTCCGCCACGATGAACGTGTGGTTGGCGTAGACCTTCATGTCGCGCCACAGGTTCGGGTTCGCGCCGTCGGTGAGCGCGAGGTTGCCCAGGTATACCGGGTTCTCGGCGTCGGTGACGTCGACGAACGCCGTCCCGTCGAACCGTCCGAGGATCGCGTACTCGCGACCGGTGTCGGGGTCGGTCCAGCCCCAGACGTCGTTGATGAGGATCCCGCGCCGGCCACCCACGTCGGGGATCGACATGAACGAGACGAGATCGACGCCCTCGCAGTCGAAGCCGGCCGCGGCCCCTTCCTCCGAGCAGATCTGCTCGCCGCCCATCACCGAGGGGAGCAGCCCTTCGCCCTCGACGATTCCGTTCGCGAGCGTCCACTCGTCGCCCGCGCGCTCGTACACGTAGCCGATCCCCTCGAAGAACTCGGCGGCGGAGGCACCGACCACGACGACGTTCTCGTTGCCCGAGATCGCGCTTCCGTAGAAGCCGATCAGCCCCGTCGTCTGCTGCGTGAGCCGCTGCTCCTCGGTCCACGCGCCGTTCGCGTCCCGTTCGAAGACGTAGGCGGCTCCGGCTCCGTTCCCCGTCAACGGGGCGCCCGCGAACAGGCGGTCGGCCGTCGCCGACATCGAGAGCCCGAGGAAGGAGCCCTGGGGGGCAGACGCCGACGTGATCTTCGCCGTCTGCGCCCAGGCGCCGGTCTCGTCGGGCGCGAACTCGAAGATCGCGCCCGCCGCCTGCGAGTCGAGCGGCGACGACACGAGCGCCTTCCCATCGACGAGCGCGACGGCGGTCCCGAAGGCGCCTCCGCCCTGCGGAGTGAGCGCCCCGACCTCCGTCCAGGTTCCCTGACCGCCTTCGAAGACGACGGCCGTTCCGGCCTGCGGCTGGGGGCCACCGGCGAACTGGTTGAGGCTCAGCGGGCCGGGCGCCCCGACCACGACGAGCCCTCCCTCGATCGCGACCGCCCCGCCGAACGCCCCGTCCGGGTTCGAGCCGGACGCGAGCTCGACGTGGCGCACCTGATCGGCGTCATCCACCCAGAACGCATAGACGGCCCCGACGCTCGCGCGACCCGGGGCCCCGACGATCAGGTTGCGATCGATGTAGGCGAGCGCCGAGCCGAACCGGTCGCCGGGCTGCACGCCGTCGGGGGCGAGCCGGTCGACCTGCGACCATTCGCCGTTCTCGCGCGCGAATACGTACACCGCGCCCCCGTCCGAGCGCGTCGGGGCGCCGACGAACATCAGGTCGTCGAGGACCGCGATCGCGCGGCCGAACCCGTCACCGACCTCGCCGTCATCGGCGGTCACCATCGCCGTCTCCTCCCACCCGTCGGCCCCACGGGCGAAGACGTGCGCCGTCCCCGCCTCGGAACCGGGCATGGGGAAGAGATCGGACTGGCCCGGACGGCCCACGAACAGCTCATCCCCCGAGACGACCGCGGAGGACCCGAACCCCAGAAGGCTACCGGCGAAGGAGGGCCCGTCGGAGACTCGGGTCTGCGCCTCGACGGGCGCGACGCCCGCGAGTGCGACGAGACCTCCGAGGACGAGGGCCGGGATACGGCGAGCTATGACACGCATGCGTGACTCCACTTGCAGAGAGTTTCGGAAAACGACCTGGCCACATGATCGCGCGGCTGGTGGGAGAAAGTACCTGCCAGACCGGGAGTGCGTCAGAACCCGATCTCCACCGGGACGGTGGAATCGGGGATGCTGCCGCTGCCTGTGCCCCTGCCCCAACAGAACCCGCGACCGTTCGCGGTCGTGGCGCAGCTCGTCCAGCGGCCGGCCGTGATCGTCGTGAAGTCGATGAACGAGTTCTCCGTGATCACGAGCGTCGGGAGGTTGTTCCGCGTTGGGTCGCCACCGAACGGCGTGCTGCCGCTCCCGCCGTCTCCGAGCTGACCG
>JAWWCR010000219.1:0-7149 GCA_033720355.1 Gemmatimonadota bacterium
ATCGGGCTCTTGCTCGCCTACCCCCCCCTCCACATGCTCCTGTTCGACGCCTTGGGGGCCGGCCCGGTGGTGATGACGAGCGGGAACGCCAGCTACGCGCCGATCGCGATGGCGAACGACGAGGCCCGTCTCCGGCTCGATGGGATCGCCGATGCGTTTCTGCTCCACGACCGCGAGATCGTGGCAAGGTACGACGATTCTGTGGTGCGGGTCGTGGATGACCGGCCGGTGTTCCTCCGCCGGTCGCGCGGTTACGCCCCGATGCCCCTCGCGCTCCCCGTCCCGGTCGCCGAGGGGATCCTGGCCGTCGGACCGCACCTGAAGAACACGTTCACTCTGGCTCAGGGAACGGAGGCGTTCGTGAGCCAGCACATCGGCGATCTCGAGAACCTCGAGACGCTCGAGCACTTCCACGCAGCGGTGGCCAGGTTCCGTACGCTCTTCCGCATCGAGCCCACACACGTGGTGCGGGATCTTCACCCCGGGTATCTGTCGACCACGATCGCCGAGTCGGCCGGTTTGCCCGAGCTCGAGCCGGTGCAGCATCACCACGCGCACATCGCCGCGGTCATGGGCGAGCACCAGAGCGACGGCCGCGCGCTCGGTCTCGCGTTCGACGGTACCGGGTACGGGACCGATGGACACGTCTGGGGCTTCGAGTTCCTCGAGGCCGATCTGGAGCGCTTTCGGCGGCTCGCGCATCTCCGATACGCCCCACTCCCCGGTGGAGACCGCGCCGTTCGGAGCCCCTGGCGAACGCTCATCGGCTACGGCTCGCTGGACCCGGCGGTCGATGACGCGTTGTCGTGCAGGCTCTCGGCCGTGCACCCGATCGATCTCGCGATGGCGCGGGCGCAGGCGCGACGGGGGATCAACGCCCCGCTCGCGTCGTCGATGGGGCGTCTGTTCGACGCCGCGGCGGCGCTTCTGGGCGTGCGTCTGGAGAGCTCGTACGAGGGGCAGGCGGCGATGGAGCTCGAGGCGATCGCCGGTGAAGCGCCGGCCGATCCGCTTCCCTTCCCGTCGATCGAGGAGGAAGGAGGCGTCGAGGTGCTCGACCCCCTGCCCCTCCTCACGGCCCTGGCCGCCGAGCTCGATCGCGGCGCGGCCATCGAACGGCTGGCCGCGCGCTTCCACGACTCGCTCGTACACGCCGTGTGCGGGCTGTCGGTGCGACTGTGCGAGCGGCGAGGCCTCACCCGCGTCGCGCTCGGGGGAGGGTGCTTCCAGAACGGCCGGCTGCTGAGAGGCGTCCTCCGACGACTCGAGGACGCCGGTCTCGAGGTCCTGCTGCCGATGAAGCTCGGGCCCAACGACGGCGCGGTCAGCTACGGCCAGGCCGTCGTGGCCGCCGCGCGTTCGAACCGCTGAAGGGAGAGTCCAGATGTGTCTCGGAATTCCGGGTCGGCTGATCGACCGACGTGACGACGCGGGTCTGCCCGTCGGCACCGTCGACTTCGGTGGCGTCCGCCGGGAGGTCTGCCTCGCGTACGTCGCGGAGGAGGTCGATGTGGGCGACTACGTGGTCGTCCACGTCGGGTTCGCGATCTCGAAGGTCGACGAGGCCGAGGCCCGACGGACCTTCGAGGTCCTGCGCGAGATGAGCCAGCTCGACGAGCTCGAGTGGATGGCCGAGGTCGCGGATGCGGCCGAGGAGGCAGCCCGATGAAATACCTGAGCGAGTACCGCGACCCTGAGCTGGCCCGGCGGCTGGTCGACCGGATCCGCGAGACCGCCACCCGAAGGTGGACGCTCATGGAGGTGTGCGGGGGCCAGACGCACACGATCGTCAAACAGGGGATCCACGAGGTGCTGGGGGACGCGGTGGAGATGATCCACGGACCCGGCTGCCCCGTCTGCGTGACCCCGCTCGAGCAGATCGACCGGGCGCTGCACCTCGCGGCCCGACCCGACGTCACGTTCACGTCGTTCGGCGATATGCTGCGGGTGCCGGGAAGCGACTGCGATCTCCTCCAGGTGAAGGCGCGGGGCGGCGACGTGAAGGTCGTCTACTCCCCCCTCGACGCCGTCGAGATGGCGAGACGCGACCCGACGCGCGAAGTCGTCTTCTTCGCCGTGGGGTTCGAGACGACCGCCCCCGCGAACGCCATGGCGGTCTGGCGCGCACGCGAGCTCGGGGTGACGAACTTCAGCGTGCTCGTCTCTCACGTCACGGTGCCGCCCGCGATGGTCGCCATCCTCGAAGATCCCGACAACCGGGTCCGCGGATTCCTCGCCGCCGGACACGTGTGCACGGTGATGGGCTGGGAGGAGTACGAGCCGCTCGCGGACCGATACGAGGTCCCCATCGTCGTGACCGGGTTCGAGCCCCTCGACATACTCGAGGGCATCTGGATGGCCGTCCGTCAGCTCGAGGAAGGGCGGCACGAGGTCGAGAACCAGTACGTGCGGTCGGTTCGAAGAGAGGGCAACCGACCCGCGCAGGATCTCGTGGGACGCGTGTTCCGGACGGTCGATCGTGGGTGGCGCGGGATCGGGACCATCCCCGGCAGCGGCTTCGCGCTGCGCGAGGAGTTCGCCGACTTCGACGCCGAGAAGAGGTTCGGGCTGGAGGGCATCCGGGCCGAGGAATCGCCCGAATGTCGGGCGGGCGACGTCCTCAAGGGCCAGCTCAAGCCGTACGAGTGTCCGGCCTTCGGCGGTCGGTGTACCCCGGAGAACCCTCTCGGGGCGCCGATGGTGTCCTCGGAGGGCGCATGCGCGGCCTACTACAACTTCGGTCGTCTCCAGTCACGAGCGGCGGGAGCCTGAGCATGGCCACCACCGGGCTGTCGACACCACGCATCCAGGGTCTGGCGTGCCCCACGCCCGTCACCGACGACGACCGCGTCCAGCTGGGACACGGTTCGGGCGGGAAGATGAGCGCGCGGCTGCTGCGCGACCGCTTCCTGCCGCGCTTCGGCAACCGCTACCTCGACGAGCTCGGCGACGGGGCGCGCATCCCGACGGAGGGCGCCGAGACGGTGATCTCGACGGACACGTTCGTCGTGAGCCCGCTCGAGTTTCCCGGCGGCAACATCGGCCACCTCGCCGTTCACGGAACCGTCAACGACCTGGCGATGATGGGCGCCGCGCCGAGGTTCCTCTCGGCGGGGTTCGTTCTGGAGGAAGGCCTTCCCTTCGAGGTGCTCGACAGGATTCTCGACGCGATGACCGCGTGCGCCGCCGCCTGCGGGGTAGAGATCGTCACGGGTGACACGAAGGTCGTCGAACGCGGGAAAGCCGACGGGCTGTTCGTGAACACGACCGGAGTGGGGTTCCTCGAGGGCGACTTCCGACCTTCGCCCCGGCTCGTCCGCCCGGGCGACGTCGTGCTCGTGAGCGGCCCGCTGGGCCGGCACGGCATGGCGATCATGGCGGCGCGGGAAGGGCTGGCGTTCGAGGCGGATGTGACGAGCGACACCGCATCGCTATGGCCGTGCGTCGAGGAGCTCCGTACCCGGGTCGGGGCGAGCGTGCGGTGTCTCCGCGATGCCACCCGGGGCGGGCTCGCGTCGGCGCTGAACGAGATCGCCGGCGCCTCCTCGGTCGGGATCGAGCTGTCCGGCGACATGCCGGTCCCCGCCGCCGTCGAGGCGGCGTGCGAGATGCTCGGTCTCGACCCCCTGTACGTGGCGAACGAAGGGGTGCTCGTCGCGTTCGTGGCGGCCGACGCCGAGGGACCGGCGCTCGAGGCCCTGCGTACGCAGGTGGTCGGAGCGTCGGCCGTCCGGGTGGGTCGCGTCGTGGACGACCACCCGGGGATGGTCGTCCTCCGCACTGGCTTCGGCGGCACCCGCGTCGTGGACATGCTCCCCGGTGATCAACTGCCGAGGATATGCTGATTCGCGCAAAAGGAGTGGTGAATATGACACGATCGATCGGGAAGACGGGGTTGCTGTCCCTCGCGGCGCTCGCCTGTCCGGGTGCCCTCTACGCGCACGAGGGTCACGGATGGCTGTCGGGCGCCTTCCAGCCGTTGCTCGGAGTCGACCACCTGGTGGCGACACTCTTCGTCGTCGTCTCAGTGTCGCTCGCGCTCGGCGCACTCCTCGCGCGCCGCCCTGGTCGGCAGACGTTCCGCCGGAGGTAGGGCCGGCGCGGAGACGGCGGAATCGCCTTTCCCCCCGCGGGATCCGATCCCCCCGCGGGGCGTCCCAACCGCCGTCTCAGCCGCCGGGGTTCTCGAGCAGGAAGATCTTGTCGTCGGTCTCGTCGACGCCCGTCAGGTCGAGGTCGCCGTCGCGATCGCGGTCGTGGATGATCGCGCAGGACCCGGACGCGCTCGCCGCGTAGCTCCTTGGATTCACGAGAGTTCCGTCGCCTGCGTTCTCGTGAACCGTGAAGCTGTTTCCGTCGAAGTCGCTCGTCACGACGTCGAGATCGCCGTCACCGTCGAGGTCGCCCACATCGACGGCGAGCGGGGAGCCCCCCGTGTCGTAGCGGCGCGGCTCGGCGAGCCCGCCGGCCCCATCGCCCAGCAGCACCGCCACGTTGTTCCCTTCCCGGTTGGCGGACATGACGTCGACATGGCCGTCTCCGTTCACGTCCCCGGTCACGATCATCCATGGACGCCCACCCGCCGTCTGTCGCTGACCGAGCGTGAGGTTCCCCTCCCCGTCACCCATGAAGATCAGGACCTCGTCGGTGAAGTACGCGCCGACGAACAGGTCCTGGTGCCCGTCGCCGTTCGCGTCACCGACCGCACAGGTCTTCTCGCCGCGGCCGGGTGAGGCGATCTCGGCCGTCCGCGTGAGCCGGCCCGTCCCATCACCATCGTTCAGCAGGATGGCCACGTTCCCCTTCGACTCGTCCGGGCCCTCGGCCATGTTGACGGCGCCCACGTCCGGCCAGCCGTCGTGGTTCAGATCCATTATGCAGACGCCGCGCACGTTCTGACCGCTGTTCGTGTTGCTCCCCTGATCGAACCAGCCCTGCCCGTCGCCCAGAAACAAGGTGACCAGATCGTTCCCGGCGTTGCCGACCACGAAGTCGGTGATCCCGTCGCGGTTGAAGTCCTCCCCCTCGTTGGGGCTCGGCCAGGCGCCGCCCGGGATGTCGAGGATCTGGAACTCGTCGTAGTTCCCGGCCCCGTCGTTGAGCATGATCCGGACATCCGCCGACACCTCGTTGGGGATGGCCAGATCCGGGTATCCGTCGAGGTTGAAGTCGCCGGCGTAGGCGCCGTAGGGCTGGACGTGATCCTCGCCGTCCTCGAGCAGGATCCGCTCGCCCCGGTCGATCATGTCGAGTGACCCGGCTTCGGGCTGGATCCAGAAGCTCCATGCGAACCCCGTGGAGGCCTCGCCGCCGCCGGCGAGCGGAGCGCCGGACTCGAGCGTCACCGTCACCGCCTCGCCGTGCTGGAACGGCTCTGACGGTTCGAAGCGGATCCGTCGTCCGCCGTCGAGCACGCTGACCTCCCCGGTCATCACGCCGGACCACCGTCCGAAGACGGCGAGCGTCGCGGGATCGAACGACGCGGGATCGACCGGGTCGCGTAGCGCCAGCTCGACGGGGGTGTCGGGGTTCGGCGCGATCGAGTTCGGGGCCGGCAGCGTGCCCTCCACGACGTCGGAGGTCACGTTCGCCGTGGCGAACTCCGCGGCGGGCGCGTCGGCGCCGACCGCCGAAAGCGCGAAGGCTCCTGCCGCGATCCCGACCACGGCGACGGCGATGAGACCCGATCTCCTCATGTTCCGGCTCCTTCCGACTCGATGGATTGACCCCCCGGAAGACCCCCACCCGCGACTCGCGGCGATCTCCCGTCGGCCCTCAAGATGGTTAGACGTCCGGCCGGCTCCAAGGGTGGCCAGGAGAACCGGTCAGGCGAGCCCCGTGAGGAGCGCGCTCGTCTCCCAGAGCCGACGTCCGAGCGCCTCGTCGCCGGCGGAAGCGGCGGGCTTGGCCACCTCCTCGACATCGAAGTAGGCGCCCGTCATGAGCCTGCGCTCGGGGTCCTCCAGCAGCCGCATCACGGCGCGTCCACCGACATCGGCCGATCCCATCAAAGGCTTCAGCATCCTCAGGATCCACGAGACCGGCGACCGGCCCTTGTTCCAGATCATCGTGCGCAGCACCCCGGGGTGGACGGCGTTCGCCACAAGGCCGTCTTCCCCGTAGCGCCGGACGAGCTCGACCGTGAACACCACGTTCGCGAGCTTCGAGTCGGAGTACGCTTCGAGCCCGCCTCGCCACGCGTCCCCCTTGCAGATGTCCTCGAACGGCGCACGGGTGAGATCGGCCCTGTAGTGGGCGCGCGAGCTGACGTTCACGACCCGGTTGCCACCGGCGGAGAGCTGGGGCCGAAGGAGGTGCGTGAGGAGGAAGTGACCCAGGTGGTTCGTCGCCATGGTGACTTCGAGACCGGCAGCCGTGCGTTCCAGGTGGGCCCGCCACACTCCGGCGTTGTTCACGAGCGCCTCGATGCCGTCGAAGCGGGCGAGTCGTGCGGCCAGGTCGCGCACCGAGGAGAGGTCCGAGAGGTCCGCGATCTCGAGCTCGGGAACGCCTCGAGGGTGGGCCGATTCGAGCGACGCGCGAGCGTGCTCCCCCCTTTCGCGGTCGCGGCACACCAGCACCACGCGCGCCCCGGCCTCGAGGAGATGCCCCGAGACCGAATACCCCACACCGGAGTTTGCACCGGTGACGATGACGAGCCGGTTCGAAAGATCGGTCATCCGGACGTCCCGCTCGCGCGTTTCGATCGCCCCCCCGACCCGGCAATGCGGAGACGGGGAGCCCCGACCCCGGAACCTACTCCTTCGCCGCCCCGGGCTGTACCGGGGTCGGCCGACCCTCGAAACGGCTCGTCAGCAACGCGACGGCCTCGGTCAGACCGGCGACGCCGATCCCCCCGACCTGCTCGTTGCTGTGGGTGTCGCTGAGGCTGAAACGCCACCGGGAGGGGTCGTCGCGCGCCCCCTCATCGTACCACAGCCTGAGCTCGAATCGGTGTGCGCGGGTGGTCCCCGATCGGTCCGGCTCGCTCGACTCGCGTGCCATCCTCCCCCCCTCTCGAGTGTCTCTCGAGTGTAGACCAACACTTATTAGTGTCGCGAGCGGGCCGATTCCTTACATCCGTGGGGGAACGATTCCTCAACCGACGGCCGCGATCACCTTCACCTCGATCAACACGCCGGGGCTGTA
>JAWWCR010000220.1:0-7122 GCA_033720355.1 Gemmatimonadota bacterium
AGAAGATCGGCGAGGTCGTCGGGCAGCCCGAGGTCATCGGCGTACCTGACATGCGCGGCCGCGAGCGTCGGCGACTCGGCCCGAAGCCGCTCGCGTTCGCGGAGCCCCGTGTCCTCGCCGATCTCGCCGGGGGTGGAATCGTCCCGCGTGCGGCCGGCATCGCCGTGGCCGTCATCCTCGTCAGCCTCGGCTGCGGCGTCGTCGCCCGGTCGAGCGCGCCCCGTGCCGGGTGACGCCCACGTGTCGCGCAGCGAGACGGTCCGGTTGAAGACGATGGTTTCGGGGTCCGACGCGGAGTCGCGGATGAAGTAGCCGTGCCGCTCGAACTGGTAGACCGTGTCGCGCGGGTCGTCGCGCACGCTCGGCTCGATGCGGGCCCTGCCCAGGACCTCGAGCGAGTCCGGGTTCAGGTTGTCCAGCGGGTCGTCGACGCCCTCGCCCGGGTCGGGTGTGGAGAAGAGCCGGTCGTAGAGGCGGACCTCCGCCGCGATCGACTCGTCGGCCGACACCCAGTGGATCGTCCCGGACACCTTCCGGCCATCGGGGGCCGAGCCGCCGCGGGTTTCGGGGTCGTAGCGGCACCGCAGCCCTGCGACGGCTCCATCGGCATCGCGGTCGATGCCGGTGCAGGTCACGAAGAAGCCGTGGCGCAGCCGCACCTCGCGATCCGGAGCCAGCCGCCGGTACCCCTTCGGCGGCTGCTCGGCGAAGTCGGCCCGCTCGATCAGCAGGCGACGCGTGAACGGGATCCTCCGCGTCTCGGGCCAGTCTGCCGGCGGGTCCTGCACGTCGCGCGGGAAGCAGGGGGCGTCGAGCCATTCGACCGCCCCGGTCCCCTCCTCGTCGAAGTTCTCGATGAGCACCGGCAGGGGGTCGAGTACGCACATGACGCGGGGCGCTGTGTGGTTGAGCGCGTCGCGCACGGCGTACTCGAAAGTCCCGATGTCGACGCGCTTGTCCGCCTTGGCGATCCCGACCTGGTCGACGAAGGTCGCGATGGCCGAGGGCGGCACGCCGCGCCGGCGGATCGCCGCGATCGTCGGCATCCGCGGATCGTCCCACCCGTCCACCGTGCCCGACTCTACGAGACGCTTGAGCTTCCGCTTGCTGAACACCGTGTAGTCGAGGTTCAGCCGGGCGAACTCGAACTGACGCGGCCGCGGGTCCCACGACCCGAGCTCATCGGTCCCGCCGCCCCGCGCCCCGGCGATCGCGTCGAGACGCGCCGCCGACGGACGTGTGTGCTCGATGAACCAGTCGTACAGCTCGCGGTTGTTCTCGAACTCGAGCGTGCACAGCGAATGCGTGATCCCCTCGATCGCGTCCGACTGGCCGTGCGCCCAGTCGTACATGGGGTAGATCGGCCACTCGTCACCCGTCCGGTAGTGGTGGGCGTGGCGGATCCGGTACATGAGCGGGTCGCGCATCTTCATGTTCGACGCGGCGAGATCGATCTTCGCGCGCAGGACGTGCGTCCCGTCCTCGAACTCCCCCGCGCGCATGCGGCGGAACAGGTCGAGGTTCTCGTCCACCGACCGGTCGCGGTGGGGGCTCGGGCGCCCCGGCTCGGTCACCGATCCCCGGTACTCGCGGATCTCCTCCTCCGAGAGGCTGTCCACGTACGCGAAGCCGTCCTCGATCATCCGCCCGGCCATCAGGTACAGGGCCTCGAAGTAGTCGGATGCGTAGCGGATCTCGCCGTCCCACTCGAATCCCAGCCACCGGATGTCGTCGGCGATCGCCTCGACGAAGCTCGGGTCCTCGGTGGTCGGGTTCGTGTCGTCCATCCGTAGCGTCGTCAGACCGCCGTGTTCCGCCGCGACGCCGAAATCGAGGAAGATCGCCGCGGCGTGGCCGAGGTGGAGGTAGCCGTTCGGCTCGGGCGGAAACCGGGTGAGGACCCGGCCGCCGTGCTTCCCGGAAGCCACGTCGTCGGCGACGATCTGGCGGATGAAGTCGAGACGCTCGTCGTTGGTCATGGCGGAGGAACCTAACACGGTCGCCCGGAGGAAGAACGGCCACCCGGCCACAGAACGGCTGCCCGAATGACGAACGGCCACCACGGGGTCGCCACGGTGGCCGTCCGATGTACCCCCGTCGCGGGGGCATCGTGCCGCGAGGCGGGTCAGTCGGTCTTCATCTTCCCGTACAGCCAGAGAAGGATCAGCGCGCCGAGGACCGCCAGCGCCATCCCGCCGAACGTGAAGCCGCGGTACGGTCCGAAGCCGAGGATTCCGCCGACCCAGTTACCGACCCAGGCGCCACCGATCCCGAGAAGCATGGTCTTCCACCAGCTGTCGGGAGCGTTCTCGGGCCGGATCCACTTCGCGATCGAGCCGACACAGAGCCCGAAAAGGCCCAACCAAACGAGTCCCATGACGTTGCCTCCAGTTGTCGTCCGGACCGCCGCTTCGCGGCCCTTCGCTGCTGCTCTACGGGATCATGACTCCATCGCCCCGCCGACCGGCTTACCGCCGGCCCACCTACCTACGGGACCCGGCGCCCGCAAGATTCGCGAGGTCCGTCTGGTGACGATGGAAGCTCAGAACTATGACGGTTCCCGAGAGCATAAGGTTTGCGATCCGCTCCGGCCCGAAGGGGAGCGCGACCTCTCCACCGGCCGCCACCGCATCGGGCAGGGCGAAGATCGGCCCCAACACGCCGTACACCAGGACGAACAGATTCACCGAGCTCTCGGCGATCCCGATCGCGGGTGTCCAGCGGGGGCGCCGCCGCATGAGCAGCCAGCACCCCACCGCGAAGACGTACCACACGACCCGCCACCGCACGTCGGCGATCCCCGACGCCCTGACCGAGAGCCCGAACGCCAGATCCGCCGCCGCGAACAGCGGGGTCGCCGCGTAGTACCACCGTATCAGCGAATCGCGCCTCATGGCCCCGCTTCGTCCCCGCTCCTCGAGCCCGCTCCCGCCACCCGCCTCACCCCTGTGACGCCCCGGCTCGCGGTATCGTTGACCGTGCCCTCGCCGATCAGGCGCTCTGCTTACCCGCTTCGAACAGATGCACGTCCCGCTGCGGGTATGGGATCGAGCACCCCGCCGCCTCGAGCGCGAGCTTGAGCTTCTCGGTGAGGTCCCACCGGACGGCCCAGTAGTCCTCTGTCGAACACCACGGACGCACCACGAAGTTCACTGACGAGTCGGCGAGCTCGTGGAGCGCGACCACCGGCTCGGGGTCCGACAGGATCCCGTCGGCCTCCGCGATCGTGTCGACGATCGTCTGACGGGCGACCGCGAGGTCGTCGTCGTACGAGACGCCCATCACGAGGTCGACGCGCCGGATCTCGTTCCCCGTGTAGTTCTTGATCACGCCGCCGAACGCATCGGAGTTCGGGACGATGACCCGCACGTTGTCGGGCGTGTTGAGCGTGGTCGTGAAGATCCCGATCGCCTCGACCTTCCCGGTGGCCCCTCCTGTCTCGACGACATCGCCGACCTGGAAGGGCCGGAAGACGAGCAGCATCACGCCCGCGGCGAAATTGGACAGTGTACCCTGCATCGCGAGCCCGACGGCCAGGCCCGCGGCGCCGAGCACGGCGACGAACGAGGCGGTCGGGATCCCGAACAGACCGAGCACCGCGATGATGACGAACGCCATGCACAGCGTGTAGACCAGACCCGTGACGAACGGGACCAGCGTCGGGTCCGCCCCGCGGGCGTCGAGCACGGCGCCCATGGCCCGGCGGATCCGGGCGGCTACCGCGCGGCCGACGATGAGGACCGCGATCGCGCCGACGACCCGGAGGCCCCAGGTGGTCACGAGCTCCGTCGCCTGTGAGGCGAGTGACGAAATATCGAACCCTTCCATCGATGGTCTCCCTGATCGAAGGTCGTGTATGTGGTGTGCCGGGGGTCAAGTGTATCGGAGGGTGACCGGCGGACAAAAGGAGAGGGGACAAAAAAAAGGCCGGCTCGAACCTTCGAGCCGACCTTAGCGAGGTGTGAGGGGCGTTCGACGCCCGTTCCGCCTCAACACTGGGCAGGATCCGCGAGACTCACCCTGTCGTCCGAAAGGTGGGCGGGGTGGGCCTGCCATTCGGTCGCGGACTCCACGGTCGGCGTGACCGTATCGGCCTTCGCCACCGACTCCCCGTGCGTTCCGAGGATCACGAACGTCGCCAGTGCCATCCAGAAGATCGACGCCGCGATCGCGATCTTGCTCTTGTTGTCGAGTACCATCTATCTGTCCTTCTTCTGAACGCGGCGCCTCGCGCGCTGGTCGCCACGGTGTTGTCTCGAACTCCGGTGTACCTGACGTTGTTCAGCCTTTCAATGTTTCGACGACGCGACTCGTGAAATGGTTGCCGGATTCGTGTAGCGGGGGAGTAACGTGTGTGTCACGTGCCGGCCCCAGCGCTCAGGCGACCGTCACGAGCGCCGCCGAGATCAGCGCCCACTGCAGACGCATCTGATCGGTGACGGGCATCGCCGACAGGCCGGCGCCCTGGGCCTCGTCGCGGACCGCGGTCGCCACGGCGTCGTCGGCGCCCGCCTCGCCACCGGTCGCTCCCCCCTCGTCACCGGCCGCTCCCCCCTCGTCACCGGCCCCGCGCGCACCGCGACGGTCCGCCGCGACCGTCGCTCGCATCTGCCAGCCCGCGATTCGTTCTCGCCACTCCTCGAGCTTGGGGTCCGGCGGTCCGATCCTCTCGCCGACACCCGGCAGGATGAAGAGCGGCATCTCCGAGACCAGTGTCAGCGCGTCGCCGCCGAGCGATCTGATGTGCTCCATCGAGTTCGGCCGGAACCGGGCTGCCGTCTCGAGATCCTCGAGTGCCAGGAAATGCTCGCGCATCGCGACCGAGTCGGGGCGCGTCGCGAACCCCCGCTCGATGCGGACGAACCCCTTCTCGCCGTGCCGCTCGACATCGTGCAGTCGGTACCCGAGCTCGCGGACACGCTCGGCCAGGTAGGCGCGGAGTGGGGCCGTGCGGTCGATCCAGGCGGGCTCGATCAGGAACCACGGGCCGGCGGCCCAGGCCATGCCATGAAGGGTGAGGTGAAGATCGAACGGACCATCCGCGCCGGCCCACCAGCCCGCCGCAGCCGCCGGCTCGGGCCGGGCGCCCTCGTCGCGGGGACCCACGCGATCGGCCTGTCCAGCACCGCCGTCTGAGCCGCCGCGCCCGGCCGCGGTGGGGTTCGGGAAGCCGAACTCGATGTCGTCGCCCGGCAACTCGCGGACGCGCCCCGGAAGGTACTCGGCGAAGTCGTAGGCTTCGGCCCCCGGGTGCTGCCACGGTGCGTTGAGCGCCGCCCCATCGGGGTTGAGGTGGGGGATGATCCACCACTCGATGTCCTCGACGAGCGGATCGCCCCGATCCAGACCGTACAGGTACGGGACGAATCGGCCGAGCAGGCGCGGGCCCACCGGCTCGTCCGCGTGGCACCCCGCGATGAGGCTCACGCGCCGTCCCCCATCTCCGACTCGGTAGGCGTGAATCGGCCGGCCGTCGCGCGACCGGCCGATCTCGACCGCATGGGCGGGAGGAGGCGCATCGTCGAGCGGCCAGGGGAGACCCGGCGTCGACCGAATCGTCTCGAACCGGCTCTCGAGTCCGTCGACGACTCGCGCGAGGGAACTCATCGTCGACGCGGCCGAACAGCCGACCGGGCCGCTGACCCAACCGCCGGTCGGCCGGCCGACGGCCCCACCGACCCGGGCGTCAGACGGACGAGAAACGCCCCATCCTCTTCGAAAGCGACATCCGCGACCCACCCGGCCCGCGTCGCACGCTCCCGGAGAGTCTCCATGTCGGCGTACAGCTCCCGGAAGGGACGTCCGCGCGCCCCGTCATGCTCGAGGTCGATCCACGCCTGTCCGGGGTATTCGCCCCGATCGGGCCATCGCTGGTCGCTCTCACCGCACTCCGGAGCCGCCTCCGCGGAGTCGATGATCAACTGACCGTCGTCTGTTACGAAGCGTCGCGCATGCCAAAGAAACCGGTCGAGTCCGGCGATCGTGCCGGTCGGCCCGATGCCATTCATGAGCATGAGGACGGTCTCGAATCGCGGACCGCACCACATCGTGAAGTCGGCTCGCAGGACATGGTGGACGCCGCGAGCCCGCATCAGGTCGACCAGCGCCCCGCAGTTCTCCACCGCCAGCGTGTCGTACCCACGACGTTGTAGCTCGAGCGAGTGGACGCCCGTGCCCGCTCCCAGGTCGAGCACTCGCCCCTGAGCGAGGTCGAGCGCGTATCGTTCGAAGGGAAGAAAGTCGTCGCCTCCGCGGAAGAACAGCGCGGCAGGCAGCACTTCGTCCTCGCCGAGGCTGCTCCGGAGACGGATTCCGGCGCCATCGTCGCCTCCATGGAACGCCCGGAGCGCGGCGGCATACGGGGCCAGAGCTGGCACCCGCGCGGCGTAGTGATCGGGCCTGAACATCGCGCCAGAATACGGGACCTCATGGATCGACGCGACTACATCATGCGGATGATCGAGCAGCTCGGCGCCATGCTGACAGCGCTGCGAAGGCGCATCCTGGGCGGCGAGGCGACTCGTGCGGAGATCCGCGAGCAGATGCACGACGCCGCGAAGCTCGGCGGGCTCGACTACGATCTCGCGCGCGCCATGTCGCCGGAGACGCTCCTCATGATGATCGCGCCCGGAGGCGAGGTAGACCCGGGCCGGTGCTGGCTCCTCGCCGAGCTGTCCTACCTCGACGGACTCGAGGCCCAGCTCTCCGACGGCACGGACGCGACGGACGAAGCTCGCAGCGCCTTCGAGCGCGCGGCCTACCTGTTCGGGCTCCTCAAACCCACCGCAGCCAACTTCCTCGGTGTCCCCGAATCGGCCGAGAGACTAGGGGACATCGCGGAGCGGCTGAACAGCCTCCCGCCATAACCCCTCTCAAGGTGCTGTCGGCGCTCAGGACCGGCGCCCTGGAAGCGCTCAAAACCGGCGCCCCGGCAGCGCTCGGGACCGGCGCTCCCGGCGGCGCTCAGGACCGGCGCCCCGGGCAGCGCCCGCGGCCGGCGCCTCCGGCCGTGCTCAACGGCTTCGACTCCGGCGGCGCCCCCGGCGCTCACGGCGGTTCCCGCGGTCGCCGCTGCTCCCGCCGCCGCTCCTCCCACCGGTGCTCCTCCCGCCGCCGGTGCTC
>JAWWCR010000221.1:0-7091 GCA_033720355.1 Gemmatimonadota bacterium
ATCGCTCGCTGAGCGAGGCCTCGGGGTTCGACGTGCGTCTGCAGGCCGAGATCTTCCAGCGCGGCGGGTCCTACAAGGTCCGCGGACCGCTCAACGTCATCGCGCACCTCAGCGACGAGGAGCGCGCGCGGGGGATCATCTGCTCCTCCGCCGGAAATCACGCCCAGGGGGTAGCGATCGCGGCCCGCATGTACGGGATCGATGCGATTGTCCTCATGGCCGAGAACGCGACGAAGTCGAAGATCGCCGCGACCGAAGGGTACGGCGCCAGGGTCGTCCTGCACGGCCAGATCTGGGACGAGGCGAACGAGCGCGCGCTCGAGCTCGTCGAGGAGCACGGCTACACGTACGTCCACCCCTTCGACGACCCGCGGCTCATCGCCGGTCAGGGGACGCTGGGGATGGAGATCCTCGAGGACTGGCCGGAGGTCGAGGTCGCGGTGATCCCGATCGGCGGCGGCGGGCTCATCTCCGGCAACTCGATGTCGCTCAGAGCCTTCAAGCCCGACATCCGCGTGTTCGGCGTCGAGTCTTCGGGCGCGCCGGCCATGAAGCGCAGCGTCGAGACGGGCGAGATCGTCACGCTCGACGAGGCGAACACCATCATCGACGGGCTGCGGGTGAAGCGGGTCGGCGACAACACCGCATCCGTAGTGAGTCGCTTCGTCGAAGAGGTGGTGACGCTGCCGGACGAGCAGATCTTCGACGCGCTGCTCTGGCTGATGACCCGCGCCAAGCTGGTGGTCGAGGGCGCCGCGGCGGCGCCCGTCGGCGCCCTGCTCCACCACCTGATCGACGCGCCGCCGGCCACGAAGGTCGTGTGCGTTCTCAGCGGCGGGAACCTCGACGTCGAGCAGCTCCGCGGTCTGGGCTGGAACTGACGCCGGCGCGACCCGGCTGTCCCGGACCCCACCGGGGGGCCGAGGGGCCCGCGGCCGGAGCGGCAGGCCCCTCCACGTCGGTCAGTTCGGCCAGCTACCCCAGACGGTGCAGTGGCCGCCGTTGTCGGTGCCCTTGAGCGACCGCTGGATCTGGGTATAGCCCGCGTTCATGACGGCGAGCGGTGACGCCCTGAGCGTTCCCTTCTTCGGGTTGAAGTTCAGCGTGCCGAAGTGGCCCTGGCTCAGGCCGTGACCCGCCTCGTGGAGCGCGACCGTCTCGAAGTCGAAGTGCGATACGCCGTCATCTGCCCACGCGAAGCCGTCATTGTAGTAGATCTCCCGGGCCCCGACGTCGGGGAGCCCGTTCCCGTCGAGATCACCCACCGTGAAGGTGAGGGTGAAGGTGACGCCGAGGATCGACGTTCCGCCGCCCGGCTCATCCAGAAGCGCCTCGAAGAAGGCGGCGGGCAGGAAGCCCGCGTGCACGATGTCCGAGAACGTGAGCCCGGTCCCGCCGAATCCTTCGAGGGCCTGGATGAGACCGATGTCGGCCGGGACGCCGGCCACCTGGATCCCGAGTGTCGAGCAGGTTCTGTCATCCCACGTCTGCATGGCCCGCTCGATCGCCGCGGTGGTCTCGAGGACGGACAGGCCGCTGGTCGTGGCACCCTGGGCGAGATCCACGACGACATCGATCGTGTTCGGGTCGAGATCGATCGCGACGCGTCGGTCATCGTCCGGGATGAAGTTTGCGCAAAACTCGGATCCGTCGGGGAGGGGCAGGCAGAGAAGCTGGTTCCCGACGTCCTTCGCGAGGATGATGTTCGCCTCGGCCGGGGCATCGACCGTGTAGTATTCGGCGTAGGCGATCCGATATTCGGAGTCCTGAGCCTCGAGCATGGCGTTCATCCTGTCGAGGGCGTTCGGCCCGCCCGCGCCCCGAGCATTCTTCCCGAGCTGCGCTTCCGGAGCGTCGGCCGGGGCGGTCACCGGCTCGACGGCGTCGCACGCCATCAGTGCGAGAGGCAGGGTCAACGCTGCCAGTGCTGTTCTTCGCATTGGAGACTCTCCTTGCGGATGGAGGGCGCAGGCGGGGTACGGTCCGCAAGGAGTCTAGGGGGCCGTTCGGCCCCCTATCAAGTCGTTCCGTTGGACTGCCGACGGCGGCGCCACCGCCGCCGCCCGGTCACGGTCGACCGGACTCGGCGTTCGACAGCGCGATCGCGTTGAACAGAAGCTTAAAGGTGGCATGCGGTTGCGCGCGCCGCGTGATCAGCGGGCCGAACAGATAGATCGTCCCCTCGCCCACGTCGGCCTGTCCCATCGTGACGCCGCCGTTCAGCCGCTCCTGGCCCCACGCCCACCCGCTGCGCAGCGGCCGGTCCTGATCGAACCACGCGATCGGGTCGACCGTCCCGGCCCGATCGGAGTCCTGTGAGGAGGCCGCCATCGGCTTGAACACGGGGCTGTTGTTGAAGGACACCATGAGCGGTGACGTCATGCCCGCCGTCACGAGCGCATCCTCGTCGATCGCGACCTCCAGGATCGAGCCCGGCACGTAGTACTCCTCGCGCGACGCATCCTCGAGGTGGTCCTCGAGAGGGAGCCCGAGCCCGCGCCCGAGACGCGTCGCGTTGCCGATCGTGACGATGGACCCACCGTCGGCCAGGAACTCCTGGATCGCGGCGCCGTGCGCCGCGGCCGACATGCGACCCATCCGCGACCGGTACTCCTCGGGCACCGTCTCCGGATCGGGACCGCGACCCCGGAAAAACCCGCCGGGCCCTTCGTCATCGTCCTCATCCTCATCCGCCGCCGCCATCAGATCCTCGAAGTCGCCGCCGAGCGCGCCGTTCGGGAAGATGATGATGTCGTAGTCATCCGAGAGATTTCCCTCGTCGAACCGCGGAGGGTAGACGACCTCGACGTCCCGGTACTCGAACTGCTCGAGGATCCAGCGGATCCATCCCGACGGCATCGAGCCGCCGTACTCGTCCCACAGCGCGACTCGCGGCGCCCGCAACCGAAGCGCCTCGCCGGCGGGCTCATCGGCCGTGCCGGTGAAATCGATCCCGAGCTCGGTCGCGATGGTCCCGAGCAGCTGGGCGGTGCCGCCGCGCGTCTTCACGTAGAAGGTGCCGGATGGGTGCGTCATCCCGCCCGCCGTGAACGGCTCGCGCAGCCAGTACACCTCGTGATCGTTCGCCTGGAGACGGTTGATCGCCGCGAACGCGTCGTTCGCCGCGTGGCTGAAGAGGAACCCGCTCGCGCCATCCGCGCCGGCGACCGTGCCGGCGAGCGGGGTCGCGTTCCACTCCTCGATCCGCTCGAACGGTCCGTCGAACCCCTCGAGGATGCGGTCGTACTCGACGCCCATCTGCATCGCGAGCGTCCACCCCGCGTTGTCGTACGGCGGCGTTGGCGGCGCCCCGGGATACTGGAAGTCGTTCGGGTGGTCCTGCGGCTCGAACATGTCGAGCACGTGCGGACGAAACGCCTGCGCGCTCTTCACCACGTACGAGCCCGCCGGGTACCGCGTGCCTGCGACCGAGAAGTCGGCCGTGGCGCGGTGGACGTGCACGCCGCCCTCGAGCAGCGCGTTCACCAGCTTCGTCGCCGTCGGGAAGTCCGGCTGGTCGGCCGGGAGGATGTAGCCGCGCGGATCACGCGTCTCGGGCGTAAACATCGTCTCGTAGTCGTCGCGGCTCCCGCGGATCCCTCCGAACCCGCCGACGTTCTGCGCGAAATCGGTGTTTCCGCGCTCGGCGTTCATCCGCTCGGCCAGCTGATCCACCATCTTCGGGTGGATCGTCCAGTGGTCCTCGCTCCCGCGCTCGATCGAGTTCATCCCCATCCGCCAGATGCGGTACAGGAAGGTCTCGCGATACCGCGACGCCAGATCGAGAACCGCCTTGTTCGCCGTCACCGAGTAATCGACGGACTGTCGGAAGTGCCACGGCTGCGGCTCGATCGGGGCGGGGAGCCCATCGCTCGGAACGATCCGCTCCATGATCATGGGGATCTCCATCGGCGTCGGGTTCCCGATGGTCTCGGTCAGCAGACCGATCATGTTCTTGAAATACGGCGTGGTGCGGAGCCCGCCGTTCCACCACGTGGAGTAGTTCGCCCCGCGACGGCGCGTCGCCCCCGGCTTGCCCTCGGCGACGAACCGAGAGTGCATCGCCGACCCGACCAGATCGATCCCCGTGATCACGAGCGGATCGATGTTGTAGTTGAACGGGTCGCGGAAAGGCGGCGCGAAGAGGACGGTCCCGGTCGGCCCCGTCTGGTGGTGGTTGTAGACGATCTGCGGATACCACTCGCGATACATCACCCGATTCATGTTCTCTGTCTCGGGCTGCGTCGAGGCGTAGAAGTCGCGGTTGTTGTCGTGGCCCACGTACTTCTGGTAGAGCCGCGGGATCCCGCCCGTCGAACGCTCGGTCTTCTCGTCGACGCGCGTGTACCAGTTCGACACCAGCTCCATGCCATCCGGGTTCGCGTGGACAAAGAGGATGACGACGTCGTCGAGGATCCTGAGGGTCTCGTCATCGGTGCCGCTCACCATCTGCCACAGCGTCTCCATGAGCTGCTGGGCCCCGAGCACCTCGGTCGCGTGCAGTCCGCCGTCGATCCACACGACCGCCTTCCCCTCGCGGGCGAGCTGCCGCGCCTCCTCTTCGGTGACTCCTTCGGCGTTCGCCAGCCTCGCCGAGATGTCGCGGTACCGCCGGAGGTTCTCGTGGTTCTCGGGGGACGTCACGATCGCCATCAGCTGATCGCGCCCCTCGGCCGTCTTGCCGATCGACCGCAAGGTCATGCGATCCGACTGGGTGGAGAGCAGGGTCCAGTACTCGGTGAGCTGCGTGTAGTTCGGAAGCTCGTAGTCCGCGCCGATCTGGTGCCCGAAAAAGGCCTCGGGAGCGGTGAGGTCCTGGGCGACCGCGGACGCGGGTGCCAGCGCGACCGCGAGCGCGACCGCGGCACCTGCCATGAGTGCCGGATGGGCCCGACCGCCGGGCGGGGCCGACGACGACCTCGCCGGGCGGGTGTGCGTAGGGCGCGTGTGTGCGAGGCGTTGACGGATCGTAGAGAGCGTGCGCGACACTGAGGACTCCAGGCTTGTGGCGTTGAACGGGCGTCTTGGAATCGGCCCCCGCTACGGAGCGGTTGACCCGCGCGCGGGCCGGCTGACCCACCTGTACTGTGCGACCTGTCCACGGACCGGCTGACCGACCGGAGGACGGGTTGGCCCGCAACGAATCAACCGACCGGCGGACCCTCAACCTGTCCCCGGCCGACCCCGGCAACAAGGAGCGGCGAGCCGCCGATTCCCGATGAGGGCAACACGCGACTCTGCCGGTTCGATGCGTGCTGTCCAGGCTGGCCCGCTTCGGCTGAGTCGGCATCGCGTGCCGCGCCCGCGAGGCCCGGGGTGGTGCCGCGCCCGCGAGGCCCGGGCTCGACGAGGCGCGCGCTTCCGAGTCGGACGTGATGCCCGCCGACTGGTCCTCGACTCGGCCCGCTCGGGTCGTCCGGCCCACCTTCGCGTCTACCGGCCGACGTGGCCGCCTTGAGAGCCCTTTGATGTCACGCCCGATACTGGACATGTGTTCGGGATCTGTTCGGTATCACGGGAGGACCTCATGGTTTCGCTATCGCACGCCGCCCTCGGACGCCCGCCCTCCTCGGGGCGAGGGTCGGCGCCCGCGCCTGCCGTTGCCCCGCTCGAGCCCGGTGCCGCTCCGGCCGGGGTCCGGGCTCGCCGACGCTGGCTCGCCGGCGTGGGAGACCGGATCGCGAGCATCTCGGCTCATCTGACGGCCGCGACTGCCGAGCAGCTCGACCTGATCCGGGTGTTCGACGAGGGACAGGGGTGGCACGAGGAGGGGTTTACGACCTGCGCGGCCTGGCTGAGCTGGCGCATCGGTGTCGGCGGGGGTACGGCGCGCGAGAAGGTCCGCGTGGCGCGGGCCCTGGGCGAGCTTCCTCACATGAGGGCGGCGATGGGTCGGGGAGAGCTCAGCTACTCGCTGGCGCGGGCGCTCACGCGTGTGGCCACGCCGGAGAACGAGGCGGACCTCGTCGAGGCGGCCCGTCACACGACGGCCGCGCAGATGGAACGGCTCGTCGGTGCCTGGCGGGCCGCCGATCGGGCCGAGGACGAGTGGGAGGTCCACGTGCAGCGCTCCGTGAAGCTGATTCCGGAGATCGACGGCTCGTGGACGCTGACCGCGCGTCTCGACGCGGAGGGGGGCGCGATCACGAACCGCGCGCTAGCCGCGGCGCGTTGGGCGTCCGGCCCGCCGGCGCGAGGGGATGAGTCCACTCCCGAGCAGCGGCGGGCGGATGCGTTCGTGCTGGCGATGGAAGCGGCCCTTGGCGAGGGCCTGCCGGCGATCACGCGCGCCGACGCGGGCGGCATCGCGGCCCGCGATCGCGGTCGCGACCCCCGCGACGAGGCGTCCGGGGCGGAGATCGACGCGCGGGCCCGGAAGCGCGTCGTGAGTCGGGCGGACCGGTTCCAGGTCGTGCTGCACGTCTCCGCGGAGACGCTCTCCGGCTCGAGTTCGGCCCGCGCCGCGGGCGTGGACGGAGCGCGGACCGGCGGCGGACGAGACTCGGGGCGCGGACACATCCGGGTCCCGGATCCGCTGGCGCACGTCCCCCGGTTCGAGGGCGGCCCGCGCGTCTCCGCGGAGACGGCCCGACGACTCGCATGCGACGCCGGCGTCGTGACGATGCTCCACGGAGCCGACGGCTCGGTGCTCGATGTCGGGCGACGCAAGCGGACGGTATCGACGCCGCTTCGGCGCGTGCTCGCGCACCGTGACGACGGGTGCCGATTCCCCGGGTGCCGGAATCGGTACTGCGACGCACACCATGCGACGCACTGGGCCGACGGCGGCCACACGGCGCCCGACAACCTCGTCCTCCTGTGTCGTCACCATCACGTGCTCGTTCACGAGGGCGGGTGGCGGATGACGCTCGACGAGGACGGCGAGGTTCGGTTCTACCGCCCCGACGGGAGCTGGATGCCCGAGGTCCCTCCCTGGCCGGCAGTGCCGAATCGGCCCGTGACGGAGCTGGCGCGGCGCCACGCGAGCGAGGGCCTCGAGATCGACGAGTGGACCGCGACGCCCCGGTGGCTCGGCGACCGGTTCGATGTGGACTGGGGTCTGTTCGTCCTCAGGCAGCCGTCCCCGGTGG
>JAWWCR010000222.1:0-7064 GCA_033720355.1 Gemmatimonadota bacterium
AGCGTCGCGTTGGTCCAGTCGCCCTGGAAATCGGGTCGGCCGTCGGGTGTGCGCGGGACGGCCGCCGGTGGGGAGTCGTCCGGAGGCACCTGCGATCGGGCAGGCGAGGCCCCGGCGAGCAGAAGCGCAGCGCACGCCAGTCGCAGGATCGGGCTCCGGGCGGCGTGCATCCTTCTCTCCTTGCCGAATGGTCGGCGGTCGGGGGCGATCCTCCCCGGGCTCGGCTCCAGAGTCACGATAAGGATGATGTCGTCTCCCGAGAAGCGAACGACCCGCACGACGGGACGATACCCCTCGCGCTCGATCCTGGTCGTTCCCCTCCGTGAAGTGCCGTGTCACGTCTCCCCCGACACCGGGCTCTGCACGGAGGCCTCCCGGATACTCCGCTCGAACTCGTGGTGAATCTCGACACGCTTCCGCAACCCGGGGCGTACACGCCACGTAGGACGTGTCATGGTCAGATACCCTGGTTGGAGAGAGCGCTGGCAACCCGTGCGGAGCGCGCGGGTCCTGACCTTGACAGCGCTGGGGTTGGGATTCGGCGGACCGGCGCACGACGCGGTAGCGCAGGAGGACTCCTCCGTATCCGGCATCACGATCGAGGTCGACGAACGGGTCGAGCTGATGGGCGTGCTCTTCCGCCTCGGGGGGCGCGGCGAATACGACATGACGCAGGTGCCCGGGTGGGCGGATGGGGTCGATGAGTACTTCTCACCGCATGCCGATCACGCGGCCGTCGAGATGGCGAAGCGGCTGGCGGGTCCGTACGGCGTCGGCTTCTTCGTCCCGATGAACCTCGCCGTGCACGTGACGATGCCCCCGGCCCTCGAGGAGCGTGTACCGTTGGAATCGTCGGGATCTCTCCACCGCACGTGGGCCACACATCCGGATTCCACGCGGGCCTTCCTCGAGCTCGCCCGGGCGTTCGCGCGGGACAGCAGGTTCGACCGTTTCATGGACGGCCAGCGGCAGGTTGTCGACAGCACCGAGGCGCGTCTACGACGGCTCGTCGGTGACGCGATCGATGTCGCCTGGTTCGAGGGGTTCTGGGGGGGTGACGCGGCCGCCGACTTCGTTCTCGTCCCCGGTCTTCTCAACGGCCGGGCGAGCTACGGGGTCGACTACGAGGGGCCCCATGAGGAACGCGAGTTCTTCGCGATCACGGGTGTCACGGATGTCGATGCCGCCGGGATGCCGGTCTTCGACCCGGACTTCGCCGGGACGATCGTCCACGAGTTCAACCACTCGTTCGTGAACCCGCTGGTCGACCGGCACCGGGCGGAGCTTCAGGAGGTAGGCGAGCCGCTCTACGAGACGGTGGCCGAGGCCATGCGCGCGCTGCGGTATGGCTCCTGGGAGTCCATGATGCTGGAGTCGCTCGTGCGCGCGGCCGTCGTCCGGTACGTCGCGGACCACGAGGGAGAGGACGCGGCCGCCGAGGAGTCGCGGGCCCAGGTAGAGGCGGGGTTCGTCTGGACCCCGGAGCTCGTCGACTTGCTACAGCGGTACGAGGATCGGCGCGACGCCTATCCCGCGATGGACAGCTTCATGCCCGCGATCGTGGCGTTCTTTCGGACACTGATCGCGTAGACTCGTCGTCCGCCGGTCATCGGTCGTCATCGCCGAACTCGTCCGGAATACGCGCTCCAAGGGTCCGGGTCCGGGGGGCGCCCCGCCTCTCCCGGACGTTCCCGTATTCGGGATCGACCTCGGCGTTGCAGATCGGTCATTAGCAGAGTGCCCGGCCGGCCCGGCACATCGCATGGGTGGGTGAAGACGCGAGCGCCCGTCTGACCCCGAATCCCGTGGCTTTTCGGGCGGCACGAGGTCTGCAAAAACCGGGCAAGATGCGCAAGCTTTCGTTGGAGAAGGTCGCGTTCGTGCTCTCAGTGGCCGTGCTGGCCTGGTTCTACGGGTATGCCACGAGCGCGAATGGCTGGTTCCCCAACGACCTCCTGCTACGAGCATGGAGCCAGGCGGACGCCGTAAACCCGGTGAAGCTCCCCGTCTACCTGCACAAGGCGGTGTACGAGCGGGAGGGCGCGACCACCCACCAGCCAGGGAGCGTGCACGCGGGGCTGACCCTCCTCGCTTCGGCATGGACAGACGTCGGTGGCGAGCTCAGACCGGGCCTCCGGTTGATCGATCGGAAGGGGAACGTGCTCCACTCGTGGACCATCGACCCGGTCGCGCTGCTGGATGGCGCTCCGCCCTCGATTCCCGTCAAGAGGGACCTCGACATCCAGGGCACCTACCTGTTCCCGAACGGAGACGTGCTCATCAACCTGGAGTACGCCGGGACGTTCCGTCTCGACGCCTGCGGGAGAGTGCTCTGGGGGGTGTTCGCGAACAACCACCATTCGATCGCACGTGCGGACGACGGGAGCTTCTGGACACCGGCGGGCACGCGCGGGGAGCGGGGAAGCCCGGGACATCCCGACGGCTTCCCGGGCATCGGGCAGGCCGTGTTTCAGGATCAGCTGATGCGGATCTCGGAGGACGGCGAGGTGCTCGAGACCGTGGACGTCCTCGACATCCTCTACCAGAACGGGCTCGAGTGGCACCTGGCGGAGGAGGACATGCTCGACGACATCGACCCCACGCACGTCAATGACGTCGAGCCGCTGCCGGACTCGCTCGCGAGTCAGTACCCGTTGTTCGAGGCCGGCGACCTGCTGGTATCGATGCGGGAGCTGGACATGGTCATGGTCGTCGACCCCGAGTCCGGGCGGATCAAGTGGCACACGACGGAGGGCCTGATCGTACAGCACGATCCGGATTTCATCGGAGACGGCTGGATCGGCGTCTTCGACAACCGCCGCGACGGCGCGGGCGGAAGCATGCTGGGCGGGAGCAGGATCGTCGCCTTCCAACCCCACACCGACTCCACGAAGGTGCTGTTTCCGACCCCCCGGTCCGACCCCTTCTACACGGATCATCGCGGCAAATGGCAGTTGCTGGACGGCAACATGCTCCTCGTCGAGGAGGGAGGGGGACGGGTGGTGGAGGTAGCTCCCGACGGCTCGTCCGTCTGGGATTGGGTGGTCGAGCCGTACGGTGAGGGCCGGATCCCGGCCGTCACGGGCGCCACCCGGGTGGATCTGTCACCGGAGGAGGTCGCGGCGTGGCCCTGCGCCCACGCGGGCTCCGGCGACACTGCAACGGAGGGTGCATCATGAGCCGGTTCAGACGCTCTGTCTTCGCATCGCTCGCGGTCCTGATCGCGCTGTCGGTCGCGGCGCCGGCCCACGCGTACGTCGGGCCGGGGAGCTTTATCTCGGGACTGGGCGCCCTGATCGCCGCGCTCGCGGCGATCGGCGCGGCGCTCTTCGGATTTCTGTGGTTCCCGCTCAAGCGCCTTTGCGCGAGGGCCAGAGACCGGGGCGGGCACGTCGAGACAGCGATCTCCGACGCCAAGCCGTGAGCTGGGTCCTCGCCCTGTTCGTGGTGGCGGGGTTCGCCCTCGTCTTCGAACGGCTGAAGCTGCCGGAGCACGCTCGAGAAGCCGCGTCGCGGGCCCACCAGAGCATGCGGACCCTGCGCGACCCGGAGCTGGACGACGAAAGAAAGGAAGAGGCCCTCCGAGACCACGCCATCCAGCTCTTCCGACTTCTCGGGATCCTGCTGGGTGGCAGCATTCTCGCGATCGGCCTGCCCCTGTTTCCGGTGTGGCTGCTGGACCTGACGGGAGCCGCCTCAATGGACGCCGTGCTCGCGGTGCTCGAGCGGCCCGACTTCCTGGCTGGCGTCAGCGTGGCCGGCTGCCTGGCGTATCTGACGGTTAGACGCGCCCGTCGTCGCGGCGTCACTCCGTCCTGAGCGCCTCGGCCGGATCGATCCGGCTGGCCTTTCGGGCAGGCAGGGCCGCCGCCCCCGCCACTACGCCGAGCAGCAGCAGCGACGCCAGCCCCCAGGTGAGGGGGTCGGTCGGGGCCACGTCGAAGAGGATCCCGGAGATCAGCCGGCCCAGCGCGAGCGCGCCGGCCAGACCGAGCGCGAGCCCGGCCAGCGCGGGGCCGAGGCCCTGCCAGACGACCATCCTGATCACGTGGTCGACGCGGGCGCCGAGGGCCACGCGGACACCGATCTCCGGGGTGCGCTGGACGACCATGTAGGCGACCACGCCGTAGATTCCGACTGCCGCGAGGACGACGGCCATGATGGCGAAGAGCGAGAGCAACACGAGGTAGAACCTCGGCGCCGCCATGTGCTCGGCGACCAGGTCGTCGAGCGCGGCCGGGCTCACGATCGGCAGCTCGGGGTCGAGGGCGGAGACGGCCTCGCGCGCCGCCGCCAGCACCTCGGACGACGGCCGCCCGGGGGCTCGGATCGCCACGTGCGGAAAGCCGGCGCCGGTCTGCGCTCGTGGCATGTACATCTCCGGGCGCGCGGGCCTGGTGACCTCGCTCCTGAAGTCGCGGACGATCCCGACGACGGTGCGGGGCTCGGTCTCGTCGTACCCGAGCGCGATCAACACGCGCATGGTCTTCCCCAGCGGGTCCTCGCCGGGCCAGTACCTCTCGGCGGCGGCCTCGTTGATGAGGGCGACGGGGCGGGCACCCCGACGGTCGCTCTCCAGTAGCGGACGACCGCGGACGATCTCGAGCCCGAGCACGTCGAAGGCGTCGGGGTCGAGGGTGCGATAGCCGGGGTTGGGCGCCTGTCCGGGCTCGGGCTCCGGCAGGTCGGGGCGGAGGAAGGTGCCGCCCAGGCTGAGGTCTCCGAACGGCAGCGAGACGCCGGTGGCCACGCCTTCTACGCCGGGGATGGCGCTCAGACGCTCTTCCAGTCGGTCGACGAAGGCGACGCGGGCATCGGGCCCGTCGTAGCGGCTCCCGGGGAGCGACAGCCGAAAGACGGACACGTCCTCGGTCGTCAGCCCGAGGTCGACGGTCTGCATGCGGGCGAGGCTTCTAAGCATGAGCCCCGCGCCGAGCAGCAACATCACCGACAGGGCGACTTCCGCGACCAGCACGACGGCGCGGGTGCGCCCGCCCGCCCGGTCGCCGACGCCGCCGTCGCGGCGGATCGACTCGGCCACGCCCCCAGAGGAGATCCGGAGCGCCGGCACGAGCCCGAAGACGAGGACGGTGAGCCCGACGATCGCCACCGCGAAGATGGCGGTCGTCGCGTCGAGACCGATCTCGTCGAGCCGCGGCAGCCCCTCGGGCGCCAGACGCACCACGCCCGACGTGGCCCACGACGCGAGCAGCACGCCGCCCACGCCGCCGAGGAGGGCGAGCGCGGCGTTCTCGGTCATGAGCTGGGCCAGCAGGCGCCGCCGCCCGGCGCCGAGCGCGGTCCGCACGGCGAGCTCGGTCCGGCGCGACCCGCCGCGGAGCAGCACGAGGTTGGCGACGTTCGCGCACGCGATCAGCAGCACCATCCCGACCGCGCCGAGCAGAACCCAGAGCGAGGTCCTCACGTCCCCGACGATGACATCCCTGAGCGGCGTGACCCGATAGACGAGGTCCTCGTTGGAATCGGCGTTCTCGGTCTCCATGAGGGCGGACAGCTGATCCAGCTCGGCCCGCGCGCGGTCGATCGGGACGTCGTCGGCGAGCCGGGCCACGGCCGACGCGATCCCGCAGCCGCGGCCGCACCCCTCGTCGTTGTTCTGAAGCGGGAGCCACAGCTGCGCATCCGCCGGAAAGGCGAACGCCGGCGGCGCGACCCCGACGATCGGGTGCGGCTCGCCGTTGATCGTCAGGGTGGTGCCAAGCGCCGCCGGGTCGCCGCCCAGCCGGCTCTGCCAGAACGCGTCGCTCACCACGACGGCGTCGGGCCCCTGGAACCGCGTCTCCTCTTCGGTGAAGGTTCGGCCGAGCACGGGCTCCGAGGCGAAGACTCGGAAGAGATCGCGCGTGGCGCGGGCTCCCCGAATCACCTCGGCCGAGCCGTCACTCGACAGTGTGTGGTTTCCGGCGTCGTAGAGCGCGATCGCCTCGAGCGTCTCGGTCTCGGTCTGCACGTCGCCGAAGTCGGGGCTCGACATGGCGCCACCCGGCAGCGGCGCGGGCTCGTCGCGATCGTCGCCCCACACCATCGTCAGCTCGTGCGCGTCCGGATACGGCAACGACCTGAGCAGCACGGCGTTCGCTACGCCGAAGATGGCCGTGGTCGCGCCGATCCCGAGCGCGAGGGTGCCGGCGGCAGCCAGGGTGAAGCCCGGGCGGCGGCGCAGCGAGCGAGCGGCGAAACGGAGGTCGTTGGGGATTCCCATGATCTGGTCAGTGTCCTGGATGAGCGCGGTCGCGGTGGTGCGTCGAGCGGGGATAGGGGCAACCGGCGTGCCGGGAGCGCTGAAGGGCGCAACTTGTTGAAAGAAAACGAGTTGTGGCTCCGTTCCCCCGACGCCGCAGCGCGTATCTCCGGTCGCATGCGGGATCAGGTGTCCGGAATCGGACAGGTGCTGGCGGCGGCCGAACATGACGGAGTAGTCTGAACGCCACGGATCCCGAACGACGGGGGCTCGGTGGAATAGCGATGGTGAGCGTGCTCCCCAGCATCGTCGTGTTGTCTCTCATAGCGCTCTACGCCGGCGTGCTGACCGCGAGACGCGGTTCCCCTCCGGAGAAGGCGTCGGAACGGGTCGCCGCGTCGAAAGCGCTCGCCGTCGCGGTGGTGGCCCAGGGCGTTCACCTCGCGGAAGAGGCCGTCGGCGACCTGCCGGCCCGGCTGCCCGCCCTGTTCGGAGAGAGGCCCGTCCCTCTGTCGATATTCCTGACGATCAACCTGGTGTGGCTCGGGATCTGGGCGGTGTCGGTGTGGATGCTTCGGGGTGGAGCGTCCGGGGCGTTCTTCGCCGCCTGGTTTCTCGCGCTCGCGGGCATCCTGAACGGGGTCGCGCACCCGGCGCGCGCGCGACCGGCGGGTGGGTACATACCCGGGCAGGGGCGCACGCCGGCGGTCGCCGCCGCCGGCGTATTGCTGGCCCCGCGACTCACGGCCGCGACCGAACCCCTGCCGACCGGCGCTCCGTCGGGTGCCGGGCGCGGACCCCCCGGGGCCATCGACGGGTCGCCCTAGGAGGCTGCTGAAGAACCCCAGTGGGTCGCGCGCAG
>JAWWCR010000223.1:0-6985 GCA_033720355.1 Gemmatimonadota bacterium
CCGATCCGTCCGATGCAGCACGAGCCAGGCCAGCGAGGCGAGGAGCTCGAGCGCCACGAAGGCGAGCGCGAACGCCGCCACGCGCTTGAGAAGATAGGCGTTCAGGGGCCCGACCCCCGGATCAGCGCGGGATCAGCCAGAGCTCCGTCTGGCGGCCATCGATGTACCATGTGCTCTCGCCGTCGAAGAATGCGTCCTCCTCGAGCATGACGCGGATCGTCTGACCGTCCCATTCGGGGATGTCGACGGCCGCGTTCAACTCGATCGAGTGCGCCGTGTTCGGAAAGAGCGGATAGTCGCCCCGACCCGGCACCCCGCCCTGCTGGTCCCACAAACCGATCGTCGGCCCGGCCGCGTGCCCGTGGAACCCGATCGGGTGCGTGTAGATCGTCGCGTCGATCCCGTCCAGCCTCGCCCGGGTGAGCGCGCCGGCGAGGATCGCGTTCCCGCTGCGTCCCGCGACGAAGTTCTCGGTCAGGATGTCCTGGAGCCGGTTCCCCACGGCCAACGCCGCCTTCAAGCCGGCCGGTGCGTCCGTCTCGCCCGGCCGCAACACGTAGGCGTGTTGCTGGGTGTCGGTGTTGAGACGCAGATAGGTGATCCCGAAGTCCACGTGCAGCAGGTCCCCCGGCCGAATCACGTTCTCCTCGGGGCGCGACGAGAAGTCGCCCGCGTCGCGCGCATCGTCGGCCGTACGATGGCGATCCACCGAGACGCTGGGCTGGAACCAGGTCTCGAGCCTCAGATCGAGAATCCGCTCGCGGTACCACCACACGAGGTCCTCGGTCGTCGTGACGCCGGGCTGGATCGCGGCGGAGCTGAACCCCTCGGCGATGATGCGGTGCGCGATCCGCACGATCTGGGGATAGATCTCCATCTCCTCGGGCGTGCGGGTCTCCAGCCACCCGATCGCCAGGCGCTCGGCGGGCACGACCCGCTCCCGATACATCCGGGGCAATGCGTCGAGAAAGGCATCGTGCTCGGTGTCGGTCAGCCCGTCGGCGAGCGCGAACGTCGAGGACCGGTTCACCGCGATCCTCCGCGGGTCCCGCTCGGCGATGACCTCGGCCACGCGCGCCCACTGGTCGGGCTGGCTCTCCGGATCCCAGGCGCGCGGGAACGGCCCGATGTCGTAGCGTGCGACCGCAAGGCGTTCGACCGGGCGGTCGCCCCCACGATCGTACAGGATCAGGACGGTGCGCCGACGCGCGGCCATCCAGGTCGCGGGCAACATCGTCTCGATGACGGGGTCCTCGTTGTACTCCCGGGCCGCGATGATCCACATGTCGACGCCTTCGCGCCGCATGACCTCCGGCACGACCGTGTCGAGCCGACGCTCGAGCAGCCGATCGACGACCGCGGCCCGCTGGCGAAGCGGCAGGATGACCGGCATCCCCCCGTCGGTGCGCTGCGAGTCGGCGAACCGCGTCGCCGGCGCCTGCGCGAGCGAGGGAGCCGCGGTCGACGTCGCGAGCGCGGCGGCGAGTGCGACGGCGGGCGCGACCCCGGGACGCCGACCCATCCCGGACGAGCGCATCACCGCTCCTCCGTGAGAAGCGTGGCGAGGTAGGCCTGGAGCGCCCGCAGCTCCGTCTCGGTCAGCACGGAGAACGAGGGCGACGGCATCTGCTCGGCGAGCCGGCGCCCGCCCGGCGCCACCCCCCGGGTGACGGCCTCGGCGAACGCCTCGTACGACCAGAGACCCGCTGCCGCGAGGTCGGTCGCCTTCGGTCCGCCACCCGGAGTCGGTCCCCCGCGCAGGTCCTCGCCGTGACACTCGACGCAGGTCAGACGCGCGAGGTACGCCCCGTAGTCGGCCGTCGGAGCGGCCGGCGGCGTCGGGCCGGCGGGGGCATCGGGCTGATCATCGCTCGGATGGAGGACGCCGATCCCGGCGATCGGGAGGCCCATGAGCCGGACACGGGTCGACGGCAGCTCGCGGTCGACCGGAGGCGCAGCACGCACGGCGGCGATGATCCGCATCAGGTCGGCATCGCTCAGGTGGTGGTAGTTCTCCGAGGGCATCATCGGCAGCATCCCCGTCCCGTCGGGCCGGATTCGATACCGGATGGCCCTGTCCCAATCGGCGGCTGTCTCGTAGTCCGCGGCGACCCCGCCCGTACCGCGCGTGAGGTTCGGCGCCACCACCAGGAAGGGCGGCGCATCGATCATCACCTCTCCCGAGAGATCCTCGCCATGGCAGTCTCGACACCCGGTCAGGATCGTCCAGCGGTCCGCTTCGGCCAGATCGATCGAGTCGGGCAGAGTGTCGATCAGACGGAAGGTGGACCCGTAGGTCGCCTCGACGATGCTACGCCCCCGGAAGCCCATGACCACCAGGGCGATCGCGATGACGAGGACGATGATCCCGAGGAGCTTGAGGAGCTTCCGCACACCCGACCTCCGTCGCGGCGGTTGACCGTGGAGCCGCGCCCGTCGCGGGCGCTGCGGTGCAATGGTGCGAACTGCGGGAGGCCCGCACAACCGGAGGATCCCCCCGGCGCGCCGGGCCGGGCGGCTCGGCTACCCCGTCGAGATCGTCGCTTCGATCCCGCGGCCGAGAACGGCGAGTCGGGAAAAGTCGCGCACGTAGGCGAACCCGGCGAGCAGGAACAGGACCCCGAGACCTGCCTCGACCAGGTTCTCGGCTCGAATGGCCCCGAGGGCCCCGCCGATCGCACCGAGATAGAGGCCGTACAGAAGCGGCAGGACACCGAGCACCGAGGCGATCCCGGTCCACCAGGGGCGCGGCTTCCCCTGCGCCATGAAGACGGTCGGAAGGGCGTACACGAACATCGCCACCGCGGCCACCAGCGCGCCGTAGAGGAGAATCGTCGTCCCGCGCTGCCCGAACGTGCCCACCGCGATGCGGGCGACGGTTAGGATGATGACGATGACCAGCGGGATCGTCGCGCGCGTGAGGAGGCGCAGGGTGAGCGCCTGCGCCTGCGCGAGCCGCGCTTGCCGGTCGATGCCGGCGTCTTCGTTGGAAGTCCTGGCCATGTCCACAAGTCCTGTCGGATCAAGGGAATACACCATTTTACACAAACGCGCTCGCCTTCGCACCATCGCGACTCGGTTGCTCGAACCCCTTGTCGGGTGAGGTCGTCGGCCCCAGCGTCGGAAACGGGCGCCCTGCGCGGGTCGTAGATGACGGAGACCGCGATCGAACACACGGGAGGCACCGATGAGGGACTTCGACAACCTTCCCGAGCTCTATACACAGCGAGAAGTCGACCGGACCCGCAGTCGAAATCGATGGCTGGGACGCGTCGAAGGAGCAGTCGGGGTGGTCGCCTTCGGCGCCATCATGAACCTGCTCGGGTGGATCCCGTCGCTACTCGTGCTCGGCATCGTCGGCTACGTCGTCTGGAGGCTTCTCAAGAAGCCCGACGAAGACGGATAGCCCGGAGAACGTCGGCCAGGAGAGGGCATGAACGCTCGCCGCCACAACCGGCCCGTCGCCGCGCTCGCGATCGTCGCGGCCGCGGTGGCTTCCACCGCCTCTCGCGCGGAGGGTCAGGGCATGATCGAGGAGACCACGATCAGGGTGGACGATCTCGTCTTCGAGGCGGTCGTCGCCGGCCCCGAGGACGGGCCGGTGATCTTCCTCCTCCACGGGTTCCCCCAGTCGTCGTTCGAGTGGCGTCATCAGATGCCCGTCCTGGCAGACCTCGGCTTCCGGGCGATCGCGCCCGATCAGCGGGGGTATTCGCCGGGCGCGCGGCCCGAGGACGTGGCGGCGTACGCCATCCCGAACCTCGTCGCCGACGTGGTCGGAATGGCCGATGCGGTGGGCGCCGAGACCTTTCACGTCGTGGGGCACGACTGGGGGGCCGCCGTGGCGTGGTTCACCGGTCTCCTCCACCCCGATCGGGTGCTCTCGCTCGTACCGATCTCGGTGCCTCACCCGTTCGCCTTCTCGCAGGCGCTCGCCGACCCGAACGGCGAGCAGGCTCGGATGTCGGGGTACATGGAGACGTTCCGTTCGGAGGGGGCGGAGGAGATGTTCCTCGCCGACGACGCGGCGATGCTGAGGGGGATCTACGGCGGTCTGTCGCCCGAGGAGGTGCAGGAGTACGTGGACGTCCTCGGGACGCCCGAGGCGATCGGGGCCGCGCTCAACTGGTACCGCGCGATGAACCTGAACGTGCCGCCGGGCGACGTCACGCCCATCCGGATGCCCACGATGTTCATCTGGAGCACGGAGGACGTGGCGCTCGGTCGCGAAGGCGCCGAGCTGACGGCGGACTACGTCGAGGGGCCTTACCGGTTCGAGGTCATCGAGGGCGTGAGCCACTGGGTGCCGGAGGAGGCCGCCGACCGGGTGAACGAGCTGCTCCAGGAGCACTTCGCCGCGTTCGCGCCGACGCACTGAAGCGAGACGCGTCTCACTTCATCCCGCGGGTCGGCGGGACGCGTCTGGCCAGCACTTCCCAGATCTCCGGGTCCTCGGCGCCGAGCACCCACGCCGAGATCCCTCGGAGCCCTTCGTATTCGTCGAGCAGGTCGAGCTTCGCCTCGAGCGAGCGTGCGTCCTCGAGAAACAGCCACTCGTAGATCCCCTCGTTCGACCAGAACGCGTAGGCCACGCCGATCTCCGGCAGCCAGATCGGCGTCGCCCCGGAAGCGTCGAGCAGCTCGCGCGCCCGCTCGTGCGGGATCTCGAACCCGCGGACACGCGCGCCCGCGCCTTCGTCGTGTACTGGACGCCAGGTCGCCGAATACGTGGGGATACCGAGCGAGATCTTCGAGGCGGGCACCCCCTGCGCGAGCGCGTAGTCGAGCATGCGGCGGACCCACGGGAGACCCGCGACGGGCCCCGGGGCCGTGGGGCCGCCGTGCTGCGCGTAGGTCATCAGCGACACGAAGTCGCCGATCTCCGCCAGCGCCGCGACGTCGAAGCCGTTCCGCCAGTTGTCCTGCATGTACTGCTGGAAGGACGTCGTGCCCGGGCTCCCGTCGGTGGGCACGACGGCGACGGAGAGCGAGAGTCCCGCCTCCCGGAATGCGTCCGCCGTCTCGCGGTAGTAGGCCGTGAACGCGTCGCGGTCGTCGACGTGGAAGTTCTCGTAGTCGAACTGCCACCCGCGGAAGCCGTGCTCGCGCGCCAGCCGCACGAACGAGTCGATCGTCCGCCGGCGGGCCGCGGGGTTCGCGAGCAGCGCATGCATCAGCGGCTGGTCGAACCCGGGGTTCACGATGAGCGGGATGACGTCGATCCCGTGCTCGGCGGCCACGGCCATCACCTCGGGGTGGACGCCGCCCTCCACGTCGCCGAGAGAGTCGGTCCGAAATGCCTGTGGCGAGACGATCGAGATCCGGTCTGCGTGGGCGCGCAGCGTCTCGAGGGCCCGCTCGCCGCTCCCGCCCATGTAGAAGAGGACCTCGCGCTCCTGCCCGGCGACCGCCTCGACCGGACCGGTCCACCCCGCGAGGGCGCCGAGCAGCGCGCCGGTCAGACCGGCCCGAAGACCGGAGGACGCTTGACGGAGGGACCGCGGGAAGTGTCTCATGGCCCGGGAATGTGGTCCGGCCGCCCCGATTCGGCCACGCCGGGCACTGGCCGCGTCGCGGCGGGCCGTGCAGTCTGTGCGGCATGAGCGCGCACCGGGAGGTTCTCCCCGGGATCCACTGGATCCAGGAATGCGGCCCCGACCGTCCGAAGATCGCCCGATCGGTGGTGGCGGCGGGGGCCTCGTGGTGCACGCCGGGACGCCCCCTGCACGTCCCGCAGAACGCTTATCTTCTGGTGGGCGAGCGGTCGCTGCTGTTCGACACGCTCTCGCCCGCGGCGGCGGATCTCGTAGTGGCCGCCGTCGAGGAGATCCTGGGCGACCGGCCGCTCGACTACGTCGCCCTGTCGCACACCGACGTGCCGCACGCGGCGAACGCGGCCCGGCTGCTCAGGCGCTATCCCGACGCCCGGCTGGTCGGCCCCGCCGCGGGAGAGACGCACGCGCTCTACCACCTCGACGGCGCGCTGCTCGTGGGGCCCGACGACGAGATCGATCTCGGCGGCCTCGTCGTGCGGTTCCCCGAGGCTACCTTTCTCGACGCGGCGCTCCACACGTGGATGTCGGAGGAGACGACGAAGACGCTCTTCACCGTGGACTGGCTCGGCTTCCCGCACGTCGAGGGCGAGTGCCTGAAGTGCGTCGACGAGCTCGCCGGGCCGATCGACGTGAGCCGCCTCGAGGCCTTCCACAGCCGCGTGATGTTCTGGTTCCAGTACGTGGAGGTCGCGAAGGTCGTGGCGGCGACGGAGCGGCTCGCGCGCGAGTTCGCCGGGTACCGCCTCTTCCCGTCGCACGGCCTGCCGATCCGCGAATCCCCCGACCGCTTCTTCCATCTGATGAACGAGGTCGTGGCGAACGTCGCCGCGACGGGGCGGACGGGCGTCCTGTGAGCGCCACGCGCCCGATCGGCCGGGGGGTCGAGTGGATCCACGAGTGCTTCGCCGAGCCCGACGGGCGGCACGTCCACGTGTCGGTCTATCTCGTCCGTGCCCCCGGCGGAGACATCCTGATCGACTCGGGGTCGTTCTACCACCGCGAGAGCCTGTCGCGCCGCATCGGCGAGGCGACTGGTGGCGGCGGACCGGGGGCGCTGGTCCTCTCGCACTCCGATTACCCCCATTCGGGCAACATCCCGAGCTTCCGCCGCGACTGGGGCGACTTCGAAATCGTCGCGTCGGTCGCCAACGCCGACATCCAGGGCCTCCCGTACGCGCGGCAGGCCGAGATCGGCGGCTCGCTCGACGTCCTCGGACGACGGCTGACCTTCCTCGACCCGCCGCTCGCCGACCGCTCGCACACGAGCTGGATCTACGACGAGGAGGCACGGACGCTGTTCGTCGCCGACGGGTTCGGGACGCTGCACCGCCCCGGGGAGTGCGACCGGTTGTGGGGCGATCTGCCGGCGGGCAACCGGGCGGCGGGTATCCACGAATTCCACGCCCAGACGCTCAGGTGGCTCATCTACG